>JBBQRO010000058.1:0-19163 GCA_038214685.1 Acidimicrobiales bacterium
CACCCAGGCCTCGGCGGTCTGGGAGATCTTTCGGGCCAACCCGGCGGTGACCGCCCGTGACCTGTACGCCTCGGCCATGCATATCGGCCGCGACCACATCGCCTCCACCGTCGACACGCTCGTGCTGGCCTACGCCGGCGCCGCCCTCCCTTTGTTCGTGATCTTCACCGTGGCCGACCGCCGTCTGAGCGACGTCCTCACCGGTGAGATCGTGGCCCAGGAGATCGTCCAGACCCTGGTTGGGAGTCTGGGCCTGATTGCCGCAGTACCGATCACCACCTGGCTTGCCTGTCTGGTCGTGACCCGTAGCCGGCCAGCGCCGGGCTCCCGGGTGGCGAAGCCGGCCTAGCCGTCCTCCTCGGACCTCGGACGGGCGGAGGTCATGGCCCGATAGATGCGCTCCAGGTCCTCGAGTGTGGCGAACTCGACCGTCACCTTGCCCTTCGACCCTTTGGAGCCGCCCATGGTGATGGCCACCCGGGTGTCCAGCTGGGCCGAAAGCAGCTCCTCCAGCTCAAGGAGCCCCGGAGGTCGGAGGCGCCCTCCCGGTCCCGCCGCAGCCCCCCGGTTCCGGGTGGGGGATGAGCCGTCGCCCTCGGCCTGGTCACTGTTGTGCTGGCGGGCGGCCTCCTCCACGGCCCGAACCGACATGCCGTCGGTGACGATGCGGGTGGCCAGGCTCTCTTGGTAGGCCCGGTCGGGGGTGGTGAGCAGGGCCCGAGCGTGACCGGCGGTGAGCCGACCCTCAGCCACCATACGCTGGACGGTGGGCGGCAGCTGGAACAGGCGCAAGGTATTCGAGATGGCAGCTCGGCTCCTGCCCACTCGGGACGCCAGCTCGTCGTGGGTCAGGTGGAAGTCCTCGAGCAACTGCTGGTAGGCCGCCGCTTCATCAAGAGGGTTGAGGTCCTCCCGTTGGACGTTCTCGACCAGGGCCTGTTCGAGGGACAGGGTGTCGTCGACGGTACGGACGATGGCGGGAATCAGTGACAGGCCCGCCCGTTTGGCCGCCCGCCAGCGGCGTTCACCGGCGATCAGCTCATATGCTCCGCCGCCGCTGGCCCGCACCAGCACGGGTTGGAGCACGCCAAGCTCACGCACCGACGCCGTGAGGGCGGCCAGGGCGTCCTCGTCGAACTGGGTGCGGGGCTGGCGCTGGTTGGGGGAGATGGCACCGATGGGAAGCTCTTGAAAGGTAGCCTCGCCGCCATCGTCGTCGGTGGTCGTCCGGGGCGGTATCAGCGCTCCCAGACCTCTACCCAGTCCGCCTTGGCGTGCCACCACTCACCTCCTTGGCCAGCTCCCGGTAGGCGATAGCCCCTCGGGACGTCGAGTCGAACACGATGATGGGCTGCCCGAACGACGGGGCCTCCGACAAGCGGACGGTCCGAGGCACGATGTTCCGGCAGACCTTGCCTCCGAAGTGCTGGCGCACTTCCTTCGCCACCTGATCGGACAGCTTCGTCCGGGCGTCGTACATGGTCAAGATGATGGCTCCCAGCTCGAGGGTGGGGTTCAGGTTCCGCTGGACCAGCTCCACGTTGCTCAACAGCTGGCCAAGCCCTTCCAGGGCGTAGTACTCGCACTGAATGGGAACGACCACCTCGCTGGCCGCGGCCAGGCCGTTCACGGTAAGCAAACCCAGCGAGGGCGGACAGTCGATCAGCGTGAAGTCGTACTCGTCGAGGCGCTCCAGCGCACGTTTCAGGCGTAGTTCGCGGCTGAAGGCCGGCACTAGCTCGATCTCGGCGCCGGCCAGGTCGATGGTGGCCGGAGCCAGGAACAGATTGCGTACCGCAGTGGGCTCGATGCAATCCTCGAGACTGAGGTCGTTCAGCAGGACATCGTAAATCGACGACTGCAGGTTCCGAGCGTTGATGCCCAACCCGGTGGTGGCGTTGCCCTGGGGATCGAGATCGACCACCAGCACCCGGTACCCCAGCTCTGCCAGCGCGGCGCCCAGGTTGACCGCAGTCGTGGTTTTTCCGACTCCACCCTTCTGGTTGGCGATGGCCATGATCCGAGGAAGGGGCCGCACCACCGCGGTGGGGCGACGACCTTCGACCGGGGGCGCGCTCGGGACCGTGGCGGGAGGGACGGCGATGGGCGGAGGCGGCCATGGCTCGGCGGGTGGAGCCGGGGGATCGAGGCGGGTTTCGACCGAGCCCTTGCTATCGGCCGAAGACCCGGGGCCTGGCGCGGTCGAGTCTTTCCGAGGAAAGTCGCCCTCTGGGAGTCGGCGACCGTCGGCGGGTAGCGGGACGGGACCAGTGGGGGAGGCTGCTCCCGTCTCAGCCGGCGGCAGAGGACGGGCGAGGAGGGCGTCGCTGGTTCTCTTCTCCAGGACCGGCAAGGACGCGGCGCCCTGTTCCGCCCACTCTTGGTCCGAGAACTCGTCGGTTTGAGAACGCCGGCGCTCTTCGAGAGGTGCGGTAGAGCCGTCAAACGATTCCTCCGGCGGTGGTTGGTCGCCGACAACCTCGTCCGGACCGGCGAGCGCCTCCTTTTGCCGAGCATCGTCTCGATTTGGCACCCGAGGCGAGTCCGAAGCGCTATCAGGCGCAAGATGTCGCATTGTGGACCACGAGCCCGAGCCGCCGCCGTGCTCGTCGTTCATTGGGGCATTCTGGCATGTCGTGGCCAAGGGTCAAGCTCTGTTTCACGTGGAACATTCGCTTTAGGGTTCGGCCCTCAAGGGGGAGGGACCGAAGAGTAGGGCCCCGGATTAGAACAGGGGCCGCTTGGTCGGCACGCCGGTGCGTCGGGGATAGCGCTCCGAGCAAAGTTCCGCCTGACGGAGAAGCTGGTAGGCCCAGCCTTGAGCGACAACAGCCGCGTCGGGCACCATACCCACCAGGGCCAGACCTTCGGACGGCCAACGGTTGGGATTGCCGCCGGGCGGTTCGCTGACTACAGCCCAGCCCTCTCTGCCCAGAAGAGGGGCTGCGCACTCGGCCGCCACTGCGGGCGGACCGAAACTGCGGGCCACGACCAGATCGAATGAGCCTCGGTACTCCAGGGACCGGCCGACCACTTCTGCCCGCTCCTGCACCACCCGGACCCGGTCTTCCATCCCCAACCTACGGGCAGCATCGCGGAGGAAGCCCGCTCGGCGGGCAGAGGAGTCGACCAGCACCCAGGACCATGCGGTGAATCGAAGGGCGAGCGGCAGCCCGGGGACGCCGGCGCCGCTTCCCAGGTCTGCCGCCCGCCCCCCAGTCCCCACGGTGCGCTGCATGACCTCGCCGAAGCCCGAGGCGTGGTCCAGATGCGCTTGCACCGGGCCGGGGCCCAGAAACCCGTATCGACGGGCCTCTTCCAGCACCGAGACCAGGTCGCGGTGCTCAGGAAGGTTGTCGCTCAGGCTGCGCCGGTGGGCTGGATGACGACCCGCCGACGGGGCTCCTCCCCCTCGGAGCTGGTGACCACCCCATCAATGGTGTTCACCGTGTCGTGCACCACCTTGCGGTCGGCCGGGGGCATGGGCTCCAAAACCCGGACCACACCCGACGCCACCACCTGAGCAGCAACGTCGCGCGTGAAGCGCTCGAGGGCTTCCCGCCGGTCCTTCCGGTAGCCGGCCACGTCGACCACGATCCGGGGTTGACCTTCGGCCACCTTGCGCTGGGCGACGGTGCGGGTGAGCTCCTGAAGGGCCGACAGGGTCTGGCCCCGCGGACCGATGAGCATCCCGACATCGGCCCCCTCCACGGCCAGCTCGATGGTGTCGCCGTCATCCAGTGCGTTGCGGGTCACGGTGCCATCGACGCCGAACGCCGAGATCAGCCCCCTCAGGAACCCCTCGCCCACCTCACCGGCATTCCCGGCCGGTCCCTGTGCGTCGTACATTGCGTCTCCCTTTTCGCTCTCCGGCTTCGGGCGTCGTTCAGCACGGGTGGCCGGCGCCGCCCCGGCCGACCGCGCTCCCCCGTTGGTTGATCGGCGGCCACCGCCGCCCGCGGGCTGGGCGGGAACCGACGACGCCTCCGGCGGAGCCGCCCCGGATCCCGTCTCTTCGGTTCGGTCCTTTCGACCTCGCCGCCGAGACCCCCGTTCTACCTTTGGACGCACGGCCGTGGGGGCGACCCGGGCCCGGACGCGAGCCTCGGAGCGCAAGCGGCCGAACAGGCCGGCTTTGGGCTCCTCCAGGACTTCGAACTCAGCCTCGCTCTCATCGACCCCCAGCTGGTCCAGAGCCTCGTCCTTGGCCTCTTCGACGGTCTTCGCCGTCACCTCAACCCACTCCACGCCTAGTTTCCCTTCCTTCGGGTGTTCTTGGCCGACGCACCGTTCGGCCCGGACTTGCCGTTCGGCCCGGAGCCAGTCTTGCCATCAGGGGTCGGCAGACCCTTCGGCCGGGGAGAGGGCGGCGGGCGTTTGCCTTTGGTCTGCTGCTTGGGCGGCAACTTCTTGGCCCCCCGCCCGGCGGGGGCAGGCTTGGAGCCACCACCCGGTCGCGATCCGTTTCCGCCTGCGCCTCGGCTGCCGCCAGCCCCGCTCCTGCCCTTCGGGCTTGGGCGCTCGCCGGGGGACTTCGACCCCCCCTTGTCGAGATTGGCCCCGGTTGCGGTGACATGCGGTGGCGGGAAGGCTTTGAACATGATGGCCTGCTGGCCGATCTGCCAGAGGTTGGACACGATGAAGTAGACGACCACGCCGGCGGGCACCGAGAAGGAGACCACGCCGATGATGGCGGGAAACACTTTGCCGATCATCTGCATTTGCGGATTGACGGAGTCCTTGGGCAGTCGGTTCGTCATCTGCCGTTGCTGGACGTAGCCGGTGGCCACCGTCAGGGCGATGAGCAGGTAGTAGAGCGCGGCCCCGAAGCCACCAACCGAGGTGGCGGTCTTGGCCAGGTCGATGCCCCACGACACCATCTCTCCGCCCGAATCCACCAACGAGGTGAACAGCGTGCTGTCCTTGGGCACATGTTTGGGCCCGCCGTCATCACTCAGGTCGAGGATCAGGCGGTACAGGACGATGAAAAGCGGCGCTTGGAGAAGGATCGGCAGGCACCCGGCCAGGGGGTTGACCTTGTTCTCCTTGTAGAACTTCATCATCTCTTCGTTGAGCTTCTGGCGGTCGTTCTTGTGCTTGGCCTGCAGCCGTTTGAGCTCGGGTTGGATCCGCTGCATCGCCTGTTGGGACTTGACCTGCTTGGCCGTCAGCGGGATCAGGAAGATTCGCACCGTGATGGTCAGCAGGGCGATGACCACCCCGTAGGAGGCGAAAACCGAGTAGAAGAAGGCCAGGAGCCAGCCCATCGCCCCGTAGATGGGATCGAGTATCCAAAAAGCCAGCACCGGCATCATGACGCCACCTGGGACCGGGCCGGCACCAGGTCGACGCCGGAACGAGAAGCCCAGGGATGGCAGCGCAACAGCCGGCGAGCGGTTAACGACGTGCCTCGGCGGGCGCCGTGGGCCTCCAGAGCCTCCAAGGCGTAGGTGGAGCAGGTGGGCCAGTACCGGCACGGCGACGGCCGGCCGGTCCGCGCCGCCTGATATATCCGCACCGCTACGCCAAGTGCTCGTGCTCCCACGGAGGGCGCGTGGAAGGGGACCACTGTGGGAACACTGGCGGTGGTGGTGGTCATGGGCGGTGCATTGCGCCGAGTGCTTGGCATACCGTGGCTCTCAAATCTCCATAGGACAGGGACGACGCCGCGGCGGTGGCGCCGAAGAGGTAAGAACCTGGACGCAGCTGGGCCCCGACCTCTCGGGTAATCGCTCGCAGCCGGCGCCGAATCCGATTGCGGACCACTGCGCCGCCGGCGCGGCGGCCGATGGCGTAGGCGACCCTCGGCGGTTCGGCGGGGTCACCCGCCAGCCAGGTTACCGTGATTGGGCCCCGCCTCACCCGTCGGCCGCTGATGCGCAGGGCCTCGAAGGTGCCCCGGTCACGGATGGACCAGATCAGGCCGACAGGCTGTGGCGGCCCTTGCGGCGACGGGCCGACAGAATGGCCCGACCGGCCTTGGTCGACATGCGGTGTCGAAATCCGTGCTTCTTCGCCCGCTTGCGGACGTTCGGCTGAAATGTGCGCTTCACCCTGTGGCCTCCCCGGCAATGTGTGCTCCCCGGCGAACTGTGGTGACCGGGCGAACGATGGTGGTGCAATCCCGGTGATGACGCGCCTCGACGACCGGCGCCGTACGGGCGAGACCCAGGGTAGAGCCCCCGAGCGCGGGCCGCCAACCACGGCCCACCAGCGGAGCCCGGCCGGCGCCGGCCACCCTTTTCGCGCCCCGCCGCCGGTGCTACCGTCTGCGAACGCCCGGGTCAGCTCGGGGGTGGGCCGTCGTACTTCCCTGGCTCGTAGTCCACGGATGAAGTCCACGGATGCCGTCCACTGCGTTTATCCACAACTGTGGGCAACGCTGTGGATCAACACGACAGGGAGGTTCCGAAATGGCAGGGGCGGAACGCCTGTGGGGTGCCTGCGTCGGAGTGTTGCGCAACGAGGTCCCCGACAGCATATGGAACACCTGGCTGGCCTCGGCCCGCCCGCAGGCGCTGGTGGACCATCGGCTGTTTCTCACTGTCCCCAGCCCGCTGGCCAAGGAGCGCATCGAAGCCCGCTACCTGGAACTGGTGACCGATGTGGTGAGCGACGTGGCTGGTGAGCCCCATGAGGTGGTCCTGGAGGTACGCACCGATCCCGCCGTCTCCGACGACGAGCCCGACCCCCGCCCGCAGTTCGACTTCGACGGTCCTCCGATCCGTACCGGCGGCGGGCCCCGGGCCGCAGCGGCTGGCGCCCTGGCCGGTGGAGGAGGGGGCATGCCCGAGATCGGGCTCAACCCGGGCTACACGTTCGAGAACTTCGTCATCGGCGAATCCAACCGCTTCGCCCACGCCGCCGCCCTGGCCGTGGCCGAGCAGCCGGCCCAGTCCTACAATCCGCTGTTCATCTACGGCGACACCGGCCTGGGCAAAACCCACCTGCTTCACGCCATCGGGCACTACGTGCGCCAGCACCTGCCCGACCTGATCGTGCGCTACGTGTCGACCGAGCACTTCCTGAACGACTTCATCGACGCCATCCGCACCAATGCCACCTCGTCGTTCAAGTCCCGCTACCGGGGATGCGACATCCTCCTCGTCGACGACGTGCAGCTCATCCAGCACAAGGAGCGGTTCCAGGAGGAGTTCTTCCACACCTTCGAGACCTTGCACAGCGCCGGCCGCCAGATCGTGCTGTCCTCCGACCGGCCGCCCAAGGAGATGGCCATCCTGGAAGACCGCCTGCGCAGCCGCTTCGTCTCCGGCTTGCTCACCGACGTCCAGCCGCCCGACGTCGAGACCCGCCTGGCCATCCTGCGCAAGAAGGCTGAGCGGGAGCCGGTGGGCGCTCCCGACGACGTACTGGCCTACATCGCCACCCATATCACCAACAACATCCGCGAGCTGGAAGGTGCCCTGCACCGGGTGCTGGCCTACTCCAGCATCACCCAGGTGGCCCTCACCCTGCCCGTGGCCACTCAGGTGCTGGGCGATCTCATCACCGCCAACGCGCCCCGGCCGATCACGCCCAAGCTGATCCTCGACGCCACCGCCGACATGTTCGGACTCAGCATCGAGGACCTCCGGGGCAAGAGCCGCAGCCGGCCCCTTGTCACCGCCCGCCAGATCGCCATGTACGTCCTGCGGGAGACGACCGACTTCTCCTACCCGGCCATCGGCCGCGAGTTCGGCGACCGTGACCACACCACGGTCATGCACGCGGTGACCAAGATCTCCAAGCTCATGGCTGAGCGGCGCACCATCTACGACCAGGTCACCGAGCTGATGACCCGTCTGAAGACTGGTGCGTAGTGCTTGCTGGCCTCCGGGGGACGCGTGGTGGACCGACTGTGGGTGAACCGCCCGTCTACCCACAGCAGACCCGGTCGCTGTCACACCCCTGTGGGAGCATGTGGACAGTCGGGGACAACCGCAGGTACTCCCACCAGCACCGACGGCCGCTTCTCCACAATCCACACCCCCTACTGCTCCCTCTTCTTTGAGATCTCCTAAAGAGAGAAAATAGAGCTGTGAAGTTCCGAGCCGAACGTGACATCCTGCTGGAAGCCCTGGCCACTGCGGCCCGGGCCGCGGCCACGCGGGGTGGGGCCCTTCCCGCCCTCTCCGGTGTACGCCTCGAGGTCAAGGGTGACGTGTTGCACCTGGCCGGCTCCGACCTGGATCTCACCGTCCAGGTCGACGCCTCCGTCGCAGGCATCGACGACGGGGTGTGCGTGATCCCGGCCCGCCTGGGCACCGACATCGTGCGGGCCCTCGAAGCCGGCGCCGTCACCTTCTCCCTGGAGGGCGGCGAGGCCCAGATCGCCGCCGGCCGGTCGCAGTTCACCGTGCGGGTGCTGCCGGCCGAGGAATTCCTCCGCCTGCCCGAGCCGGCCGGCGATGCTGTGACCCTCGATGCATCCGCCCTGTCCGCTGCCCTTCACCAGGTGGTCCGGGCGGCCAGCAAGGACGACGCCCGGCCCATTCTCGCCGGCGTCCTGATGACCGCCGAGCCCGCCGGCCTGCGCCTGGTGGCCACCGACTCTTACCGCCTGGCCATGCGTGACCTGCCCGGCACCACCCTGATGGCCGAAGGCCAGCACGTCCTGGTTCCGGCCCGGGCCCTGGGTGAGTTGGGGCGGGTACTCGCCAGCGCCGAGCAGGTCACCCTCCGCCTCGGCCACGATCAGGCCAGCTTCGAGCTGCGGCCCGAGCGGGGGAGTACCTCTGTTCGGGTCACCACCCGCCTCATCGAGGGCGAGTTCCCCAACTACCGCCAGCTGGTGCCCAGCGGCTATCCCAACCGCCTCGTCGTCGGCAAGGAGCCCCTGCTCGACGCCGTGCGCCGGGTCAAGCTGCTGGCTCGCGAGGCCACCCCCATCCGTTTGGCCCTGCGCCCCGACGGCCTCGAGCTCACCGCCGTCACCCACGACGTGGGCCAGGCTCGGGAGGATCTCGATGCAAAGTACGAAGGCAGTGAGATGGTGGTGGCCTTCAACCCCGAGTTCCTCATCGACGGCATCGAAGCCACCCCTGGCGACGAGATCGTCCTGGAGACCCTCGACGCCCTCAAGCCGGCCACGCTGCGGTCCACCGAGGGCACGGACTTCCTCTACCTGCTCATGCCGGTTCGGGTGTCCTGAACAGGACGGTTCCCCATGTGGCTCCGCCACCTGTGGCTCAACGACTTCCGTAACTACGAAACGGCCGACCTCACCCTGCCCGCCGGGTTGACCGTGGTGCGGGGGGCCAACGGGGAGGGCAAGACCAGCCTGCTCGAAAGCATCGGCTACCTGGCGACCCTGGGGTCGTTCCGGGGCGTCCCAGGCGAGGCCCTCGTCCGTGAGGGCTGCACCCAGGCCGTCGTCCGCGGCGAGGGCGAGAGACAGGGCCGCCAACTCCTGATCGAGGCCGAGATCGCCCCAGGTGGGCGGGGAAGGGTGGCGGTCAACAAGCAGCGCCTGCGCAGGTCGTCCGACCTGCTCGACGCCATCCGCATCAGCGTCTTCGCCCCCGACGACCTGGAGCTGGTCAAAGGCGGGCCCTCAGCCCGTCGCCGCTACCTCGACGACGCCCTGGTCGCTCTCCATCCCCGCCACGACGCCCTCCGTCGCGACCTGGACCGCATCCTCCGCCAACGCACGTCTCTCCTCCGTCAATCGGGCGGTCGTCTCACGCCCGACATCGCCATCACTCTCGACGTCTGGGACGCCAAGCTGGTCATCGCCGGGGAGGCCTTGGCCGACGCGCGCGCCGCCCTGGTGGCCGACCTCGAGCCGGCGCTGGCCAAGGCCTACGCCGACCTGGCGCCCGAGCGCGGTATGGTCACCGCCGCCTACGACGCCCCGTGGCGGGCCGCCGGACTGGCCGCCACTCTGAACGCGTCCCGCACCGAGGAACTGCGGCGGGGCGTGTGCCTGGTCGGCCCACATCGCGACGACCTGACCTTGCGCATCAACGCCATGGCCGCCCGCACCCACGCGTCCCAGGGCGAACAGCGGTCCATGGCTCTGGCCCTGCGCCTGGCCGCCCACCGCCTGGTGGCCGACGCTCTCGACGACGTGCCCGTCCTCCTCCTCGACGACGTGTTCTCCGAGCTCGACCCCGGCCGCACCGAGGCCTTGCTCCACCACCTCCCCCCCGGCCAGGCCGTGCTCACCACCGCCGGGCCCATTCCCGCCGGCGCCGAGCCCGAGCAGGTCGTCACCGTCACCGCCGGCCGGCTCTCCCTCGCCACCGGGGTCATCTCCCATGGCCAGGACGATGTCGAGTGACCCGCCCGGGAGGCGGACCCATGTCGAGTGACCCGCCCGGGAGGCGGAATGCCCGCCCCAGGCCCGCCCCCGGCTGGCACCCCATCCGTGAACCGGGTGGCCCGCCGGCCCGCCCCATCTCGGACTCCCTCGACGCCGTCACCCGCAACCTCGGTGGCGCCGGAGGGCCCGCCCTCGTCGACCTGTTGCGCCGCTGGCCCGAGGTTGTGGGCCAGGCTCTCGCCGCTCATTGCCGGCCGATCTCCCTGCGGGCCGGCGTCCTCACCATCGCCGCCGACGAGCCCGCATGGGGGGCCCAACTCGGCTGGCTCGAGGCCGACCTGCGCCGCCGTCTCGACGAGGCAATCGGCGCCGGCGTGGTCACCCGCATCGCGGTCCGTATCCGCCCCGGTTAGAGCCCCTTTCTGGTAGAATCACAGAGTGGCAATCAGGGCGATGACCTGCAGTTTCGTCGCCTGATCGGCCCCCTCTCGACCTCTCGGTCGGCTCGCTCGCATCTTCGTAGAGAAAGGCCGCGCATTGGCGGTTGATACCCCCTCGTACGGGGCCAAGGACATCCAGGTTCTGGAGGGGCTCGACCCGGTTCGCAAGCGGCCGGGCATGTACATCGGCTCCACCGGTCTCAACGGCCTGCACCACCTGGTGTGGGAGGTGGTCGACAACTCCGTCGACGAAGCCATGGCTGGGCACGCCACCCGGATCGACATCACCCTGCTGGCCGACGGCGGCAGCCGGGTGGTCGACGACGGCCGTGGAATCCCGGTCGACTCCGACAAGCGCTTCAAGGGCAAGTCGGCGGCCGAGGTGGTGCTCACCGTCCTCCACGCCGGCGGCAAGTTCGGCGGCGAGGGCTACAAGGTCTCAGGCGGCCTCCACGGCGTGGGCGTCTCGGTGGTGAACGCCCTGTCCAAGCGCCTCGACCTGGAGATCGACCGGGAAGGCTCCCGCCACCGCCTCGTGTTCCTCAACGGCGGCCGCCCCCAGGGCAAACTCGAGGTCATCGCCAAGGCGCCCCGCGGCCGCACCGGCACCAGCGTCACCTTCTGGCCCGACGAGACGATCTTCAACTCCGAGGGCACCGAGTTCCGGGCCACCACCATCCTGGAGCGGTTGCAGATCTATGCCTTCCTCAACAAAGGCCTTGAGGTCCGCTTCCGCGACGAGCGCCCCGAGCACGAGCAGGAGCAGACCTACAAGTACGGGGGCGGCATCGTTGACTACGTGCGCCACCTCAACGCCTCCAAGGACGCCCTGTTCAAGCGGGTGGCCCACTTCGAGGCGTCGGATGCCGACCAGGAGGTCGAGGCGGCTCTCCAGTGGAACACCGGCTACTACGAGGGCATCCACAGCTACGCCAACGGCATCGCCACCATCGAGGGCGGCATGCACGAGGAGGGCTTCAAGAAGGCCCTCACCAACGTGGTCAACCGCTACGCCCGGGCGGCCAAGCTACTCAAGGAAAAGGACGACAACCTCCTCGGCGAGGACATCCGCGAGGGTCTCACCGCCATCGTCAGTGTGAAGCTGCGCGAGCCCCAGTTCGAGGGCCAGACCAAGGCCAAGCTGGGCAACGTCTCCATTCGCTCCAT
Source organism: Acidimicrobiales bacterium (assembly GCA_038214685.1). Lineage (GTDB taxonomy): Bacteria > Actinomycetota > Acidimicrobiia > Acidimicrobiales > AC-14 > CADCTB01. Next base: position 11,872 of record JBBQRO010000058.1, read on the forward strand.
GGTGGAGAAGGCGGCGAATGAGAAGTTCAGCGACTGGCTCGAGGAACACCCCACCGAGGCCCGCCAGATCGTGGCCAAGGGCACCCAGGCCGCCCGCGCCCGCCTCGCCGCCCGCCAGGCCCGGGAGCTCACCCGGCGTAAGACGCTCCTCGAAGGCGCCGGCCTCCCCGGCAAGCTGGCCGACTGCTCGTCGCGTGACCCGAGTGAGTCCGAGCTCTTCATCGTCGAGGGCAACTCAGCCGGCGGCTCGGCCATCAACGCCCGCGACCCGATCAAGCAGGCCATCCTCCCGATCAGGGGCAAGATCCTCAACGTCGAGCGGGCCCGCATCGACAAGATGCTCAAGAACACCGAGATCCAGTCGCTCATCTCGGCCATCGGGGCCAACCTGGGCGAGGAGTTCGAGGTGGCGAAGATCCGATACCACAAGGTGATCATCCTGGCCGACGCCGACGTCGATGGGAATCACATCCGCACGCTGCTGCTCACATTCTTCTTCCGCCAGATGAAGGACCTGGTTGAGCAGGGCTACGTGTACATCGCCCAACCGCCGCTGTATTCCACCCTGGTGGGCAAGGACAAGATCTACCTGAAGGACGATTCGGCACGAGACCGGTTCATCGCTGACAACCCCAACAAGAAGCACGAGTTCGCCCGCCTGAAGGGACTGGGCGAGATGGACTTCGGCGAGCTGAAGGAAACCACCATGGACGCCAGCCGGCGCACCCTGCTCCAGGTATCGGTCGAGCAGGCCGCCCTGGCCGACGAGGTGTGCTCCATCCTCATGGGCGAGGACGTCGAGCTGCGCAAACACTTCATCCAGACCAACGCCAAGGACGTGAGGTTCCTCGACATATGAGTGACGTCACGCCGCCCACCGAGGACTACGCCGGCGGGATCGAGCCCATCGAGCTGCAGACCGAGATGGAGCAATCCTATCTCATCTATGCGCTCTCCACCATCACCGCCCGGGCCCTGCCCGATGTGCGCGACGGGTTGAAGCCGGTGCACCGTCGAATCCTCTGGGACATGTTCGACCAGGGTTTCCGCCCCGACCGCACCATGGTCAAGTGCGCCCGCATCACCGGCCACGTCATGGGCCAGTACCACCCTCACGGCAACCAGGCCATCTACGACGCTTTGGTGCGCATGGCCCAGCCGTTCAGCCTGCGTCACCCCCTGATCGACTTCCATGGCAACTACGGCTCACCCGAGTTCGAGGCTGCGGCCGAGCGGTACACGGAGTCGAGACTCTCCGTCCTGGCCATGCAGATGCTGGCGGGTATCGACGAGGACACCGTCGATTTCGTCGAGAACTACTCCGGAGACTTCACCGAGCCCAGCGTTCTCCCCAGCCGTTTCCCCAACCTGTTGGTAAACGGCAGCCAGGGGATCGCGGTGGCCATGGCCACCAACATCCCGCCCCACAACCTGGCCGAGATCATCGACGCCACCCTTCACCTCATCGACAATCCCGAGGCCACCTCCGACGACCTCATGGCCTTTGTGAAGGGCCCCGACTTCCCCACTGGTGGCTACATCCTGGGGAGGGCGGGGATCATGGACGCCTACCGCACCGGCCGGGGTTCCATCAAAATGCGGGCCAAGGCCGAGATCGTCGAGGGCCCAACCACCACCGAGATCCTGGTCACCGAGCTGCCGTATCAGGTGAGCGTGTCGTCGGTGGCGGCCAAGGTGGCCGAACTGGTCGACTCCCGCCAGATCGAGGGCATCCGCGACATCAAGAACCTGTCCTCGGGTGAGGCCACCAAGCTGGTGATCTACCTCAAGCGCGACGCCAACGCCTCGGTGGTGCTGAACAACCTGTTCAAGCACACACCCCTGCAGACCAACTTCCCGGTAAACATGGTTGCCCTGTGCGACGGCATCCCCCGCACACTCAACCTGACCCAGGCCCTCGGGTACTACATCGTCCATCAGGTCGAGGTCATCACCCGCCGGTCGGAGTTCCGGCTGCGCAAGGCCCAGGACCGGGCCCACATCGTCGAAGGCCTGATCAAGGCGCTCGACATGATCGACGCCATCATCGCCCTGATCCGCGGTTCCGACGACCGCGATGCCGCCCGCCAGGGGCTGATGGCCGCCCCGTTCGATTTCAGCGAGATCCAGGCCAATCACATCCTCGACATGACCCTGTCCCGCCTCACCCGCCTAGGGCGCTCCCAGCTGGATGAGGAGCTGGCCAAGCTGCTGGAGACCATCGCCGAGTTGCAGGCCATCCTGGCCGACCCGGGCCGGCTGCGGCAGGTCATCAAGGACGAGATGGGCGAGATCCGGGCCAAGCATGTCCAGCCCCGCCGGGCCGAGATCACCTACGACCCGGGCGACATCGACATTCTCGACCTCATCGACGACGAGGAGCTCGTGGTCACCATGACCCGGGCCGGCTACATCAAGACGGTGGCGGCCGACGCTTTCCGCACCCAAGGCCGAGGCGGCCGGGGCGTGGCCGGGGCCAAGCTCAAGGACCAGGACTACGTCGAGCGCATCGTCCATACCACCGCGCATGCGTTCCTGTTGTTCTTCTCCAACCGGGGCCGGGTCTACCGGCTGAAGGCCCATGAGATCCCCATGAAGGAGCGCACGGCCCGGGGCACGGCCATGCCTAACCTGCTCTCGCTGGCGCCGGGGGAGCGCATTCAAGCCATCATCGACACCCGCGACTACGAGACCAGCCGCTTCCTGTTCTTCGCCACCAAGAAGGGCATGGTCAAGAAGACCCGTTTCCAGGAGTACGACTCCTCGCGTCGCGACGGCCTGATCGCCATCAACCTGCGCGACGACGACGAGTTGGTGCGCGTCGTGCAGACCAGCGGAGGCGACGACATCTTCATGGTCAGCAGCGCCGGCACCACCATCCGCTTCTTCGAGGACGACGTCCGGGCCACCGGCCGCTCGGCCATGGGCGTCATCGGCATGCGCCTGCGCGAGGGCGACGAGGTGGTGAGCTGCGACGTCACCCGGGAGGGCGCCGACCTGCTGGTCGTCACGGACACCGGCCACGGCAAGCGCACCAAGCTCGACAAGTTTCCCCGGAAGGGCCGGGGCACCATGGGCGTTATCGGCATCCGCCTGGCCCGCGGCCGGGGCAAGGTCGTGGCTGCCCTCATGGTCGGCCTCGACGACGAGCTCCTGCTCATCTCCTCCGCCGGTGTCACCATCCGCACCGCGATTCGCGACATCTCCGCCCAAGGCCGCGACGCCACCGGTGTGCGCATCATGAACCTCGACGAGGGCCAGACGGTGGCCGCCGTCGCCCCCGTCCTCAACGTCGACGACTAATCCCCACTGGTGACAGAAGCGGGGCCCTACCCGGTTCGCATCACCCAGTTCGCCGCTCTTCCCCTCCTGAATTGACCTGCGCTCCCAGGAGGGGCACATGCACGCGAACACACCTGATGAGCGGGGCTCGATCCTGCCGTTCTTCGTCCTGGCCATAGTGCTGACCGGGGTCATCGTCGTCCTGCTCGGCCGGGTGGGAGGGGCGGCCACGGCCCGGGCCGGCGCCCGCAACGCCGCCGACGCAGCCGCCCTGGCCGGGGCTGCGGCCGGCCGAGCCGCGGCTGCGGAACTGGCCCAGGCCAACGGGGCCGAGCTCATCTCCTACAAGGAGATGGCCAACGACACCGAGGTCCGGGTGCGCGTGGGCCCGGCCGAGGCCACGGGCCGGGCCCGGCGCTCGGGCGACCGCGACGACGGCACCGGCGGCTCCGGCACCGGCGCCAGCAAGGGCCTGGCTCCGGCCATGCGGGCGGCCCTGGCCCGGGCCGAGCAGCTCCTCGGTGCCCCAGTACCCATCACCTCCGGGTTCCGTTCCACCGAGGCCCAAGCTGCCCTGTACGCCAACCGGCCGGCCAACCCCTATCCGGTGGCCGCGCCTGGATCGTCCATGCACGAGCGCGGCCTGGCCATCGACGTCCCCGCCGAATTCGTACCCCGCCTGCTCGGGGTGGCATCGCGAGCAGGCCTCTGCCAGCCCTACCCAACCGACGACCCCATCCATTTCGAGGTCTGCCGCTAGCCCCCACCCGGCGAGCGACTACGTTCGAAGTCATCCGAATATGAGAAGAAGCCCCGTAGCGCAGGGACGGCGTGTCCGTCTTGTCGTCCGTCGAGTCGAGCCGTGGACCGTCCTCAAGTTCTCGGTCCTCCTCTTCGCGACGCTCTACCTGGTCCTGCTCGTGGCCGGGCTTGTCCTGTGGGCGGCGGCCACCGCCACCGGCCTGCGGGAGAACATCGAGACGTTCATCGGCGACCTCATCGCTTCCGACGACTTCCGCATTCTCGGTCCCACCATGCTGCGGGCCTCCATCGTGGGCGGGTTCGTGCTGGTGGTCATGGGCACGGGGGCCAACGTGCTCTTCGCCGTCCTCTACAACCTCATCAGCGACGTGGTGGGCGGGATCGCCGTGGTCTTCGAGGAGCGGCCCACCCGCCGCCGACACCGTGCGACGGGCGACACCGCAACGCCGGTCCAACCCCTCAAGCCTGCTCGTGCGCCCCGAAGAAGGGGCCCTCCCAAACCCGATACCACTCCGATGCCCGACCTCCCGCTAGCACGCGTCCAACCCGAGCAGGTCGAGCCGGTCGAGCTCACCCGCCCCTCCGACTGAACCCGGGCCTCGATCGGCCCGTCGCCGCAGTCCTGCGGTTCGCACGATCAGGAGTTCCGGTGAGATTCGCCGACCAGTGATGCGGGAACAGCTAGGGCAAGGAGGTCGTGATGAGACGAGTCATGCGTGCCGGACTTGCCGCCGTGCTGGCGCTCGGGTTGCTGGGTGCTTGCAGTGCCGAGGGCGGCATTGACACATCGGGTGACGGCGTGAAGATCGAGGGCGACATCGACGCCCAGGACAAGCCGTAGCGGTGCTGATCCTCCTACGCCGGATCTTCTTCGGTCTGATCGGTCGCTACGTGTGGAAGCAGTTCCGCCGGCGCACCGCCCGTCGTCCCTGATCTGAGCGGGACGGAAGCGGCACCGTCCATAGGCCGTCCTCGGCTCGCTGCGGCGTCCGGGGCGTCCGCCGATTACCGGGCCCCTACCTCGCCCATGTAGGCGTCGAAGGCGGCCTCGCCTTTGGCGGTCCACATCTCCACGGCCGGGGGCGGCATGTGGGCCAGCATCATGTCCCGCTGGGCCTGAGTCATGTTCTCGCGGACCAAGCCCAGCAGGAGCCAGATGCGCTCGCCGGGGTAGTTCCGCATGGCGTGGCCAGGCAGCTCCCCCCACTCCTGGAGTGTGAGGTGCTCCCCGATGAGGGGCAGCACCGTCCGCTCCTCGTTGTCGAGGTGGGCCACCAGCCCGGTCTCCAACTCGCCCAGGGCACCGACCAGGCTGGCACTCTGCTGTGTGTCTGGCCCCGCCTCCCACGCCCTGAGCGCGGCCTGGGCCCGCTCCAGCGGCTGGTGGATCTCCTGGTGTTGGCTCTCAGCCGTACGGATCAGCTCGGCCTCGGCGGGAGCGCGCTCGAGCAGTTTGGGCCACACGAGCTCGTCCTCGCCGTCGTGGTGAATCGCGAGAAGGGTGAGCACCTCGTCGTAGTAGCCGGCGATCAGCCGGGCACGGTCGGTGTCCCCCTCGGCCACGCCGCCAACCAGCTGTGGGGCACCGTGCAGCGCTCGCCGGAACACCTGGTGTACGGCCATCATCTCGGTGGTGTCGGGCGGGGGCGGTCCGGTGTCGGTCACGGGTGCTCCTTGGCGTCGGCTGGCGTCGGTGCCGGGGACCGTAGCCCGCGCGCCCGCCCGCCTGCGAGGTGGCTTCCCCGTTCGAACGGTCGGTGGGCTGCAGGACTGAGCGTCTTCAACCGCGCGATGCGTCGTGGAAAGGCGGCGTCGGGAGAAAGGACCGCCGCGCCTGACGCCACGCAATGTTCCGGCGTGGCCATGTTCCGACGACGGCCGACTCGCCGACCTACTGGGCAACGTTGCGCGGCGCCCGGTTTACGGCCCGTAGACTGAGCATCCATGAACCGACCAGGTCGTCCAGCGTCGCCATTGCTGCTCGGCCTCCCCGTTCGTCCCAGATCCGGGCGCGCGCTATTGCGGACCCCTACGGACTGCGCCGAGTTCACGCGGAGGTCACGTTGTGTGGTGTAGTGACGCTGTGCTGGACGGTGTTCAGGCCCAGATGCCCTCTGAACTGGGCTCTTGCGGGGCTATAGCTCAGTCGGTTAGAGCGCACCCCTGATAAGGGTGAGGTCGCTGGTTCGATTCCAGCTAGCCCCACGGTCTTGGTTCCGTGTGACCACGCTTCGGCGGGGGGCGCTCGCCCTCGTGCTGGCGGGGATCGCCGCCGCTGGCGTGCGGTTCAAGCGCGGTGGCCCGGTGGCGCTCCAGCAGGGTGGTTGGCGTGAGCTCAGCGGGCCGGAGCTGAAGTAGTCGTGCGCGTGGTGGTGGTGGGGGCTGGGGCGGTGGGTGTGCGCGCCGCCCGCCAGTTGCTCTTCCTGGGCGCGGTCGACAGTCTGGCCGTCGTGGAGCCCAAGCGGGCCCGGCTTGACGCAGTCGTCGAGTCGTTGGGCCACCCGGCCACCGCCGCGCCCGACGTGGCCACGGCGGCCGAGGGGGCCGACGTGGTCATCCTCGCCGGCCCGCGCGGCCACCGGTCCGCCGCCGAGGCGGCGCTCGACCACGGGGCATCGGTGGTGTCGGTCTCCGACGATGTCGACGACGTGCGCGACCTCCTGGCCCTCGAAGCCGAAGCCGTGGAGCGGGGCCTTCACGTGGTGGTGGGCGCCGGGTTCTCGCCTGGGTTGTCGTGCCTGCTCGCCGCCCTCGCCGCCCGCAGCTTCGAGCACGTGGAGGAGATCCACGTGGCCAAGGTGGGCGCCGGCGGTCCCGCCTGCGCCCGTCAGCACCACGTCGCCCTGCAAGGCCCGGCCGTGGAAAGCGCTGGCGGGGTCTGGCCGCGGCGCCGGGGCGGATCGGGGAGGGCCCTCATCTGGTTCCCTGACCCGGTCTGTGGCGTCGACTGCTATCGCGCCGCCCTACCCGAGCCGCTCGTGCTCGCTCCGGCGTTTTCGGGCGTCGAGCGGGTGACGGCCCGGGTAGGCGCCAACCGGCGCGACCGCCTCACCGCCCACCTGCCCATGCTGCGCCGCCCCCATCCCGAGGGCAGCCTCGGGGCGGTGCGGGTGGAGGTGCGGGGTCGCCAGGGCCAGGTTCGCAGCGACCGGGTGCTGGGTGCGGTCGAGCGGCCTGCGGTGGGGGGCGGGGGGGGGGGGGCCCGGGCGGCCCCGGGGGGGGGTGTCGGACGGCTGACGCGAACCGGG
>JBBQRO010000059.1:0-18255 GCA_038214685.1 Acidimicrobiales bacterium
GCGGCGGTGACCGGCAGCTCGCCGAGACGGCGGGCCATGCACAGCAGGGACCGGGCCCGGGCCGGGGACACCCCGCACTGCCAGGCCACCCACTGGGAGGCCGAGTGGATGCCGGCCACCTGCCAGGTCTCGGCTGCGAGCACCCGGGCCATGAGGCCCACCAGGCGGGCGGCGGTGGCGTTCATCAGCCCGCAGACCTGGGCGATCTCCGCCTCCAGGTCGCCGCACTCGGGTTCCCTTTCCCGCTCCTCCACGAGGCCCATTGTACCAAACATACGTTCGCCTACGCCAGTCTTTCGTCTATTTCTCCGGCGGCCCATTGGGTGCTACTCCCCAACCCGCCGCCGCCGGGCGAGAGGAGCCGATTGACCCGCCGCTCTGTCAGCTCCTGGTCGGCACGGATTGTCGAACCGATCCCTGCCAACGGGCTTTCTCAGTCGTATGGGAAATCTACATATGACTAGAAAGCTACGTCCGTGCGGTGATCGCGGCGGACAACCCCCCACCCGCCACCGCCGGGCGTGCGCAGCCTGACGACGTCGCCGGCCTCCACGGTGATCGTGATCGTGCACTTCCTCGACGCCACCATGGCCCACTTGTCGGGTAGGCGCTCCGCTCGTGCGTCGTCGCCGCCGGGAAGGAGCCAGTTCTCGCCGGTGGCGCCCGGGCCGCCTCCGTCGAGCCCCCATGGGCGGCTGACCCGGCGCTCGGTGATGAGCGACACGGTCACGTCTTCCAGCATCAGCAGATCTCGTTCGATGGCCTCGCCCCTCGGAGCGAGGCCCGCTCCACCGCTCCCTTGCCTCAGCCGGTAGCGCACGACCCGCATCGGATACAAGCGTTCAAACGCCTCAGTTGGTGTATTTCGAGTATTTGTCATGTCAGTCTGGATCCCACTCATGCCTGGCCGACCCGGGCGACCGCGCTGCCCGCCGGCGACCGTCTTGTAGTACACCCACCCGCTCCCGCCGATGAGGGTGTTGTTCATCGTTCCCTGGTTGGCGGCGCCGACTCGACCGGGGCAGGCGGCGGCCAGGGCGCCGAGGCACACGTCGGCCACCCGCTGGCTGACCTCGACGTTGCCGGCCCCCACCCCCCCCGACGGCAGGGCCGCCACGATCGATCCGGCGGGGGCTACGACCCGCACCGGGCGCATGGCCCCGCCGTTGGCCGGAATGGTGGGATCGGCGGCGGAACGGAGGGCGAAGGACATGCAGCTCGCCGTCACCGCTTCGACCGCATTGACGTTGCCGGGGCTCTGGGCGTCGGTGCCGCTGAAGTCGAACGTGGCCTTATCCCCGGCGATGGTGAGGGTCAGGACGATCCGGGCCGGGTGCTGCTGCTCGGGCTCGGGGCCGCAGGAGTCCACGGCGCGACCGGGGTCGTCGGGCGAGGACAGGACCTTGACGACGCGCCCGTCGGCGGTGACCACGTCGGTGAAGGTCCCGCCAGTGTCCACCCCGCAGTGCACGGAAGCGACACTATGACCGCTGCGACCGCAGCTCGAATCACCTCGAACGCCACCCGTACCCACTGCCTGCGGTACGGTCGCCACCAATGAGGAGAGCCCTGGGGGTGGCTGTCGCCACTCTGGCCCTGGCCGCCGGGTGCGGCGGCGACTCCGGCGACCCAGCGACGCCCGGCGCCCAGACCACACTCGTTCCGTCGACCGCGCCGCCGTTGCGGGCGGAGCGCAGCGCCGAGGTGGTCACGAACGACGGGGCCCGATTGCGGATCACCCTGGCCGTGGGCGGCGCGCCCGTCGCCGGCCAGGCGGAGGCCTGCGCCACCGGCTCCCCGGTCGCGCCGGCGACAGTGCCGGTCACGCTCACCGTCGTCAACCTGGGTGACCGGACTGCGCCCTTCCCGCCGCTGCGCCTGGAGACCACCGCCGCCGGCGGGGTCGAGGAACGGACCCTCGTCCGGGCCGGGGCCGGCGAGTGCTCGCCGTTTCCTCGCGTCGCTCCGCTCGGGCCGGGCCAGACGGCTGTCTTCACGGGATCGACGCCGGCCGGCGGGGGCCGGATCGAGGTGCGCATTTCTGAGACCGATTTCGTGCTCCCGGTGACTCGGCCATGACCTGTAGTGTCACCTGGTGGACCTTTTGGCGGGACCCTTCTGGGCCGGTGCCGCCCTGCTCGGCCTGGCCGGGCTAGGGAAGCTGCGCCGGCCCGCCCCCACCGCTGCGGTCCTGCGGGCCCTGGGTCTGCCCGGGTCGGACCTGCTCGTCCGGGCCGGGGCGGCAGTGGAGATCGTCGTGGCTGTCGGCGCGGTGGCGTTCGGGAACCGTGTGTTCGCCGCCCTGGTGGCTGCGTCGTACCTCGGCTTCGGCGCCTTTGTCCTGGCCGCCATGCGCCGGCAGGTCCCGCTCAGTTCCTGCGGGTGCTTCGGTCGCGCCGACACGCCGCCGTCGGTGGTCCACGTGGTCGTCAACCTGGCGTTCGCGGGAGTGGCCGGAGCGGTGGCCGCCGGCCCCGTGGGTGACCTGGGTCGGGTGCTCGACGGTCAACCCATGCTCGGCGTCCCGTTCCTCGCCCTGACCGCCGTGTCGGTGGCGCTGGCTTATCTGTCGCTCACCGTTCTGCCCGCCACTCTGGCCCTGGCCACCCGCCGGGTCCCCTCGACCGGATGACCGACCGGCTCGTCGAGAAGGCCACGTCAATCCTCCAGTCGCGCACGTCCCGGCGCGGTTTCCTCGTTCGGGCCGCCTTCGCCGGGTCGGCCCTGGCCGTCTCTCCCGCCCGCTACCTACTGCGCCCCGGCACCGCCTACGCCGCTATCTGCGGGTGCGCCAACACGAGCTGTGACTGCGGGTCGGCATGTTGCGACGGCTACACCGACTTCTGCTGCGCCATCAACAACGGGGTCAACGCCTGCCCGGCCGGCAGCTTCACCGGCGGCTGGTGGCGGGCGGACGGTTCGGAGTTCTGCGACGGCACCCGCTACATCATGGACTGCCATGGCACCTGCAGCTGCGCCGAGTGCACCAACGGCTTCTGCCCGACGTGCTCGGGGTTCGACTGCGAGTGCGCCCAGGGTGACTGCAACCACCGTCGGGTCAACTGCAACTACTTCCGCTACGGGCAGTGCCACCAGGAGATCGCCTGCTCCGGCCCGGTGCTGTGCCGGGTGGTCAGCTGCACCCCGCCGTACCTGCTCGACCCGTCGTGCGGCACCACGGTGCTGCGCGACGACTCGACCGCCAACCATCTCTCCGGGTGCCCCGCCACCGAGCCTGAACCCCCGCCCCCGCCACCGCCTCCGCCACCGCCCCTGATTGGATCCCGCGCCGTGCTCATGGGCGACTGGAACGGCGACGGCGTGAAGACGCCGGGGGTCTTCCGCGACGGCACGTGGTACCTGCGGAACTCCAACACCACCGGCGCCGCCGATATCACCCTGCGGTACGGCGACGCCGGCGATGTGCCGGTCGTGGGCGACTGGAACGGCGACGGCACGGACACGCCCGGAGTGTTCCGGAACGGCACCTGGTACCTGCGGAACTCCAACACCAGCGGCGCGGCCGAGATCACCTTCCGCTACGCCGACGCCAGCGACCTGCCCGTGGTCGGCGATTGGAACGGCGACGGCACGGACACCCCCGGAGTCTTCCGCGCCGGCGCCTGGTATTTGCGCAACGCCAACACCACCGGCGTGGCCGACGTGTCGTTCAATTACGGCGACCCATCCGACCGACAGTCCGTCCGGTGACCACACCCCCGAGGAGCCGCCCATGGCCGCCCTGGTCTTGATCGAGGCGATCGCCATCGCTTTCCTGGGATTACTCGTCTTCGGGCTGCTGCGCAGCCACGCCGAGATCCTCCGGTCCCTCCACAACCTGGGCGTCGGGGTCGACGAGGTCACGCACGGGCACGCGATCCGGCCGGCGCCGGGGGGGCGGTCGCGGGATGCGTCCGACGTCGTCGGGGTAACGGTCGACGACGAACCGGTGAGCATCGGGATCGTCGGGGCCGGTCATGGCACCCTGCTGGCATTTCTCACCACCGGCTGCCTGACCTGCGCCGGCTTCTGGAAGGCTTTCCGCGACGGGGTGTCGCTCCCCGCACAGACCCGCCTGGTCGTCGTCACCAAGGGCCCGGCCGACGAGAGCGAGTCCCGGGTCCGTGAGCTCCTGCCGAAGGACTATCCCACGGTGATGTCTTCGGAGGCCTGGCAGGGCTACGAGGTGCCGGTGGCCCCGTACTTCGTGTACGTCGACGGTCCCTCGGCGCGGGTCATGGGGGAGGGGGCGGCCGGGACGTGGGACCAGGTCCGGTCGCTGATGGGGCAGGCCCTCGACGACTCCGCCGGTGTCGGGTCCCGCCGCGACCGGCGGCGGGCGCAGTCGTTTGGCCGGGACGACGTGGCTCGGGACGAGCGCACCCTCCTGGCCGCCGGCATCACCCCCGGCCACCCCAGCCTCTATCCGGTCCCGGATGCCGCCGACCAGCGGGGCGAGGGGTAGTGGTGCCCTCCCTGCTCCTGCCGGCGGCGGGCGTCATCCTCGCCGTCGTCGCCGGGCTCCGCTCGACGTGGTCACCCTGAGGTGAGTCGATGCTGGCCAGCATCCATCCGCTCGGGGAGCGGGCGCGCAACCGGTCCTGGGGCGTCACCGTGTCCGCCTACCTGGCCGGGTCGGCCGCAGGCGGCGCGCTGGTGGGCGCCCTGCTCGGCGGAGCCGGCCTGGCCCTGCGGCAGGTGGCCGGCCTCGGCCCTGTGCTCCTCGGGGCCCTGGCCGTCGTCGCCTGCGCCGCCGGTGTGGCCCTCGACCTGCGCCTGGGCGGCCTGCGCACGCCCACCGTCCACCGCCAGGTCGACGACGAATGGCTGTCCCGCTACCGCAGCTGGGTGTACGGCGGGAGCTTCGGCTTCCAGCTGGGCATGGGCGTCGTCACCATCGTCACCACCGCCTCCATCTACGTGGTGTTTGCCCTCGCCCTGCTCTCTGCCTCGCCGGGCTCCGGCGCGGTCATCGGGCTCACGTTCGGGTTGGCCCGGGGCGTGGTGATCCTGTCCACCGCCCGCGTCCACGACCCGGCCCGGCTCCGGCAGTTGCACCGGCGCCTCCACGACTGGGGCCCCCGCTCGTACCGGCTGGCGGTTGCCGCCCAGGTGTTGGTGGCCGTGGCCGTCACCGCCGGCGTCGTCCGGGGAAGGGAGGGCCCGTGGCTCCTTTGAGGGGAATGGGAATCTCGGTCGACGCCCCCGAGGGGTGGGACGCCCGCATCTATCGGCGGGAGGTGGCCGAGGCCCGTCAAGCCGCCGAGACCGGCGACCGCCGCGCCGTGCTGCACGCAGCCAACTTCGCCCTGCCGATGCAGCGGGGCGACTACGGCAGTGAGGCCGTAGAGACCATGGGGGCGGAGAACATCCTGGTCACCCTGGTCGACCACGGCCCGGAGAGCGCGGGCACGCCACTGTTCGCCCGGGAGGGCATGCCATCGAGGCTCGAGCTCCAGGCCTTCAGTGCCAACCGGCTGCAGCGCCCGCTCCCGGGGCAGGCGGGCGCCCAGTTCTTCTTCACCAGTGAAGGGCGGGGCTACTGCCTCTACGTGGTGCTCGGGAGCCTCGCCAACGGGGGCCGCCTGGTCACCCAGGTGAACGAGGTGATGGATCGGATCCGGATCGAGCCCTGACCGGCCCGGGAGGCCGATCCAGGCGGAGTGAGCGCCGCGCTGCGCCGCCGCAGCCGGTGGGAAGGACGCCATGGCGGATCCCCGATCCGTCTACCGCCGATCCGGCGGCGGGCGGAGTGGTGGGGTTCGGTGCCGATCTCAAGCCCTCGACGTTGGTCGACGCCTACCGGCGGGGCATCTTCCCGTGGCCGCACCCGGGTGTCGCCCTGCCGTGGTTCTCGCCCGATCCACGAGCCGTCCTGGCTCTCGACGGGCTGCGCGTGTCCCGGTCGCTCCGCCAGCGCCTTCGCCGCTGCGGGTGGACGACCACGGTCAGCCGGGCATTCGACTCGGTCGTAGACGCGTGTGCCGACCGGCCGGGCGGGGATGGCACGTGGATCGGCCGGGACATGCGTTCCGCCTACAGCCGGCTGGCCCGCCTGGGCTGGGCTCACAGCGTGGAGGTCTGGGACGGCGACGCGCTGGTCGGCGGGCTGTACGGCATGGCCGTGGGCGGGTGCTTCACCGGAGAGTCGATGTTCCACCGGTCCACCGACGCGTCCAAAGCGGCCCTGGCCGACCTGGTCGCCCGCTGGGCCGAGGCCGGTGGCGCCTTCGTCGACGTCCAACTCCCTACCGGGCACCTGACCTCGTTGGGGGCGGTGGAGCTGGGGCGCGACGAGTTCCTCACCCGATTGGAGGCGGTCCGCGACCGGCACGTGCCGGTGCTCCTCGACCGGCTGCCGGTCAGTCGCCTGGCGTGACCGTTGCAGCGGTAACGTCGCGCATGCTCCGTCGCCTCGGTCTGGTCGGTCTGGCTGCGATGCTCCTCGCCTCCTGCTCCTCCGGCGGCGAAACGGCGTCGCCTGAGCCGACCACCCCACTTCTCGAGACCACCACCAGCGTCCCGCTCATCGCCACGCCAATCGTGGCGCGAGCGCTGTCTCCCGAACGGGGCTCGGTGCAGGGCAGTGGCGGCCGGGGCATGGTGGTCGTCCTCGATTTCACTGCTCGCGACGCCAGTGCCCTCGCTGCGGAGTTCCGGGTCGGTGGGGCGCTTCCGCCGCCGGCCGCCGCGGCCAAGCCCGGGCGCAACCCGGCGTTCCCCGGCCTCGTCGTCGGCCTCAGCACCACCGGCACGGCCCTGGGCGGCCCAACCGCCAACCTGGCCAACCTGTTCCAGATCGTGAGCCCGTCCCGCCAGCTCGACGGCTCGTTGCACGTGTCGGCCGTGTGGACCAACACCCAGGTCGAGTTCGGCAGCGACGTCGAGGCCACCCTCGTCGCCTACACCGTCGCCGGCTCTGCGCCCGATATCATCCCGCCTTCCCAGGCCAACATCGACGTCATCTCCAACCTCGTCGAGACCACCTTCCGCGTCTCGTCGGTCACCGATCCTCCGGTGGCAATCGCCGGCGGGCCGGCGACCACGACGGCCCCCGGCGCCACCACCACCAGCGTCAGGCCGGCGACGACCACCACGACGACCAGGCCGGTGACCTCCACGGTGGCGACGACCACCACCACCCGGGCGCCGCCTCCCACGACCGCGGTGCCGGCCACCACGACCACCACCCGGTTCCTGGGCCTGTTCTAAAGATCCGCGTCAGGCAACGCTTGGCCTGCCCCCACCCGCACGTCGCTGATGGCGCCACGGCGCTCGACTGTCGGACCCTACGTCGAAGGAGTCGGAATGGGCCGCTCCGAACCAGGTCGCAAGTGATCGAGGCAGCTCTGGGCCCGTGAGGTCTCCCGCCCAGGCGACATGCCCGTCGGGTCGGATCAACACCGCGGGGGGAGCAGCGACCTGGCCCAGGACCGGGAGCTCGCAGGTGCCGGCCTGCCCGGCATTGACAAAACGGACTCGATTCGCCCAGGGGGAAATGTCGAAACCGCCGGGTTCACCGAGGTTGAGGAGCACGGGCCGGGCGTCGTGCAGCAGGGTGAACACGCGCGTGGGGCCGTCCGCGGTCCGTAGGTCGAGGTCGGGCATGCGCCGCCCGAGCAGCGGGTGCCCCTCTCCGAGGTCGTAGTGGATGTCGAGACCGGAGATCATCCCGGCGATGCGCCGGCGCGGCTCGTCCATGCTCAGCTGTTCGAGCATGCTGTGGCGGAGGGCCTGGCTGCGTTCGTCGATGCGGCTAAGCGCGACCTGCGCCATGGTGTTCTGCAGCACCCGGGCACCGACCGGGTGCCGTTCGGCGTGGTAGGTGTCCAGGAGGCTCTCGGGTGACGTCCGGTTGACCACTTGGGCCAGCTTCCATCCCAGGTTCACGGCATCCTGCACGCCCGTGTTGAGGCCCTGGCCACCTTGCGGGCCATGCACGTGCGCGGCGTCGCCCGCGAGCACCACGCGTCCCTCGCGGTAGGAGGCCGCCTGCCGGGTCATGTCGGTGAACCGGGAGATCCAGGTGGGGCTGCGCACCCCGAAGTCCGTCCCGTAGGCGGCGACAAGCGCCTCGCTGAGATCCTGCAGGGTGGGCTTTCGGGTGTGTTCGACCTGCTTCTCGAGCAGTACGACCCGGTACGGCCCGCGACCTTCCTCCCGGTTGACGGGACCGATACCACCGCCCTCGGGGCGCATGCCGATCTCCGGCTCCTCGTCCATCTCGACCTCGGCGATCAGGTGGCTGGTCGTCGGGTCCCACCCGGGGAAGTCGATGCCGGCCGCCTTGCGGATTAGGCTGCGTCCTCCGTCGCATCCCACAAGGTACTCCGCACGCAGTGACGGATTCTCGTACAGCTCGACATCGACGCCGGTGTCGTCCTGCGCAAAGCCCACCACCTCACAGCTGCGAAGGATCGGAACCCCGAGCTCCTCGACCCAGCCGGCCAGGATGCGCTCGAAGTGGCTCTGCCAGAGGGCAAGGATGCAGTTGTAGCGGGTGGGGAAGTCGCTGATGTCCAAGAAGGTCCCGGCGTAGCCCACGAACGGATGTTCCTGCCCCGCCGAGACGAAGCGTTCCGCGACACCACGCTGATCGAGCACCTCGATGGTGCGGGAGTGCAAGCCGCCGGCACGCGAGCCGTCGAGATCCTGACTGGCGCGTCGTTCGACGATGACGACGTCGATCCCCGCCAACGCCAGCTCGGCTGCCAACATCAGCCCGGTCGGGCCTCCTCCGGCGATCACCACCGCATGCAACACACCCATTCCGCGACTCCTGGCTCCGTAGGCTCTGGCCGAGATCGGCTCAGCGGACCAGTCATGGTCAGCACGTTTCGGTCGCTTGCGGCAAGCCCCCTCCCCTGCGTTACGCTGCTCATGGCGGGACAGCGGCACCAGTTCCCGCGTCAGGTCGGCGGAGCGACCACCCACACCTCGTCCTCGCCCAGGCTGTCCTGCAGGGCCCTGAGCGCCCGACCCACCGACGGGTCGGCGCCGTCCCAGACGGCCAGAGCCTCCTGGGCATGACGGGCCAGCCAGGCGTCGCGGCGCCGGAGGGCAGCGCCGGCGAGCTGCTTGGTGGCCGGCGCCTTGGCCTGTAGCACCACCGTCGACCGCGCTCCGTCGACCAGGGCCCGGAACGCCCGGCGCGATGCTGACGGCCATTGGGAGTCGGGGTCGGGGTAGGGCAGCACGGCGACGTAGGGCACACCGGCCTCGGCGGCGGCCTCGGCGGCGAGCTGCTCGGACCCCAGGCCCAGCCCGGTGAGCAGGACAAGGTCGGGGGAGATGGCGCGCTTGGCCGCAAGGATCTCGGCCAGCTTGGCCCGGACCGCGTCCGCGACCGGGTTCGGGTCGTAGCCGCCCAGCGCCGGCGGCTTGTGGCCGATCACGGCCACCAGCCGGCCGTCGGGCAGGCGGGGGTCGACCTCACCCCCCGCCCCGGGCGTGTCGGTCGGCCCCAACGCTCCCGGCGGCCCGTCGCCGCAACGGCCGGCCTGGGTGCGGGCCGCTTCGACCGCCAGCCGGTCGACCAGGTCGTTGGAGGGATCGTCGCTGTGACCCTTGACCCAACGGAACGTCACCCGGGTGGGTTCGGCCCGGACGGCCTCGATCAGCGGCTCCCACAGGTCGCGGTTGGCCACCGGCTTCTTGGCCTTGTTCGTCCACCCACGGGCCAGCCATCCCTCCCACCACCGGTCCCGGAAGCAGTTGACGACGTAGGTGGAGTCGCTCACGACCACCAGCGGCCCGTCGATCGTCCGCACCGCCTCAGACGCGGCTTGGATCTCCATGCGCTGGTTGGTGGTGTGGGCCTCGGCCCCGCTGGCGAAGCGGCCCCCGGGCACCGCCCACGCCCACCCGCCCGGCCCGGGGTTCCCGATGCAGGCCCCATCGGTGTACACGTCGGTGGCTCCCATCGGGGCCTATCTGTAACAGCCGCCGGGCGTTCGAGGTCGGATTCTCGGGATGAGAGACTGAGATGGTGATCTTCGACGGCTTCAGCCAACAGCTGCCCGACATCGATCCCACTGAGACGGCGGAGTGGGTCGACGCGCTCGAGATGGTGGCCGACGAGCGGGGCCGCACCCGGGCCCGGTTCCTTTTGATGAAGCTGCTGGAGCGGGCCCGGGAGCTTGGCGTCGGCCTACCCAACACCGTGTCCAGCCCCTACATCAACACCATCCCGCCTGAGAAGGAGCCCTGGTTCCCGGGCGACGAGGACGTCGAACGACGCATCCGGGCCTTCATCAGATGGAACGCAGCGGTGATGGTCAGCCGGGCCAACAAGCGGGCCAAGGGTATCGGCGGGCACCTGGCCACCTACGCCAGTTCCGCCGCCCTCTACGAGGTGGGCTTCAACCACTTCTTCCGGGGCAAGGACGACGGCCAGGCCGGCGACCAGGTGTACTTCCAGGGCCATGCCGCGCCCGGCATCTACGCCCGGGCCTTCCTCGAGGGTCGCCTCGACGAGTCTCAGCTCGACCGCTTCCGCCAGGAGATTGGGGGCGGTGGCCTGTCGAGCTACCCCCACCCCCGCCTCATGCCCGACTTCTGGGAGTTCCCCACGGTGTCGATGGGCATCGGCCCCATCAACGCGGTCTACCAGGCCCGCTTTAACCGGTACCTGCTCAACCGGGAGATGGCGGACACCAGCAGGTCGCGGGTGTGGTGCTTCATCGGCGACGGGGAGTTCGACGAGCCCGAGAGCATGGCCGGCCTGACCCTGGCCGCCCGGGAGCAGCTCGACAACCTCATCTTCGTCGTCAACTGCAACCTTCAGCGCCTCGACGGACCCGTCCGCGGCAACGGCAAGGTCATCCAGGAGATGGAGGCCCTCTTCCGGGGCGCAGGGTGGAACGTGGTGAAGGTGATCTGGGGATCGGGTTGGGATCCGCTGCTGGCCCGCGACGTCGACGGTGTCCTGCTCAACAAGATGAACACCACCCTCGACGGCGAGTACCAGAAGTACGCGGTCGAGAGCGGCGCCTACATCCGCGAGCACTTCTTCGGCCCCGACCCCCGCCTCCGGGCCATGGTCGAGCACCTCTCCGACGACGAGCTGCGCAACCTGCCCCGCGGTGGGCACGACTACCGCAAGCTCTACGCCGCGTACTCGGCGGCCATCGAACGCAATGGCGCCCCCACCGTGATCCTGGCCAAGACCATCAAGGGCTGGACGCTCGGCCCCGGTTTCGAGGCGGTCAACGCCACCCACCAGATCAAGGAGATGTCCAAGAAGCACCTCGAGACCTTCCGGGAGCGCCTGCACCTTGAGACGGAGATCCCCGATGAGGCCCTGGACGCCCCCGAGCCGCCGTACTACCGCCCGGCCCCGGGGTCGGTGGAGTATGAGTACATGATGGAGCGCCGGCGGGCACTGGCCGGTTCGCTGCCCAAGCGGGTCGTGCGCCAGAAGACGCTTCCGGCACCCGATGCCAAGGTGTTCTCCGGCCTGCAGGAAGGCTCGGGCAAGCGCGAGTTCTCGACAACGATGGCCCTCACCGGGCTGCTGCGCGACCTCCTGCGCGACAAGGGCATGGGCGCCCACGTGGTGCCGATCATTCCCGATGAGGCCCGCACGTTCGGCATGGACGCCCTGTTTCCCGAGGTCAAGATCTACGCCCCGTTCGGCCAGCTGTATGAGCCGGTCGACGCCGCCTTCCCGCTCTCCTATCAGGAGTCGCAGAAGGGCCAGATCCTGGAGGAGGGCATCACCGAGGCCGGCTCGATGGCGTCGTTCACCGCGGCGGGCACCTCGGCGGTCACCCACGGCAAGCCCATGGTGCCCTTCTGGGTCTTCTACTCGATGTTCGGGTTCCAGCGGGTGGGCGACCTCATCTGGGCCTTCGGTGACGCCCGGGGCAAGGGCTTCCTGTGCGGGGCCACCGCGGGCCGCACCACCCTCAACGGCGAGGGCCTCCAGCACGAGGACGGCCACAGCCTGCTCCTGGCGTCGACGGTGCCCAACCTGGCCGCCTACGACCCTGCCTTCGCCTACGAGCTGGGCGTGATCATCGAGGATGGCATGCGGCGCATGTACGGCCCCGACCCCGAGGACGTCTTCTACTACCTGACCCTCTACAACGAGAACTACGTGATGCCGCCGATGCCCGAAGGGGCCGAGGAGGGCATCTTGCGGGGCCTGTACCGGTTCGCGTCCGCGCCCGAGGGGCCGTCACGACAGGCCACCATCGTCTTCAGCGGCACGGCCCAGAAGGCGGCACGTGAGGCCCAGCAGCTGCTGGCCGCCGACCACGACGTGGCCGCCGAGCTGTGGAGCGCGACCTCGTTCAAGGCGCTCCGGGAGGACGCCCTCGCCGCCGAGCGCTGGAACCGCCTCCACCCCACCGAGCCGCCCCGCACGCCGTACGTCACCGAGGTGCTCTCCGGGGCAACGGGCCCGGTCCTGGCCGTCACCGACTTCATGAAGGCGGTGCCCGACCAGGTGTCACGCTGGGTGCCCGGCCCCTACGTCGCGCTGGGCACCGACGGCTACGGTCGCTCCGACACGCGCGAGAAGCTGCGCCGACATTTCGAGACCGACGCAGCCCACGTGGTGGTCGGCGTGCTGTCCGCCCTTGTCCAGACGGAGGACGCCAAGCCCCAGGAGGTGGCCGAGGCCATCGCCCGGTACGGCGTCGATTCAGAGGCCCCCAACCCGCTCACCGCCTGACCCAAGACCTACGCCTGGGTCAGGCGGTTCTGTTCTCTCGGCTGCTCAGGCGCCGGCGGGGCGACGGCGCAGGGCCATTGCGCCGATCACGCCCAGGGCGATCATCGTCACCGACAGCCCGATGTGCAGGAAGTTGTCCGCAGTGTTGATGGGCAGGAAGTTGGCAGCGTTCGTCGAGTTCACGACGAAGAGGCCGTAGACGAAGACGCCGGCGTAGGCGATACCACCGATGACCAGGTACCGCACCGCCCACAGGGCCCATCGTGAGGCGAGCAGGCCGATGCCGAAGAGCAGGTGGACGATGTTGTGCACCACGCTCACGTCGAACAGGCCGAGGAGCTGGGCGTCGGATTCGGGGCCCTTGAAGCTGAGGTCGCCGAACATCGACGTGATGCCCGGGATGAACCCGAGCACTCCGACCAGGACGAAGGTGGCGCCGATTACAAAGGCGAACACCTGGGCCAGGCTCCGGCTGCCGGCCACCGCCGGCTGGGCCGGCGAGTCGGCCTTCGGCCGCCTCTGGCGCTCGGCCTTCGGGGCCTCCGGCTCTCTGGCCGCCCTTCTGGCCCGCCGGCCCGGCTTGGCATCGTCGGGCGCGGGCCTGACCGCTGTCGCCGTACCGCCGCGTGTTTCAGTCCAGTACTCGTAACTCATCTGTCCTCCTGTCGTCGTTCGGTGTGTGGTGCTGGTCCCTGCTCGTCGGGCGGCGCCCGTCAACCGGCGTGGGCCAACTCCCGGCGGGCCCGACCAGGGGCCGCCTTCCTGGTTTCCAGCGCCCGCACGCCCATCTCTCGCATGCGGTCGTTGCCCACATCGGCCCGTAGGCCGGCCAGCTCGCCCTCCTGGGTGAGCCGGAGGTCGTCCACCGCGGCGCCGAGGGCGTCCAGGGCGGCGTGGAATCGGGGTGAGTCGGTCGCCTCGTCATCAAGAGGCGCGAGGAGCGCTCCGAGGTCACCGAGAGTCAGGGCGCCGGCCGGCGCTGCCTCCTCCATCTCGTGGCGGGCGACGAGGGCGTCTCGGAGCTGGTCGACCAGTGTGGTCCGGTCGCCGCCGCCGGCCGCCAGCTGGGCTCGCAGGGCCAGGATCCCGGCGTCGTCGGCCTCGATCACCTGGGCCAGGTCGGGGGCGACCGTGGGGGCCGCCTCACCGCGCTGGCCGAATGCGGCCCGAAGGTGTTTGGCGGCCAGCGCCACCGCCGCTTGCGCCACGCCGGCGACGGGGTTCATGCCGACGAAGTCGTGGGTCACCCCCGCGAAGCGCAGCGTGGTGGCGTCAACCCCCGCATCGAGCAGGGTGCGGCCGAGGGCCTCGCCCTGGTCGCGGATGGGGTCGTACTCGGCGGTGATGATGAGGGTGGACGGGAGGCCGCCCAGCTCCGATCGGGTGGCCCGAGCCGGCGACAACCGGGGGTCCTCACGGTCCCGCGGCGACGCAACCAGCTCGATGGCCCACTCGTGCATCTCGGCGCCGAGCGGCAGCGCCTTGTCGTAGGTGCGGAAGGATGTCCAGTCGGAGCGGACCAGGTCGCCGACGGGGTAGAGCAGCAGCTGGAAGACCGGCCGAGTAACGGCGCCTGCCTGGCGACCGAAGGCCAGGGAGGCGGCCATGGCCAGGGTGGCGCCGGGGCCCTCACCGCCGAGGGCCAGGCGGGCGGGGTCGCCGCTCAGCTGGGAGATATTCGTGGCGACCCATCGAGTGGCGGCCCGCACGTCGTCGTGGGCGGCCGGGAAGGGGTGCTCGGGCGCTCGCCGGTAGTCGACCGAGACGACGATGCAGCCGGCCCGGTTGGCGATGGCGCGGGGCGTGGCGTCGTAGGCGTCGGCATCGCCCGTCACCCAGGTGCCACCGTGGGCGTAGACGAGCACGGGCAGCGGGCCGGGGTCGGCTCCGAGCGGCCAGTAGACGCGGATGGGCACAGGCCCCGACGGGGTCGGGATCTCCAGGTCCTCGACGGCGCCGACCGGTTCGGGGGCCAGGCTCGTGCCCTCGGCCCAGAGGAGCGACCGTACGGCGTCGGCCGCGTTCGGCCGTCGGCGGGCCTCCTCGGCGGTCGAACCGGCAACGAACGACCCTCCGAGCCGATCGAGCTCGGCTACCACGGCGTGAATCTGAGGGTCGAGTGCCATAGGCACCTCCTGGCTGCGTCGAATGATTGGCGATGGAGTCGGCGTCGTGTCGGGCGTCGTGCCAACGCACGATCACGGCACCTTTCTTATTCGACGCCGAGGGGCTCGGCGGACGCCGGTGTCGTCCGTTACGGGCTCGACCCCGTAGCCGTCGACCCGCTCACCGCCTGATCCTCCTCGGCCGGCAGGTCGCGGGTCCGGTAGTAGTTGGCCGTCTGGGCGGCGATGGCCACCAGGGGCACCGACAGGAAGGCGCCCAGCAAGCCGCCGATCAGGATTCCGGCGCCCACGGCCACCACGGTCACGAGCGGGTGGAGGCGGACGGCCCGCTCGAGGATGATGGGCTGGAGCAGGTTGCCCTCGATCTGCTGGATGACGACGGTGGCTCCCACGACGGCGAGGGCGGTAGCGAACCCGCCGTCGACCAGTGCCACCAGGGCGGCCAGGAGCCCGGCCAGAATGGCGCCGACCAGGGGGAAGAAGCCGCCGAGAAAGGTCAGGACGGCCAGGGGCAGGACCAGCGGGACGCCGAGGACCAGCAGGGCGATGGCGATCAGGACACCGTTGATGACGCCGGTCAGGCCGGTGGCCACCAGGTACATGCGCATGACCCTGCGGGCCCGGCCGGTAACGGCCACGGCGTCGTAGCGCTGGGCGGGGCCGATGCGTTCCTTGAACCAGTCGGCCATGCGGAACCCGTCCTTCATCACGAAGAACAGAGTGAAGAGAAGCAGCACGGCACCCCCCAGCGCCTCGCTGACGGCGCGCGCCCCCTTGGCCAGCCCGGCCCCTCCACCGCCACCGCCCGAGCCCAGACTGCTGGTGAGATCGTTCTCGAGCTGGTCGAGCCGCTCGGGAGACAGGTTGAGTGGCTCTCCTTGCAGCCACTCCCGAACCTCGTCGACGCCCTCCTGGGCCCGGTCGCCGACGTCGGCGAGCTGGTCGGCCACGTTGGTCCCGATCCAGCCGATCAGCAGGACGAGCACGGCGAGGGTCCCGAAGAACACCACGGAGGCGGCCAGGGCCGGCGGCCAGCCGCGGCGACGGAGACGGGCCACCAGGGGCTCCAGCGCCGCGGCTATGAACAGGGCGAGGATCACTGGCACCACGACCACGTACAACTGGATGAGGACGTAGACGATCATCGTCCCGGCCGCACCGATGACGAGCAGCCGCCACGACCACGCCGCTGTGCCGGCCAGCAGGACCGGCACCTTGACCCCCCCGTCGGCAGGGGCGGGCAGGTCGTCTCCGGCGCCGGTCATCCCGCCATGTAACTACGTCTGGGCCCCCCGGCGGCTGTTGCCGGCGACGGTGGCCACGGCCAGGCCGGCCAGCACCAGTCCGATGGCGAGCCCGAGGAGCACCGACGATGCTTTGATCGCCGACTCGCTCCCGCCGCCGCCGACCGAGGCCTCCTCGTGGATGACCTTGGCGAAGTAGGCGTCCTCGGTAGGCAGTTCGAACGTGCCGTTGCGGGAGTCAGACCAGGCGATGTACGCCTCCTCGTCGGTGGACGCCACCCCCACCGGGCCCCGGAGGTCGGACTTCGGGTTCATGGCGAAGCCCTCGAACTGGTTCATGCTCCGATCGCTGATGCGGCTGTTCCTGGCAAAGGTCGTCCCCGCGTCGGTGGACGAGGTGTAGAAGATGTCGAAGCACGTCTGGTCGCGGCGGGTGGTGTTGCCGTTGCCGGCAGGGTTGTAGAGGGCGTCGGTGCGGAAGTCCCACCAGGCGATGTCGATGCGGCCGTTGGGGGCGATGCTGATGCCGGGGAAGAACTGGTCGTAGTTGGGCTTGCGGTTGGGGTCGGTGTCGTCGTTGAGCTGCACCCGCCGGCTCCAGGTGTTGCCGCCGTCGGTGGACTTCATGAACCAGATGTTGCGGTCGTCACGGGGGTTGGGCGCCGGGCTGTCGCTCTGCTCGAACACCACGTAGACGTCGCCCGTCTTGGCGTCGACCGCGGCTTCGGGCGTGGTCAGGCAGGGGCCGCAGATGACCCCGCTGCTGTCGACCGTGCTGGCCTTCCACGTCTTGCCGTCGTCGGTGGACTTCGCCATCAGCAGCCGGCTGCCTGCCCCGGGCTGGCCGACGGTGGGGGCGGAGGCGGGGACGGGCGTCGGGACCCAGGGCTGGGCCGCAGGGTTGGCCGATGCCGACCGGCAGGCGTTGGCCGGCTCGGGCGGCAGGGGGAGCGGAGCCTGGGTCACACCCGGGGTCGTGGCTGCGGGAGGGCGCTCCTTGGTGAAGGCGTAGATGGTGCCGTCCTTGTCGATGGCCAGGCCGGGCTGGTCGGAGCCCTTCACGTCGGTCAGGGCCAGGCTGCTCTCCAGTACGTCGATGAGCGGCCCGAAGGTGGCCCCGCCGTCGGTGGAGACGGCCACCACCGAGCGCTCGGAGGCCTGCGACGTGGGCAGGAAGGCACCCTGGCGGCGGAAACCGGCGTAGACCCGCTGGGGGTCGGTGGGGTGGACGGCGAGGCGCACGTAGCCGAAGCGTTCCATGTCGCGGACCGACGTGCCGTCGGCCTTGGGGAAGTCGCGCTCCTCGGACTTCCTGATCACCGAGTACTCCCAGGTGCGGCCCAGGTCGGTGCTGCGGGCCACGAAGGGGTCGTTGGGGCCCGACGAGGATGCGTTCTGCCCAGCGGTGCCGGCCAGGTAGAGGGTGCCGTCGACGCCGAACTTGGCCGCGAAAAAGGCCCCGAAGTTGGGCCGAACGCAGGCCTTGTACCCGGGCGGCACCGCGTTGGCGGCCGACTTGGCCCACGTGCGGCCCCGGTCGAGGCTCACATGCACCTGGCACGTCGAGGTGTTGAACTCCACCTCGGGGATCACCAGGACGTTGGGGTCCTGGGGTGCACGAGCATCTGCGGCGCAGTATGAATGCGACCGGGCGTGATGTCGGTGGTCACCTGCACGCTGGGGGTCACGACCGGTCCTCGAGGTTGCTGTGCGGTCGCAGGTGTCACGGACCCGGCCACCAGCAGGCTCCCCACCAGTGCCAAGAGCACACGCCGGCCCATGAGAACTCCCCCCTCAGATGCAACGAGCGCCGCATTCCACCACCGGCGCTGCGCCGCGTCCAGCAGGCGCGGGGTGAATCTACCCGGACATGGTCGCGGTCCGGCGCTGAGTGTGGATTCGAGGGGTGATCAGACCCGGATGACGTCGAGCCCGGGGATGTCGACGTAGTCATGGTCCTGGGTGACAACAGGAACGCCCAGAGAGAGCGCTGTCGCGGCGATCCAGGAGTCGTTGACCGGCATGCGTTGGTTGCTGTCGCGCAGTAGCAACCGCAGCCTGGCCCAGGATTCCGACACCCGGTCATCGACGGGCACCGGCTGCATCGCCAGGGCCTCGGTCAGGGTGTCCAGGCGGCGGGAGCGCGTCTCGACATCGACGGCAGCCAGGACGCCGGCGCGCAGCTCGCCGATCGTGATCACCGAGA
>JBBQRO010000060.1:0-17606 GCA_038214685.1 Acidimicrobiales bacterium
CCCCCAGACCGTGCCCCTGTTCGGCCAGCGCAACTTCGACATCCTCATCGTGTCCAGCTGCCAGAACACCGACCCGGAGATGGGAACCCGACGGGTGTACCACACCGACGCCATCAACGGGCAGTCCTTCACCAACGGCTCCGGCTACACCAACCCCGCCACTATCGATACCTGGTTCAACGACGGCCGCAAGAGCCTGGACCCGGCGGTGCGGACCGCGGCCTACAAGAAGATCAACGACCAGGTGGCGATCGACCTGCCCACCCTGTACCTGCTGGAGACTGTGTCCAACCGGGCCTACCGTGCCGGCTGTCTCGGGCTCCGGCCCTACACGGGCCACTTCCCCGAGTTTGGGTCCTGTCGACGGTGACCCCGACGCTGGGCCCCTGAACGTCAGATCGCATGACTACGCTCCCGGCACCTTGGGAACCTCTCCGGGACGCTGCGGCAGGGGGTTTCTATGAGCTTCAGCTACGTGCTCCGGCGCCTCCTCCAGGCCGTCCCGACGGTCCTGGGCATCCTTGTCGTCACCTTCGTCCTCATCCAGATGGCGCCGGGCGACGCCGCCGACACCCTCTCGGAGGGGGATGCCGAGTACACCCGCCAGCTCCGGGCGCAGCTGCGCCTCGACCGCCCACTGATTGAGCAGTTCGGGGCCTACGCCACGCGAGTGCTTCGCGGCGACCTCGGTGTCTCCTCGACCCAGAACGGGCGCAGTGTCAGCAGCCTCATCGCTGAGTACCTGCCCCGCACGGTGCTGCTCATGGGCACGGCGGTCGTCCTCTCGAGCCTGGTCGGCATCGCCCTCGCCGCCCGCGCCGGTCGACGTCCCAACAGCCCTCTGGACTCCACCGTCAGCCTCGGAGCCCTTGTGGCCTACGCCGTCCCTGCCCTGTGGTTGGGGCAGCTGGCCATCCTGTTTCTCGGGCTGCGCACGGGCTGGTTCCCGATCGGAGGGATGACGAACCCCCGCACTGACTACACCGGGCTCGAGCACATCCTCGACGTCGTGGCCCACCTAGCTCTTCCCGTCCTGGTGCTGGCCACATCGGAGGTGGCCGTGGTCTATCGGGTCACCCGGGCCGGAATCCTCCAGGAGACCCAGAAGGAATATGTGCGCACCGCTCTCGCCAAGGGCGTGCGCTCGGACAGGGTGCTGTCCCACCACGCCATGCGCAACGCCCTGCTGCCCACGGTCACCGTCATCGGCACCCGGGTCGGCTTCCTCTTCTCCGGGGCGGTCGTCATCGAGCGCCTGTTCGCGTGGCCGGGGATGGGCACCCTGCTGATCACCTCGGCCGAGCGGCGGGACCGGCCTGTGGTCCTCGGCGTCGTGCTCGTCGTGGCGTTCGCCCTGGTAGTTGCCACGCTGATCACCGACCTGGTCTACGCCTTGGTCGACTCCCGTATCCGTTATGACTGAAGGGTCGACCGAGCCCGGTGCCACCGGACACAAGTCGGCCGCCGGCCCGCTCCTGCGACGGCTGTTCCGGCGCCCGGCCGCGATCGCCGCCCTCGTGCTCGTCGTCCCGCCCATCGTGG
This sequence comes from Acidimicrobiales bacterium, assembly GCA_038214685.1. Classification (GTDB taxonomy): domain Bacteria; phylum Actinomycetota; class Acidimicrobiia; order Acidimicrobiales; family AC-14; genus CADCTB01. The sequence goes on from JBBQRO010000060.1 coordinate 1,543, forward strand.
CCGGCGTCTTGGCCGGGCAGATCGCGCCCGGCAACCCCAAAGCGCAGGCGTACCCCACCTTCCGGCCACCGTCGGGCGAGTTCCTCATGGGAACCGACAACGAGGGCCGGGCCATGCTGGCCATGGTCGTGCACGGGTTGAGCACCTCCCTGGTCACCGTGGTGGCGGTGGTGGCCATCTCCGCGGTGATCGGCGTGACCGTCGGAGCGCTGTCCGGCTACCGAGGGGGCGTGGTCGACAGCCTGCTCATGCGGATCGTCGACATGGTGCAGGCGGTCCCCTCGTTCTTCCTGGCCATCGTGGCCTTCGCCGTGCTCGGCTCGGGACAGGACAAGCTCATCATCCTGTTGGGGCTGACCTCCTGGACCCCGCTGGCCCGGGTCGTCCGGGCTCAGGTGCTGTCGGTGAAGCGCCGGGAGTTCGTGCAGGCCGCCCGGTCCCTCGGCTCCTCGGGCATCCGCACTGTCCTCCGCCACGTCCTGCCCAACGTGGTGCCGGCGGTCGCCGTGCTCCTCCCGCTGCTCGCGTCGCGGGTCGTGCTCATCGAGGCCGGCCTCGCGTTCTTGGGGCTAGGCGACCCGAACCGGTTGAGCCTGGGCTACCTCATCTCAAACGCTCAGCCCCACCTCCAGTACTACTGGTGGATGTCGGTGTTCCCTGGGCTGGTGCTCACCTCCCTGGTGCTCGGGTTCAACCTGCTCGGCGACGCCTGCAACGACCTGCTCATCCGTGCCTCCGGCGGGTCCGTCTTGATCGACCGGGCCTCGCCGGCCCGCAGCCGCGGGCCTCGGGTCGATGGCGCGGCGGGCAGTATCGAGGTGTCCGCTGCCATCGACTGACCCGGTCGGCACTCAGCCCCTCCTGGCCGTCCGGGACCTCCGGGTCCGGTTCCGCACCGCGGAGGGCTTCGTGCAGGCTGCCGCCGGCGTGTCCTACGACCTCTTCGGCGGCGAGGTCCTGGGCATCGTCGGCGAATCCGGGTCGGGCAAGACGGTCAGCGCCATGGCCATCCTCGGCCTGCTGCCGGCCACCGCCGAGGTCACCGGTGAGATCGTCTACCGCGGACAGGATCTCCTCGACCTTCCGACCGAGGAACTACGCCAGGTGAGGGGAAGGCGGATCGCCATGGTCTTCCAGGATGCGCTGGCCGCCCTCAACCCGCTGCACCGGGTGGGCAGCCAGATCGCCGAGGCCATCACCACCCATCAGCACGACGTCGGTCGCCGGGAGCTACGCGATCGGACCGTCCAACTGCTCGCCGACGTCGGCATCCCGAACGCCGCCTCTGCTGCGAGGCGGTATCCGCATGAGTTCTCAGGTGGCATGCGCCAGCGGGCGGTGATCGCCATGGCCATGGCCAACGACCCCGAGGTGATCATCGCGGATGAGCCCACCACCGCTCTCGACGTCACCACCCAGGCTCAGGTGCTCGAGGTGCTGGAGACGATGCGTCGGCGCACCGGTTCGGCCATGGTCCTCATCACCCACAACCTCGGGGTGGTGACCGGGGTGGCCGACCGGGTGCTGGTCATGTACGCCGGCAAGGTGGTGGAGTCGGGGGCCATCGGACAGGTCTTCGGCGAGCCGGCGCATCCGTACACGCTCGGGTTGATCGGGTCGATGCCCCATCTCGAACAGGAAGGCGGGCGCCTGCGGCGCATCGCCGGCCATCCGCCATCGCTCATCCACGTACCCCGTGGCTGTGCCTTCCATCCCCGATGCCCCTATGCCCAGGTGCCGGCGCCGTGCGCGATCGAGGTCCCGGCGCTGCGGACGGCGACGGGGCCGGGCCACCAGAGCGCATGCCACCTGACCGGGGCGCTACCCCCGCAGCCGACCGGATGACCGCGCCGTTCCTCCGGGATTTGGACCGACGCCGAAGGTCGGGTGCGTGAGCGGCCACCCCGGTCGGGAGCCCGGCACCGACTCGATCGCAGGCCGAGACGCGTCCGCCGCGGCCGACATGATCCTGGAGGTCGACTCTCTCGTCAAGCACTTTCCGGTAAGGCAGGGGATCCTCCGACGCTCGGCCGGCCCGGTCCACGCCGTTTGCGGCGTCTCATTCACCGTTGCCCGAGGCGAAACGCTCGGCCTCGTCGGAGAGTCGGGCTGCGGAAAGTCGACCACCGGCCTCCTCGCCCTCGGCCTGCTTCCGCCGACCTCGGGAGCGGTCCGCTTCGCAGGTCAGGACCTCGGCGAGCTCGGCGGACGGGCGCTGCGTTCGCTGCGACGGCGGATGCAGATCGTCTTCCAGGATCCGTTCGCCTCCCTCGATCCTCGGATGACCGTCGGCGCCAGCATCGCCGAGCCGCTCCGGATCCACCGGCTGTACGGGGAGGGCGGACCCGAGCGTGTCCGGGAGCTCTTGGGCTTGGTCGAGCTCGACGCGGATGTCGCCGGCCGCTACCCACACGCCTTCTCCGGTGGCCAGCGCCAACGCATCGGGATCGCTCGTGCCCTGGCTCTCCGGCCCGAGCTCGTCGTCCTCGACGAGCCGGTCTCGTCCCTCGACATGTCGGTCCAGGCCGGCGTGGTCAACCTTCTCGCCGATCTACAGGATCAGTTGGGCGTGAGCTACCTCTTCGTCGCCCATGACCTTTCCGTCGTACGCCACGTGTCCCACAGGGTGGCGGTGATGTACCTGGGCAAGATCGTCGAAACCGGCGACCGCCAGGCCATCTTCGGCCGGCCTCTGCACCCCTACACTCAGGCCCTCCTCTCGGCAGTCCCTTCGGTGGAACCGGAGCGCCAGCGGCGGCGCCAGAGGATCGTGCTCGAGGGAGACCCGCCGAATCCCACTTCCCCACCCTCGGGATGCCGGTTCCGCACCCGCTGCTGGAAGTCGGAGGCCATCTGCGCCGAAGAGGAGCCGGACCTCGTCGATCGCGGCCACGGCCATCCCGTTGCCTGCCACTTCGCCGAACTCGAGGCCGACCGCTCCGAATAGTGGTGTCCGCTCAACCGCGAAGGAGCGCACGAACATCGGTTTTGAGGGAAGGATGGCGAAGCTTGCACAGCGCCACCTTCTCGATCTGGCGAATGCGTTCCCGAGTGAGATGAAGGACTGTACCGACCTCCTTGAGAGTGCGGGGCTGGCCTCGGTCCAATCCGAAGCGCAGCCGCAACACGGCCTGCTCACGGGCCCGTAGAGGGCCGAGCAAGCAGACGAGTTCCGCCCCGAGCACGGCGGCGACAGCCTGCTCGGCCGGATCGAGGGCGTCGTCGTCCTTGATCAGTTCCTCCAAGGCCATCGCCTGATCCTCGCCCACAGGCTGCGAGAGAGACTTCGGGGTGCGCCCCAGTTCGATGGCCTCTTGGACCGCAGCGCTGCTCAGGTCGAGGTCGGCGGCTACTTCACTGATGGTGGCGCGCCGGCCTAGTTCTGCCTGAACCCGGACCTGACTGTCGCGTACGTGACGCACGCGGTCGGCGATCTCTACCGGCAGATGGACAGCTCGGGCGCTCATGGCCGTTCCTCGCGTAATCGCCTGGCAGATCCACCACGTGGCGTACGTCGAGAACTTGAAGCCCTTGCGATGATCGAACCTGTCGACAGCGCGTAGGAGCCCAGTGTTGCCATCCTGAATCAGATCAAGCAGCGGCGCCCCTGAGCCCTGATAGCGCTTCGCCAGCGCCACTACGAGGCGCAGATTGGCCTCGATGAACTGGCGACGGGCATCTGTTCCCGCAGCGACGACAGCGGTCAGCTCTCTGCGCTTCTCCCCCGTTGGCCCATCGCCCGACAGCGCAGATGCGGCACTTCGCCCGGCATCCATGATCGCTCCCAGCCGCTGCTCGTCGGCACGGCTGAGCAGTCGATGGCCTCTGATGTCACGCAGGTAGAGCCCGACAAGATCAGCATCGACAGTGTCCCCACCCATCGCACCCCGGGCCGGCATCTACATAGTGTAGTAGCACTTGTGGTGGGCCGGGGTTCTCGTTCGTGTCAAATGATGCGTCACGTGCAAGTTCCGCTCGTTTACGCGTTGGCGGGGAGCAGGCGGGCGACGTTCTCGTAGAACATGAACAGCGCGACGACGAAGATGGGGAGGCCGAGGGCGTAGCTCGTCCAGCGGCGCCCGCTCCATTTGCCGATTCCCCAGGCCGCCAACCATACGGCTGCGGCCAGAATGGCCCAGGCAATAGCCGGTCGGTTGGCCGCATCAGCGCCCGAGAGCCCGGCGGGTTCCTGGCCCGCGACCAGCGACGCCGACCGGGGTGGGGCCGGCGTCGGCGTGGCCCCCGCGGGTACGACCGAAGCGTTGATGGCAGGGCCGACGAGGCGGCCGATGACGATCAGGCGTTGAGCGGCGCTGTATTTCGGGTGGCAGGTGGTCAGTGTGAGTCGGTTGTCGGCGGTGTCGTCGAGCACCGAGATCTCCTCGGGAGTGACGACCTTCTTTTCCATCACCTCGTAGCGGAACGATCCGGCCTTGGTGGTGACGGTGATCTCGTCGCCGTTGCCCAGCTCATCGATGCGATTGAACGGGGCGCCGTAGGTAGTGCGGTGGCCGGCCAGGGCCGAGTTCCCCTGTTCTCCGGGCATCTTGGTGTCGGGGTAGCGGCCCACTCCCTTCTTCAGGTCCTCAACCCCGACCCCCTCCACAACTACCTCGTCCAGCCCGATCTTCGGGATGGCGATCACGGCGATGGCCTCGCCCTCGACGGGCCGAGTTGGAACCGTGGTCGGTGGAGCGGTGGCCGATGTCGCCGGAGAGGGTTCGGCGGCCGGCGCGGCGAGCTGGCGGGAGAACTCGGAGCGGAGCGACTTCTGGGCGCGGTCGTGGGCGAGCCCGGTTCCCCAAAGCTGGTACCCGACGAAGAGCAGAATGAGCACGCCCAAGGAGATGAGGGTCTTTCCGGTCCCCCGGACGTAACTCCGGATCACAACAGGTGATGGGATTGTCGACCTGCTTGGACTGGGGAGCCGGAGGTAGGCGGGTTGGCTGCCATACGCTACAGAGCGTAGTATATGGACGTGGGTCTCTTTCAGCCTCAGAGATCGAGGTCCCGGCGCGCGCTGGCTCTCGACGCTCGCGAGAGCGCCTGGTCCTGATCCGGGGACCAGGCTCAGGGTCGTCGTTGCACCTGACGAACGGCGTGGCCACGATCGGTCGAGACCCGCGGCCCACCTCCGGCCTCGGTGACATAAGCGTGTTGGCGCCGAGACACCGAACTCCGGTCCAGTTGGCACGAAACACGACTCCACTGACGTCGGATCGCGGAGGGTACCCACATCAATGGGATCAGAGTCCGACACTCCGCGTTGACACTCTTCCGTGAGGGTCACCGCCGGTGTTGCCGCGCTCGTGGCTCGGGGGTCACGGTACCTCCGTATGCGGCGGCGCCTTGCGCCGGACGTCCAGCGGCGGACGCTGGATAGCCCGGCCACGCCCGGACGGAGCGCCATCGGCTTCCAGCGGTCCGCCGACGGGCCGGGACCACCCCTTAGGCGACACCGAGGGGTTCGTCGGTGTTGCTAGCAGCGATCTCCTATGACCCTCTTGTCCGTCTCCAACTCGGCCCACTGTCCATCTCCCCGCACGGGATCTTCATCGCCATCGGATTCCTGGTTGGCGTTCAGTTCATGCTGGCGCACACCCGTAGACAGGGAATCGCCGACGATACTCTGTTCCCTCTGTTCACGACGGCGGCCCTCGGCGCTCTCGTCGGGGCCCGGCTTGCCTTTGTGCTCAATCACCCTGGCGACTTCACCTCGCCGTTGGCCGTACTGGAGGTGTGGCGAGGTGGCATCTCCCTGCTGGGCGGCATCTTCGGCGCCGTCGCGTTCTGCCTACCTCGGATTCGAGCCCGGAGGTTGTCGTTCTGGAAGGTCATGGACTCGGCGGCGCCGGCCATGGCTCTGGGGATTGCCGTTGGCCGCACGGGAGACCTGATCATCGGTGATCACCTGGGCAAGGTGACGACCTTCGTCCTGGGCTACCGGTGTCCCGGGGTCGCAGTCGAGACCGGTTCGCCGTGCGCTCCGACGGCTTCGCTGGCTCGGACCGCCGGCGCGATCGTCCACCAGACCGCGCTCTACGATCAGCTCCTCGCTCTGCTCATTCTGTTCGTACTCCTTCGCCTGCGCCGACGGACACACTTCGACGGGTTCGTGATCCTCGTGTTCGCCGCCAGCTACGGGCTGGCCCGGCTCGTCGAGGACTTCCTGCGCGAGGACACCCGACGCCTCGGCTTGACCGCCAGTCAGTGGACTGCCCTGGTCACCGTCGTCGTATGCTCGTACATGCTCGTCGTCCTACGTCGGACGCCACGGTGGGGACGGTGGGATGCCACCGGCGCAGAGGAGTCCGGGGCCGGGCACCAGACTCCGTTGTAGGACGCCAAGCCGTTTCGCCGCCCGGCACGTATCACGCTGTCCGCTGTTCGACGTCAGCAAAGAGCCCGGTGTTGCCCACCCCTCGCTACCTCGCCAGCTCCCTACCCAACCACCACCGAGCCCGGTGGTTCGAGCCTTAGCGAAATCGCCCATCTGCCGATGGTCAATCTGCGACGTCGTCGTCGACCGGAGAGGTGGTAGACGTGGAACTCGACAGGGGTCGGCAGGAAGGACTGCGAAAGGCGGGTTTCGCTGCGGTCTGCGTCGGCTGTTGCGGCCTACCGATGCTTGTCGTTGCGGGCGTGTTTACAGCCACCGGAGCCGCCCTCGGCGGGATTGCCGGGGTCGTGGTCTCTGTCGCCGTCTTCCTCGCCGGTCGTGTCGCCTTCAGCCGGCGCCGATGGTGGGGCGTCCTTACACTGCTGTGCGGGCTGGCCGGGGCGGCGGTGGCCATCACCGGTCTGGTGGAGCTGGCCGGCGGTGACCGTGGGGGCCGGGGGCTCGTATCCGTCGGCATCGCCGCCCTCGCCGTAGGCGCCCTCGCCGCCCTTGCCCCCCAGCGTGACGCCGTCGCCGCCGACGGCTGATCCGCGTCGCCGGCGCAAGCACTTCGATCGGGGGCCAGGGAACGAGCCGTCTGAGCCCGAAGGGTGCGGTCAGGTGGCAGGGCGACGGGCTGATCGCCTTGCGGCGGTCTTGGTGAACGCAAGCGCTTGCAGCCCGAGAAGCGACGCTCCCAGCACCACGAACGGCAGCCGAAACCAGTCTGGCGGCGGGACCTGCTTGTGGAACGAGGCGGTGAAATGGAGGAAGAGGTAGTACCCGCCGTGGAGCAGGGACAGGTAGAAGACGAACAGCGCGCTGTGGTGCAACCACTTCCAGGCCGGGGCGCCAAGCCGGCGTAGCGCCCAGTCCGACGAGGTGGCCGCGAGCACAAGGGCGAAGGCCAGAGCGACGGCGCCGACCAGGTTGGCCAACCCGAAGCCAGGCTCAAGCCGGACTTCGCGGCCGAGCTGGGGGACGACCTCGTAGCCGAGGAACCGGCGCAGACTCCACCGAGCCCAGCCGTGGACGACGAGCACGCCGTGGATCGTCGCCACCACCGCAAACCAGATACCGGTCTGGCGCCGCCACACCAGCAGTCGGGTGGCGGAGCGGGTGAGGCGGGCGAGCGGTCCGAGGCTGAGCGTCACGAGCAGAAGCACGAACCCAGCGTCACCGACGGCCTTCCACAGCCGCATCTCGGGCGACCACGTGGGCCGGGTCGCCCAGAACACCCCGACGAGGGCGGCGCCGAGCATGGCAACCCCAAGGTGGCGAACCAGCGGGCCGGGTCCGCCGGCTGCTGGCGTAGCGCTCGGCCGGCTCGAGTTCGGGCGCGGAGCCGGCCGCGCCACTGGAGCTGCTGGCCGGCGCCGCTTGGTCGCCTTGGTCACGGCTTCCTCCGTCCGTGAGAGCGATTCACCCGGTTGGACGGTACAGGCTCATCCAGCGTTGACCCCCGTCGCCCGAGCGGTAGATGCCGGAACCATCCACCGCCGCATACACGTCGGCGTCGTCGACGGCCAGGGCCTCCACCGCACCGTCGAAGCGACGCACCAAGTCCCAGGTCCCGGCTACTGGGTCGCCACGGTGCAGCGCCCCATCGCGCCCGCCGGCCCACAGGCCGGCCCTATCCCAGCGCAAAACCACCACCCCGCTCGGCGCACCTCGCGACGACGTCCAGGACCGGCCGCCGTCGCTGCTGGTCTGCAACGAGCCGCCCCTGTCGATGGCCGCCATGCGGGAGGGTTCGCCGGGATCGACGGCCAAGTCGACAAGGGGGACCTGCGACCGAGTCTCCCAGCTGGTGCCGCCGTCGCTGCTGGACAGCACCCGTCCGCCGGTGCTGTCATAGGCCACGAGCAGTCCGCTGGTGGCCACGATCGTGTGCAGGTCGGCGTCGCCGAGCAACGATCGCGACCGCCAGGTCCGGCCCGCGTCGAGGCTCTCGATGAGTCCCAGCAGCGGCGGCTTGCCCACCACGCGCAGCTTCATCTCTCGCAGGTCGGGATGCCCGCTAGCCAGGAACCGATCCGGGCCGACGACGGTGAATCCCATTGTGTCCTGATAGCGGTCGGCGATGCGGGCCACCGACCCGCCGCCATCAACGCGGAACAACCCGGTATGGGTGGCCGCGTAAAGGGCGCCGTTGCCCGGGTTGACCCCAAGCCCGTGGACGTGGACCACACCGGGGTCGTCGGTGACTGAGCCGCGACCGTCACGGTCCGTTCTGGAGACGAGTCCGCCCAGAAGCGCCGCTACGGCAGTAAGACCGACGGCGGCAAAGAGCCATCGTCGGGCTTTTCGAGCCGGCGGCTCGCTGATCCGTTGGGACTCTCCCGTCGCGGTGTCGGAGTGCACCACTCTTCCATACTACTACATGATGTCGCAGCTGCTCTACCCTGACGCCGAGCGATGGCAGGGCCCCTGGCTGGAAGGGGCGGGCTTCAGCTGGACAGTACCGGTGGCCGCTAACCCTGAACACGAGCCGCCGCAGCGGCGCCGGGGCGGGTGTCAACGGCAGCCGGGGCCGCGGGTGTGGTAGTCGCCAGTGCCGTCGACCAGCCCGGCGGCCTCGAGCAGGGTCAGCTGGAACAGCCGGCAGTTCATGGTGGACCGCGCCCACCACCGCCACTCACCCCGGAAAGCCGAAGCGAAGCAGCGGAGCGTGACGCGGACCTCGTCGTCGGTACGGGCCAGCACGAGCACGAGGTGAAACTCGTGGTCGGCGCTGACCATGGTCGAGTTGAGTTGCCGACGAGGAACGCGATGCCACCGTGCCGACGGCCCAGAGCGATCGAAAGCGGCGACGGCCGCCCCGTGGCTTGCCAGTCGAGTTTCCTCGTGGCGGTGAACGTCGCCCTGCTCAAGCGCCTGCGTCTTTCCTCACCGGCGACTGAGGCGCCCGCTGAGTTCCCTCACGAGCCGGTCGTCTCTGCGTGATCCGTCGAGGCTGCGACTCATCCGCTCTGCCGGCCTCTCATCCGCTACACCGAGGTGAGCAGTTTCTCCATCTCGGCGATCTCCGCCTGCTGCGCCTTGATGATCTCTCCGGCCAGAGCTTTGGCCTCGGAAGCCTGGCCCTCGGCCTGCTCCGTTTCTGCGGACGTGATAGCGCCGCGGTGGTGGCCGATCATGCCCTGAAGGAACATCCGGTCGAACTCCTGTCCTTTGGCAGCCTTGAGCCGGCCGAGCTCGTCGGCGCCCAGCATCCCCGGGTGGCCGCCGACGCCGCCGCCTCCCATGCCGCTCATGCCGCCCATGCCGCCGCTCTCCTCCTTGACGCCCCAGTCCTTGAGAAAACCCTTCATCTGCGTGATCTCCGGCGCCTGCGCAGCCTGAATGCGCGCCGCCAGCGTCTTGACCCCGGGGCTGGCGGCACGACTGGCCGCAAACTCGGACATGGTGACGGCCTGCTCATGGTGGGGAATCATCCCCTGCACAAACTCGATGTCGGCCTGGTTGTGCGGCGACGCCGACCCGGCTTCGTCGTCGTTGCCTCCGCAGGCACTGGCCACCAGCCCGATGGCAGCGACGATCACAAACAGACGCTTCACGTAGTTCTCCTTCGTTCGGACAGAGTTCGGGGCGTGCATCGGACGGGCCTTCTTCTGGCCGCCCGGCTTGGTCTTACCCGTCCGACCCGAGTGTCGATCACCCATCGGGCGGAATATTCGGCCGAATCCGGCCGGGCAGGTCATCGTGCTCTCCCTGCTTCGTCTTGGCCCGCTTCAGGCTCTCCTCGATGACTCGAGGTCGGTTGGCGATCAGATACCGCCGTCGGCGGACCCGCAGCGCCATGACAACGGCCCATCCCGCGCAGGCGGCCAGCAGAAACACCACCAAAGGAGCGTTCACGGTCAACTCTCGTCGGGTCTGGCAGCCTTGGGATGGGCGGGGACCGTGGTGAGGAAGCACAGCTTGAAGCGCCCGATACGGATGTCATCGCCGTGGGAGAGCAGCGCCTCCTCGACCGGCGAGTCGTTCACATAGGTCCCATTGAGCGAGTCGAGGTCAACGATGCGGTAGCCCGGCGGAACGATGCAGATCTCGGCGTGGCGCCGCGAGACGCTGATGTCGTCCAGGAGAACCGTCGCTGTCGAGCTCCGTCCCAGAGAGATGACATCGTGCTCGAGCCTGAGAAGTGACCCGGCGCCGGGCCCCCGGGTGAGGATGAGGGCGCTCTCACCCGGCTGGAGAGCCAGCTGCTCGCGCAACACGTCAGCCTCGTGGGCCCTCAACAAGTCGGCGGATGAACGGACTCGGGGGCCCGCAGTCGTCGCGTCGGGGTCGTAACTACCAGGCTCGGGACCCGAGGGACCCAGGGCAGCCTCACCACGTCGACCCAGGACGTCTTCGGGCATCGGCGGCAATACTACATGGTGTCGTGTTCATTTCCCTGTCGGGGCTGGTCGGGCTCATGTCCTGTAGCCAGGCGATCGCCGCTATCAGACCTCGCGCATCGGCTTTCGTCCCAGTAGGTGCCGTGGGACGTGCCGGTCATGGCCCATCCTCTGGCGAGCATGACAGCGGTCCACAGAAGGCTCAACGCCAGTGCGACGAGCGACTCGCGATGGGGCCGGGTCAGGCCTGCGGAGATCCTCGGGGAGGCGAACCCGGCTGCGGACCGGATGAGAGCGAGGCCCCCCAGCGAGAGGGCGACGACGGCAGCAGGCCGGACCCGGCGGGACAGGCGCCATGCAGCGACCGAAAGACCAGCGGCCGCCAACCCGACGAGGATCCCGACTGGGACCTGTCGTTGGCCGAGCCCGCCGGGCCGCAGTCCGACCGATGAGGCCGGACCGAAGCACCCGTCGCGAACAAGGCACGCGGCCTCGTAGACGGCGTAGGCCAGCAGGGCGAAGGGAGCGACGTCCGCTACACGTTCGAGGACGCTCGAACGATTCCGACGGGCTCCGACCCACATGACCGCAGCCGCCCCCAGCACTCCCGCCCAAAACTCCGTCCCGCCCCTGATGAGCAGGAGGTCGAAGGGTCTCAGCATGGTGGCGGGATCGTCGAGGGCCACGGCGACGAGGCGGGCGACGGCGAGGCCGACAATTGGTGGAGTCGACGTCAGGGAGAGCATGGGCTCCAATGGGGCGGTACGCCGGCGCAGCCGACGGTCGACCAATGCGACGACGGCGGCCATCAGCACCACCGTGACCAGGAGGCCCCGGTCGATCACGAGCGCAGGACCTCATCGACGCGAGATCCCAGCACCTGCTCGGAGATGCCGCCGATCACACTGGCTGCAACCTTGCCCGAGCGGTCGAAGATGTAGGTCGTCGGATAGCCGCGGAGGCCGAGGATGCCGGTGATGGCGTCGTCGCGGTCCACCACGTTCGGATAGGTGATGCCGTAGCGGCGGAGGAAGGCTCGGGCGTCGGACTCGTTATCCCGGGCGTCGACCCCGAGGAAGATGACGCGATCGCCGTACCGCTGGCTGGCCTTTTGCAGGAGCGGTGCCTCCACCCGGCAGGGCCCGCACCACGACGCCCACACGTTGACAACGACCGGCGTGCCTCGGAGCCCGACGAGGATGCCCTGGAACTCACTGGCAGAGACCGGGGTGAGCGAGCCGGGCGCAGGTAGGGGCGCCGGTGGCCCCGACGCGGTGAATCCGAGAGCTCCTCCCGAAGCGCCGCAGGCGGCGAGCACCAACGCCAGCCCGCTCACCCAGGCCGCCGGCCTCCGGGTGCGGCACCGCTCCCTCCGAGAGGATGTGACCACGTTGGCGAAGGCCTCCTGCTGACGACAGATCGTAGTAGCGTACCGGCCCCATGGGTGGGATCAGCGGTGGCCCCTCCCCCAAGGCCCGAAGCGACGGGACGTGAGAGGCCTGCTGCTGCCGGTTCTGGCGGTCCTCGCCGGTGTCCTCTCGTTCAGCTCTCCCTGCTGCCTGCCCCTGATCCCGGGCTACCTCTCCTACGTGTCGGCCCTGCCCGTGTCGGAGCTCGGCCGGCGGGAGGCCAGGGCGGTGACCTTTCGGGCGTCGCTTCTGTTCGTTGCCGGCTTTACCCTCGTGTTCAGCCTGCTCGGCGTCTCCTTGGCCCTTGTCGGCTCGGCGCTGTTGCAGCGGCTGCCGTTCATCGTTCGGGTGAGCGGGGTGGGGATCATCGTCATGGGACTGGCCATGATGGGGCTGCTGCGCATTCCACTGCTCACAAGGGAACGACGTTTCGACCTCGCCCGTGTCCCCACTGGTCCTCGCGGGGCCTTCTTCCTGGGCTCCGCCTTCGCGTTCGGATGGACGCCGTGCATCGGCCCGATCCTGGCCACCATCCTGACGGCTGCGGCCGCCACGGGCACCGCAGCCTGGGGCGCGGTGCTGCTCGTCTTCTACTCGCTCGGCCTCGGCCTGCCGTTCATCGCGCTGGGCCTCGGGTTCCAGCGAGCCCGGGGATCACTGGCCTGGCTACGCAGGCACGCCCGGGGCATCGAAGTCGCTGGCGGCGCCATGCTCGTGGCGGTCGGCGTCCTCTTCGTCTCCGGCGCCTGGCGGTCCTTCTTCATCCCTCTCCAGCGCACCTTCGCCGAGCTCGGCTGGCCACCGATCTGAGGCGATCATGGGATGGAGCTACCTCGATCTCCACCTGCGACACGGTTCGCCTGCGGGAGGATTCTGTAGACTACAGCCTGTCGTGGTAAGCAGGCTCTACATCGCCTGGAGCCGATGATGTGCCGGCTGCAGCTGCAAGGAGGAGGATCGACGGTTGCGAACCGCATACCCGGCAACGGACTGGCCACCTACCGCCAGTGGGCAGAGAGATCCAGCCCGCCCGAGCCCGGTGCATACGTGTGGCGCCCCAGTCGGGTAGGCGCAAGCCGAAGAAGGCGCCCAAGAAGACGCCCAGGCCTGCCGGGCGCCAGCACCGTTCCGGCGCGTCTTCCGAGGCCGCGGCCGCGGCTCGTTATACCCCGCCCCTACCTGCCGTGCGGTTCCGACCCACGAGCCACAAGGTGCTGGGATGGGCCCTGGTGGCGCTGGGGCTCGTGCTCGGCGTTTCGAATGACTTCACCCGCTTCGGACCGAACCTCCTGCCAGGGGGCCACAACGAGCTCTACCTCTTCCTCGCCGTCGGCGTCGCTGCCTACGGCGGCTGGTGGCTGGGGATCTTCGACCGCCCCGCCTGACGACACGCAGCGGACCGGCGGAGGCGTTTGGCAGTGAACCCCAATGCGCTATCCCTTGCAACCGGCAAGGTGATTCCTCTCGTTGTCATTGTGGCTCCCGCTGGGTCCATCCGGGCAGACTGGCCGGGAAACCGAAGTGGACGGTGGAGACCGTCAAGCATTGACCCCGTACACACCTCGCTGCTGGTCGCGTACGAGGACACCCCGGTCTAGCTCGATGACCCGGCGGCGCATGGTGTCGACGATTGAGGAGTCGTGGGTGGCCATGATCACGGTGGTGCCAGTGCGGTTAATCCGGTCGAGCAGGCGCATGATGCCGACGGACGTGCTGGGGTCGAGGTTGCCCGTGGGCTCGTCGGCCAGGAGGATCAGGGGCCGGTTGACGAACGCCCGGGCGATCGAGACCCGCTGCTGCTCACCGCCGGACATCTCGTTGGGGAAGTGGTCTCGCTTCTTGGTGAGGCCGACGAGGTCGAGCACCTGCGGCACCTGCTGACGGATCACGTGCGGCGGGCGGCCGATGACCTCGAGGGCGAAGGCCACGTTCTCATACGCGGTCTTGTTGGACAGCAGCTTGAAATCCTGGAAAACACAGCCGATGTTGCGCCGCAGAAGGGGCACCTTCCACGAACTGAGCTGGCCGATGTCCTTCCCTGCCACCCACATCCGCCCGCTATCGGGCTTCTCCTCCTTGATGAGCAGGCGGATGAGGGTTGACTTCCCTGAACCGGTGGGGCCAACCATGAAAACGAACTCCTGCTTGGCGATGTCGAGTGAAAGGTCACGCAGGGCTACGACCTTGCCTTTGTATGTCTTACTGACATTTCGGAGGCGGATCACCCGCGCACCCTACTACGACAGTCTGTCGCAGACCGACCGTCGATCCGTGGCGGATGGCCTCCAGCATCTGGCCGAACCCCCTTCCTACATTTCACGACCGGTCTGGCCCGTGCGGATCTCCTCGCTGGATACCGGGCCACCATGCCCAGGCCGTCCTGCGCTGTCATCGTCTGCCGTTCTCTCCCAAGCGGTGTCACCTGCTCGGGTCTCATCTTTCGCTTGGACCGACCTCCGAGATCACAGTCAAACCTCAACTCCCTACTACTGTCTGTAGCTGTTACGCTTTCCGTATGGGCGGGAAGGCGTGTGACCCCTACCGACGCTGCGTACATTCGAGGAGACAACGTGCGAGTTCCGATCAGGGTGGCCGCCGCAGGTTTCGGCTTGACGGCGGCGGCGATGCTTCTCGCTTCGGGAGCATGGGCCTGCGTCCCCAATGGCGGCGGATCCGGGAGGAAGCTGACCGTGAGTCCGGCCCGGGCGCAGCCCGGCGATCAGATCACTGTCAGCGCCCCTTCGGCTGCAGCCGCCTCACCGGTGGAGATTCGGCTCAACGCTGGGGACGGTCCTGTCCTGGGCTCCCTCGTCGCCGGGTCGGCGCCAGCGAGCGCTGCCAGCGTGTACGCAACGTTCACCCTCCCCTTCGAAACGAAGCCAGGGCAGAACGCCCTCATCGCCGTCCAGCCGGGGCAACGGTGGGAACACGCCGCTTTGGCGGTGACTCTTCCAGACGGGACCGTGCCCGAAACAAGAAACTATAGGGCCGACGAGGTCTCTCAGAGCGGTGGAGGCGGACGGCGAACCACAATGTTGGCTATGGTCGGGGTCGCTGTCCTGGGCCTTTCTGCGATGGCTGTTCGGACTCGCGTGATCTCCCGTCGCGACCCAGTGACCCGATCTGCTGCGGCGATCGCCAGGTCAGCTCGTCAAACGGACGCAACCGTCGATCGATAGCGAGAGCGCCTCGACTGGGTCGACCGACATGGACAACCGGACCTGCTCACGTGGATGCGCCTGGGTCTCACCTCCCACGGGTCAACCATCGGGTACTCGTCCGCCGACCCGAGTCCACCTCGAACGTTGGGTCATCACCCCTCAAGCTGGCAGCAAGTGCCCCGAAAAGGCACGATTAAGGCGCGCGTTCGCCTCACATCCGCCCTTCCTTAGGCGAATACAACTACGCATTGTAGCTGCTATGTCCGCGATGACCATGCCCTCTGTCGGGAACTACCTTCCTCTGGAGCCCGTCTGCACTGCTCGACGGAATAGGCTCAGAGCGCCGCACAGCCGACACATTTGAGCCTATTCGGCCCGGCAAAGGAGGGAACGCATGTCAGCGCGCCGAGGGATGGGGGAACTCGAGGCGGAGGTGATGGCCCAGCTGTGGTCGGCCACCATCCCCCTCACGCCCTCGGAGGTACGAGATGCGCTCGGTAGCGAGTTGGCGTACACCACGGTGATGACCATTCTTGGTCGGCTCTGGGAAAAGGGCCTAACCCGACGCGAGCGCCGCGGGCGGGCGTACGCGTACTGGCCGACGCTCTCCGAGGCGGAGTTGGCGGCGAAGCGCATGCGCGCCGCTCTGGACCGAACCGCCGACCGAGAGAAGACCCTGGCGCGATTCGTCGACGCGCTCTCCGTGAAGGACGAACGAGCGTTGCGGCGCATCCTCGGAAGCCTTACAAGCGAGTGACGATCTCGGGAC
>JBBQRO010000061.1:0-17355 GCA_038214685.1 Acidimicrobiales bacterium
CCGCAACCACCACCACGACAGCACGAGCACCGATGACCACGAAGCCGACCGCACCGACAACCGATCACCACCACGCGATCCGCAACCACCACCACGACAGCACGAGCACCACCCCCCCGTAACAGAAGGAATCAAGGTCAAGAGCAACGTCAACTGATCAAGACCAAAAGCAAGGACTGATGACGACAAAGACTGATGATGATGAAAAATCACCGAAATGCACGCATCCAACGAGACACACTTGTAGGTGCCGCTTTGCGGCACCTACAAGTGCTAACTTCCACCCCGTGATCGTCAGCGTCACCACCCTCGGTTCCCGAGCTGGCGACGCTGCCGGCGCCGCCAGCCGGGTCGTGCAGTACCTCGACGGCCGGGGGGCCTGCCCCGGCGGCACCCACCCCCAGCCCATGCCCGACCTGCCGGTTGTCGGCGACGACGCCGGCGACGGGGCGGCTGGCATCGTTGGTTACTACGCCGATTCCGTCGACGGCCCCGGCCGCTGGCTCGGCCGCGGCGTCGGGCCGGTGCAGCTCTCCGGCCAGATCGATCCCGAGCAGCTTCGCTCCGTGCTTCTCGGCCAGGACCCGCTCTCGGGCGACCAGCTCGTCGGGGCCCAAGGCTCCGCGGTGCGGGCCGAGCAGGCGGGACGAGACGCGCCGGAGGTCGCCACCTCGGGCGACCCGGCCGAGCTGCTGAGCATGGCCGAGGCGGCGTCGCTCCTCGACGTCTCCGCCCGCTACCTGCGCCGCCTCGCCGGTAAGACACAGGAGATGCGGGCCCGCCAGGCGGCCCAGGCCGAGGCCGGCCTGGCCGTCGAGACCACGTCCAAGTCCTACCTCGACGCGGCCCAGGGGGGCTCCCGTGCCCACTGGAGAGTGACCCGGGCCGAGGTCGCCCGCTTCGCCACCGAGCGCGACACGCCCACCGCGGTGGTGGGCTACGACCTGACCTTCTCGGTGCCGAAGTCGGTCAGCATCCTGTGGGCCACCGCCGATGCCCCCCGCCAGGAGGAGATCCTGGCCGCCGTGCACCACGCAGTCGAAGCCGGCATCGACTACCTGCAGGAGAACGCGGCCTACGTGCAGCGCGCCCCCGGGCCCGACCGCGACGCGCCCCGCCGGGAGAAGGCCCAGGGCCTGCTGGCCGCCTCCTATCTGCACGCCACGTCGCGCGCCCTCGACCCCCAGCTTCACTGCCACGTGGTGCCGGCCAACATGGCCGAGCGCCCCGACGGCGCCATCCGGGCACTGGACGGGCGGCCCCTCTACGCCCACGCCAAGACCGCCGGCTACCTGGCCGCCGCTGACCTGCGCACCGAGCTGAGCCGGCGCCTCGGCGTCGAGTGGGAAACCGTCGAGCGCGGCGTCGCCGACATCGCCGGCGTCCCGGCTGCGGCCATCACCGAGATGAGCCAGCGCGCGGTGGCGATGGGTCGCTTCCTCGAGAACCTGACCGAGAACCTGTCCCAGGAGATGGGCCGCAAGTGGGCTGAGTCCCCCACCGCCCACCAGATGGCGGCCTATGAGACCCGGGCCGCCAAGGAGCACGGTGTCGACCCCGCCGCCCTGCGGCCCGCCTGGCAGCACCGTCTCGACGGCGTCGGCTTCGACCGGTCGGTCGCCGACGCCTGCTACGAGCGCCAGGTCGCGCTGGCCCTGGTCACCGAGGAGGACCGGGCCAAGCTGTTCGAGCACCTGGCTTCGCCGTCCGGTGTGACAGAGCAGGCGGCCGCCTTCGACCGACGCGACGTCATCCAGCACGTGGCCCAGTGGTCCGGCGACCGCCTCGGTACCGCCGACATCTGCGACCTGGCCGATGCGTGGCTCACTACCGACGTGGTGGTCCGCCTCGACACAGGCCGGCGCGACGGGCGCGCCGGCGACGTCATCCGCCTGCGAGAAGGCCGGGCCATCACCGCGGTCGACAACGAGGCCCTCTACAGCACCCGGCCCATGCTGGAGGTGGAGGCCCGCATCGTCGACTCCTATGACCAGGGCCGCAGCATCGGCGCCGGTGTCGTGGCCGCGGAGACCACTGACGCAGTCCTGGCCCAGCGCCGCGAGCTCGGCGCCGACCAGGTCGAGATGGTGCAGTCCATCACCAGCTCCGGCCACGCCATCCAGTGCATCCTGGGCCGGGCCGGGGCGGGCAAGACCCGGGCCCTCGAGGCCGCCGGGCGGGCGTGGACCGACGCCGGCTACCAGGTGATGGGCGCCGCAGTGGGCGGCACCCAGGCCGAGGTCCTGCAGGCGGCCACCGGCATCGAGTCCTCCACGGTGGCCAGTCTCATCACCCGCCTGCAGGTGCAGGCGATCACCCTCACCGAGCGCAGCATCGTCGTCGTCGACGAGGCGTCGACGCTGCCCAACCGCGACCTGGCCACCCTGGCCAGCCACTGCCGCCAAGCCGGCGCCGCGCTGAGACTCGCGGGCGACCCCGCCCAGCACACCGCGGTTGGCGCCGGCGGGGCGTGGCGCTCGCTCGTCGAGAACCACCCTTCTGACGCCGCCCTGCTCACCGAGTCCCGACGGCTGCAAGGCCCGGAGATGGAGGAGGTGCGGCTGGCCTTTGAGGAGTACCGCGACGGCCACATCGCCGCCGCCCTCGACCGCCTCGGGCGCGACAACCGCATCGTGGAAGCCGACTCTCCCGACCAGCTCTTCGACACCCTGGTGGCCGACTGGTACGTCGACCGTCTGCGCCAGGCGGCCGAGCCCACCCTGGCGCCATCGAGCATGGTGACCGAGCATCACCACGAGCGGCGCGAGCTCAACGTGCGGGCCCGGGCGCTGCTGGTGGCCGACGGCACCCTCACCGGGCCCGCGCTCCACGTCGGCGGGGTCACCTTCCAGGTGGGCGACGAGGTCATCGCCCGGGCCAAGGACAAGACCCTGCGCCCCGAGGCCGGCGACCGGCGCTCTATGGTGACCAACGGTCTGCGGGGCAGGGTCGTCGAGGTCCGACAACCAACCAAGGACAGCCCCGATCCCAGCCTGGTCGTCGACTTCGAGCGCCGCGGTCACGTGGTCGTCCCCCACGCCGCACTGACCCGGCGAGTGCGGGCCGGCGTCACCGGCGTCCTGGCCCACAGCTACGCCCTCACCAGCCACGCGGCCCAGGGCGAGACCTATGAGGCCGGCCGCCACCTCGCCTCCGAGCGCTCATCGCGTCCGGCCGTCTACGTCGGCCTCAGCCGGGCCCGCAGCGCGGTGCGGCTCTACATCGTGCGCAAGAGCGAGCTCACCCCCGCCCTCGACGCCCACCCCGAGCTGCCCAGCCTACGCGACGAGGGGACCCTGCTCCAGGCCGTCACCGCCCGCCTCGATGCCGAACGAACCGAACGACTGGCCAGTGAGGTCGACCCCCACGCCCGCGAGGTGGGGCGCCTGCGCTCCACGCTGTCGGTCCGCCAGCTGACCGCCCGCTCGCTGTCCGCAGACCCCTCCGCCCACCTGGCGGCCCGGGCCTTGGAGCAGGAGCTGGCCGCTACCGCATCGGCGGCCCAGCTGCGCCCCGACCCCGCACTGGTGGCCCGCCTCGGCGCCCGCCCCACTCCCGGGCCGCAGCGCCCGGTGTGGGACACCGCCGTCGGCGCGGTGGCCCGCTACCGCGCCCAGTGGGGACCGGTCCAGCCCCAGCGCAGCACCGCCGATGCCGGCTGGGCCCTCGGCCCCCGGCCCGCGGACCTAGCACCGGCAGTGGCCTACGACGCCGCCGCCACCGTGCTGGCCGCGGCCGAGGTTGCCGTCCTTAGTCGCCAACCAGCCCACGATCTGAGCGCCGAGTGGAAGCAGTTGACCACCGCCCTGGCCGTCAGCCCCACCCTGAGCCAGCGCGACAATGCGGCCACTGCGGCAGGCGTGGCCCGCCAGCGGGCCCAGGAGCAAACCGCCAACCTGGTCCGGGTCGAGGACCGCTTGTCCGACCTGGAGACCGCGCCGCGTCGGCGCCGCAACCCCCAGGGCATCGAGCTCGCCCGCCGGGAGGCGGCCGCCGCCGCGCAATCGGTCGCCAACGCCGAGGCCGTGGCGGCCAACGCCCAGGACCGCCTCGACGCGGCCCAGCTCGGCGTCGTGGCCCAGCAGCCGGCGGTGGCCCGACGCGACAGTCTCGACGCCGCCTTGGCGGCGAAGGCCGCGGCTGCGATTGCCCAGCCAGCCCCCTACCTCCTCGAGGCCCTGGGACCGCGGCCCGAGGTGGCCGGCGACATCGAGGCTTGGGACGCCGCGGGCATGCGCATCGAGTCCTACCGCCACCGCCAGCTCGGCCTCGAGCCCGACGACGGCCCGGCCGGCGTCGGCGACCCGATCGTGGCTGCCATCGGCGAGGCACCACCCGACTACGCCCTGGCGGTGCAGTGGCGGGCGGCCGCCGTGGCCCTCGAGGAGGTGGCCATGGTTGAGGTGAGCGGGCCGGAGCTCGGCATCGACCTCTGAGCCAGCCACCGACCTCGGAGCCAGCCACCGTCGCCCGCGTCAAGGGTGCTGCGGTGCTCCGCTGCGCTGCGCTCCTCGCAGCCTGACGGCCTCCGCCCTTGACCCGGGCGCCAGCGCCCGGCGAAGCGGCTCGCATGTCCCCCTGACGGGGGGGTCTGGCCGCCGGGGCGGCCCGGTTCTGACGCGGGCCGCGGTGACAACCGGCGATCGGGTCTGGGGGAGGTTGTGGCGGCCCGTGACAACCCCTACGACAACCTCTTGTCGACGCTGCGGGTGCAAATCACAGGATTTCTTTCCGAGATCGGCTCCGTGACAACCGCGACGACAACCGCCGGGACAACCACTCAGGCGCACGGTGGCGCCCATGAGCTCCCCCAACCTGTTTCGTCAGCTGTCGGCCGAGTGGGAACGCATCGGCGCCAGCGCGCCGGCCCGGGCCGCGCTGGGCGCCTGGGCACTGGAGTGCGCCGAGCTCGCCGGCTTCGCCAGCCCGGCCGAGGTGGTGGAGCGCTGCAACGACCGCGCCGCCGGCGCCGAGGCCCAGGCCATTCTGGCCGCGCTGCTGGGCCGGTCGGTGGGCGACACCTGGGCGGCGCGGACCTTCCTGCAGGCCGTACTTCCAGGATTGGCCGCCATCTCCCGGCGCTACGGCAGCCTGTGCAGCAAGGCGCAGCGAGGTCGTGGCGGCGTGTGGGACAACCTGTCCGAGCTCGACCAGCACGTGGTAGCTACCGCCTATGAGGTCATGCACGCTGTTGCGCCGGAACCCCAGGTGTGGCCGGCGAACAAGGTGGTGTACGGCACCAGATACCGCATCCGCGGCTACGCCCGCACCGAGCTGCGCCGGCGGGAGGCGCAGGCATCCGACGCTGAGGTCGATGCCCAGGTCCTGGTGTCGCCCCCGCCCCGCACCGTGGCTGAGGAGTTGGTGACCGCGCTCCTCGACGCGGTGGAGCGCGGCTTGCTCACCCGGCTCGACGCCGGCTTGGTCTACAGCTCTCGCGTCGGCGGACGCCTCATCGAGGAGCTGGCCCCGCTGGTGGGCTGCCCGCAGCGGTGGGCCTACCGCCACCGGGTCCGGGCCGAGGAGGTCCTGGTCGAGCAGGCGTTCGGGTGCGGCCGGCGGCGCGCCCAGGCCCTGCTAGCCGCGGCGGCGAGCTGAGATGCCCCCCACCGCGCCGTCGTCGGCCAACGGGTCCGATACCACCACCACCGTGATCCTGGGGGTCCTGGGGGTGGCCGCCGCCGGCGCCGGGGTGGTGTGGGCCGGCGCCGAGCTCTCGACGCTGCTCACCCACCGACGCAGCCTGCCCGCCGGCCTGGCCGAGGCGTTCGCCGCCTTGGTGGCCCTGCCCGGCCGGGCCGGGCGGCCGTCATCGGCGTGGGCACCGGAGCTGGCGCCGCTGGTGGCCGGGCCGGTGGCCTACTGGGCCTGCACCGCGGTGGCGGCCGCGGTGGGGGTGGTGCTGGCCATGGTGGCCTACCGGGTCTTCGCTCGACCGGGGATCGGCACCGACGCCCGCCGGCGCCTTGGGGTTGACACCCGGGCCCGCCTGGCCGAGCCCCGCGACATCGCCCCCCTGGTCGTGTCGGGCCCCCAGCCGGGCCGGCTCATCGTGGGCCGGGTGGCCGGCAAGCTGGTGGCGACGGAGAACCGGGCCCGGGCCCGCAAGCGGCGGCTGCGCCCGAAGCGCCGTCAGGGCGACCGCTCGGGTGTGGCGGTGATCGGCCCCACCCGGTGCGGCAAGACGGCCAACATCATCTCCGGGATCCTGGAGCACAGGGGCCCCGCCATCCTGTCGTCGGTCCGCGACGACTTGGTGGAGGCGACGATCGCCCAGCGCCGCAAGGAGGGCGACGTGCGGATCTTCGACCCCACCGGGGTGTGCCGTGAGCCGTCGTCGCAGTGGTCACCGCTGGGTGGGGCCGGGACTCTGACGGGAGCGCAGCAGGCGGCACGGGCCCTGGCCACCACGGTGGGAGTCGACGAGCGGGGCGACGTCAACTTCTTCACCGACGTGGCTCTGGATCTGTTGTGGCCGCTGCTGTACGCGGCCCACATCGGCGGCCGGTCGATGGCCGACGTTTTGATGTGGGTCCTGACCCGGGACCAGCCGTCGAAGACGTCCCGGGGCGACGTGGCGGAGATCCTCGACGCTGAGCTGACCTCCAACGACGTCGTCGTCTGCCGCAACGCGGCCCAGGCCCTGGCCACGCTGGGCTCGGCGCTGGACTGCGATCCCCGCACCCAGAGCTCCATCTTCATCACCGCCCAGCGCCTCCTGCGGGTGTGGCAGGACCCGGCGGTGCAGGCAGCAACGCAGCGCTGCGAGATCGATCTCGACTGGCTGCTGAAGGCCAACAACACCCTGTACGTGTGCGCGCCCCTCGACCCCGACTTCCGTCTGGCCCCGCTCTTCGCCGGCCTGCTCAGCAACCTGGTCCAGCAGCAGGCCTACGACCGGGTGGCGCGGACCCGGGCCCTGCTCCCCGACCTGCTGGTGGTGCTGGACGAGGCGGCCAACACCCCGACGAAGTGGCTGCCCCAGGTGGCGTCCACATGCTCGGGCCTGGGCATGCTGCTGGTCACGATCTGGCAGTCCAAGGCCCAGATCGACGGGGCCTACGGTGTCCTGGCCGACAGCGTGCTGACCAACCATGGCACCAAGATCATCTTCTCGGGAGTGTCTGACTCGTCGACCCTCCGCTACGCCACCGAGCTCTTGGGCGACGAGGAGGTAGTGCAGCGGGCCACGTCGATGGACATGGTGGGCGGCGGCCGCAGCATGAACGAGTCGACCACCCGGATGCGCCTGCTCCCCGGCGATGTGCTGCGCCGGGCCAAGGAGTTCGAGGGCCTGCTGATCCACGGGACCCTGCCCGCTGCCCACCTCCATGCCCGCCCCTACTACCTCGACCGCAAGCTCCGGCGCATGGCCGGGCACGTCCAGGTCCGACCCCCCGAAGAGAGCGCGGCGTCATGAGCACCTCGATGTCGACGACCGGCGAGCCGGCGGCGGTGGCCCCCGCGTGGTGCACCCTGTCGGTCGTCCCCGACGGGCCTGAGCCGTTGCCGGCGGCCACGGGCGACGTGCTGGCCACCCTGCTCCGAGCGGCCATCGGTGCCCATCCCCACGACCTCGTAGCGAGCGAACGGTTTGTCCGCATCCGCAACCGGACCACCTCATGGCGGCCGGCTGGCCGGCCCGGTGGCGGCGGTCCTGTCGTCGCTGCGGACCATCTGGGAGGCAACGCCGGCACGGCCGAGTGAGGTCGGCAACGCTGCTCCCCTCGCCTCGTCGTGCCACATCGCTCAGCCCGCCTCAGCCGCCACTGCGGCCACGAACTCGCCGGCACAGAGCTGGCAGACGATGGCGCCGGCGGCCAGAGTCGACACCGCGACGCGGATGCGGCGGCCGCACGCACAGGTGGCCGCCACCAGGTTGGTGGACTTCGCTGCGCCCTTCGCCGTCCGCTCCCCCCGGCGGTAGAGGGTCAGCGCGGCCGTGAGTCGGGCCAGCTCGCGGCGGTAGTCGTGGCGAGTGGCGTCGGCCATGGTGGTGTCGGCCCATCCGAACGAGCCGGCCTCGGCCACCTCCAGGCCGGCCTCGCGGGCCAGCGCCGCGTACCGCCGGTTGTGATAGCGCCCCTGGCGCGACGTATCGGCCACGGCGCGCACCTGGGCCAGAGAATGGGCGGCCTCGTGCAGCAGCGTGGTCAGGACCTCCTCGGCGCCTCGGCGCAGGCCCTCCCCGGCGACGAGGACCTCGGCCAGCTGCTCCTCCCCCTGCACCCACGCCAGCGCGGCGAAGTGGCCCCACCGGGCGTTCGAGCGCGAACCCTCGGTACCCGACGCCACGACGACCACGACTGCAGGCAGGTCCAGATGGCGCCGGCGGATCGCGCCCCAGCATTCCTCCAGGGCGGCCACCAGCGGGGCGCTGATCCTCGTTGGCCGTCCTTCGCCCATGCCGGGAATTGTACTCCGAGTGTTGACACTTAAGTGTCAACCCGTCGGGTAGAATGCTCGCAGTGACCGGACACCGCCTGGGCTCAGCACGGCGAGTCCCACGGCGCGGTCATCGCCGGCGTTCACCGGTGAGACCATGAGCGAAGGAGAGCCGGCGCCGGCCACGGATTCGGGGCCCCCGACGTCGCGGTCGCGCCGGCTCGCCCTGGTGGCCATCGCCGCAGCCCTCTTTGTCGGCGCGGGACTGCGCTTCGGGGCCGACCCGGTGCTGCCGGCCTACCTGGTGTTCTTCGCCCTTCTCGTCGTCATCAGTGACGTCGATGTGCGCCACCACACCATCCCCAACCGGCTGCTCTATCCGGGTGGGACGGCCTGCCTGGTGTTGCTGGCCGGTGGCGCCGTCATCGGCGGTCACCCGGGCCGGCTCCTCGGGGCCTTGGTGGGAGCGGCGGTGGGCTGGGTCGCGCTGCTGTGTGTCCACCTGACGTCGCCCGAGGCCATGGGCTTCGGCGACGTCCGCCTGGCCTTCCTGCTCGGGCTCTTCCTTGGTTGGCTGAGCCTGGGCCACGTCGTGTTGGGCATCTTCGCCGGCTTCGTGCTCGGCGCCGTCGTCGGGATCGGCCTGCTGATCACCGGTGCCCGGGGCCGCCACGACGTTCTGGCCTTCGGCCCGTTCCTGTGCGCCGGCGCGGCCGTGGCCATCCTCGCCGGCGGTCCGCTCCTAGGACTGTGGCCCGGCTAGGCCCCTCACCCGGTGGGCGCCGGCGCTTCCGAAGGGCTCGCCCTGGAAGCCGAGCACCACCTGCGATGCGGGCCAGGGCGCGGTTCATTGTCGTCTGCAGCTTCGCCATGGATCAGCTCCAACGGAACGCCCTTGTCGCTCCGGATGCTGGTGAGTTTCGGTAGACTCGTAACAGTGACGAATAGAGAGCGGACGGCGATCTGCAAGTGGTGCGGCACGACGTTCGTAGCTGCTGGCTCCCGCGGGCGCCTTCCCCTGTACTGCAAGACAAGCCACCGCATTCGCGCCTACGAGCAACGGAAGATGGCTGCTGCACTGGCCGAGGCCGAACAACGGTCCCCCGCTTCTGCGAGAACGGACCGGCGCAGCGGGAACGATCGCTCTCCAGTCGTAGGGGTTACGATATCGGAGGGAGCCAAGGCGGTACGGGATCTCGGGACAGTGGCTGAGCAATCGGCGGCGGTGACAACGACGAAGCCGAGCGAGCTGCGCCGGAGCGTGGAGGTCCTGGCCGAGGCCATCCGCCAGGTCCTCGCTGCAACGGGCCTTCCCGAGATCGCACCAGCGGAGGTGGCCAAGTGGTCCCTCGTCGTGCCGGTCAGCAAGGCGCTGCGTGACGCCGAGGCCACCGTCGCCGACTCGCCGCGTGTGGCTCGAGCGCTCCACGCGGCACGAGGGCAACTTCTCGCCGCCGCTGCCGCATTGGCGGACCCGCAAGCTCACGCCGAGCAAGCGGCGGCATGGGGTATACCGCATCTTGGGATCGCTGTTCCCGGCCCGGATGGTTTGCTGCCCGATGGCGTCTTCGCCACAGCAGCCGATGGCCGCTACAAGAACGTGCTGTGGGCGTCCAGTGGGGATCCTCTCGACGAAGCCCCGCTCGCCAGGATCGCCGGACGACCCGAGGGGTTCCGCTACCGCTGGCAGGATGCGCGGGTCTGGGAGCAGCTAGCCCACGACATGATCGTCGTGGGATGCGGCTGGAGATCACGTCAGGAGTGGCTGCCATCTGCGCTGCGTGGGCCGGCGCAAGCCGCGCTCGCCCGCCAGCTTCGCCAAGACCTCGGGTCGGGCGATTGGGCGCTCCATGCACGGGAGATCGTGCGCTGGCTGGTGCGGACTCGGTACGTTTCGGTCATCTCGTCTGGACCGGAGGCCGATCCGTTGGTGGGAGCGTCGACGATCAACCCAAAGTCGCGACAGTTACGATCACCCGGCGCTCGCCGTCGTTGACGGCGGCCACCTTGAGGAGCGGGACCGCATTGGCAGATGGTTCGTCTACCAATCCGGTTTGGTAGCTACTCGTCGGCGGGCGGGCGCTCCATGTACGCTATGCGCTCACCGGCGGCGTCAACGGAGCGGATCTCGCTGAAACCGTTGTCGGCGTAGTAGGCGATCAGGTCGGGATGGGCGCGGGCCTCCAGGCAGGTGAACAGGCCACGGGTTTCGGCTTCGGCCACGATGTGGCCGAGCAGCACACGGCCGGCTCCCTTGTGGGCGGAGACGAGGTTGGCGATGTAGACGGCGCCGGCCCGGCGGTTGTCGCGCAGGTCGGCCCGGGCCAGCCACCGCCGACCCAGTCCGAACATGACCACCGCCAGGATGGCGAGGGTGGCGACCGGCGTCCAGGACGGGCCGAGGACGAACAGGCCCAGCTCGATGATGCACAGCAGCCCGATGGCTGGGGCGGCTCGCAGCACGGGTCGCCACTCATCGTCGCCGATGACCCAGGAGGTGGCCAGGGCCTGGCGGTGCTCGGTGGTCAGCCCCCCGTAGGCGGCCAGGCTGAGCACGACGGTGAGCCACAGGCCGGCCTTGTGCAGCGGCCTCCGCCGGGCACGGGAGCGCTCGCCGGCATGGTCGACGCCGGTGTCGTTGGGGGCGCGCACCTCGGCCAGGCGACGGGCGGCCATCGCGGCCAGGCCGAAGTACTCCAGCCAGCGGGCCGGGCGCACGGTGGTGTCGAGTGTGACGGCCACCTCAGTAGCCCCGGAGATAGTCGAGGACGGCGACCGGGAGCTCGACGCGGAGGTCGACGGCCAAGCGCTCCAGGGTGTAACCGCCGGCCCGGTACTCGATCAGCTCCTCGCCCAGTACTGGTGGAGGGTACATATTCGAGTTGGGCACTATCCCCGGCCGGGAGACGGGCTGCGGGGGCTCAGGCCGGTCCATCTGGGAGTCAGCCCTGAGGACGGCAACACCGAGCCGCCATCGCGATGGCCGTGCGGAGTAGGGGACCCCCTCCGCGGCGAACCGTGCACCGGTTCATGATGTCATGCCCCGTCCGGTGGGGCCGTAGAGTCGATGTCGGCGACGGGTCCCGTCACGGCGTCTCTGAGATCGGCGTCAGGGGCCCGTTCGCCCTGCCGTTCGAGCGCTCGACGGATCGAGTTGTGTGCCCACCGAGCCCGACGGCGAATCTCTCCATCTTCGTGTTCAAGACGCCGCTCGAGTTCTGAGCGGAGGCTCGCCGTATCGACTCTGGGCGCGAGGTACTCGAACCACGACTCGTCACCGCCGTTGTCGACGACGTCAAGCAACAACCCTCCTAGTCCGTCCCGTTGCTCGTCGCTGAACCGCGTGCGCCGTACCCTGGCGAGCAGTCGGAGCGCCTGATCCCGGCGCTCGCCGTCCGCGAGCGCGAAGCCGAGGAGTTCGGACTCCCATTCCGGAGACCAGAATCGCGACGCCAGATCCCCCGTCCAGTCTGAGCTTGTCCAATTCTCGTCCTCGGAGCCCCTCGTGGCCGCAAGGACGAGCTCCTGGGCACGGGTGATGTCCACTGCGGCGAATCGCGGGCGGCGAATGGTCGTCAGCATCCACAGCGCCCGCCGGGCCACACCTACGTCCGTTCCGTGCAGGCGTTCGAAGAGCGCTCGCCTGAACTCCGGCGTTGCGACGTGCCGGGCGAGCCGGCAGTGAAACCGGAACTCTCGGCGGTCACCAACGTCCACCCCGTGCAGAAGTACGCGCTCGACCCGCGCAACTTGGTCGTTCGACAAGGAATGGCGAGGAAGCAGGCGGAGGATGGTCTCCTTTGCGTAGCCGGAGCGGAAGCACCAGGGGTCGGCTTCGAGGAAGGTCAGCGCCGGATCGACAGCGGTCCCTTCATGCTGACGCAGACTGTCGACCTGCCGCCAGAACTCCTCGGGGTACATCAGCTCGATGGCCTCCCGATAGGCGCGAGCCGCGTCCTCCCATGCAGCGACCCTGGCAGGTCCCTCATCGCGACGCTCGAACGCCTCCTCCAAGCGCTGGTGGAGCTGCCTGACAAGAGCGGCACGCCGGAGAATCCATTCCTTGTCGTCCTCGTCACCTCGTTCGAGCAGCGGAGGCTTCGACCGGACGGAAAGGCGGGAGCGCTCGAGGCGCGCCAGTTCCTCGTCGGTCAGCGCGTCGATCGCGCCCAGCCTCCCGTAGAGCTCGAGGGCCGACTCGAACCG
Source organism: Acidimicrobiales bacterium (assembly GCA_038214685.1). GTDB lineage: Bacteria > Actinomycetota > Acidimicrobiia > Acidimicrobiales > AC-14 > CADCTB01. The sequence continues at coordinate 12,592 of JBBQRO010000061.1, forward strand.
CTCCTCGCTCCAAGCCGCGTCAGCACGCTGGCGGTAGTGACCGGCGTGGACGACCAGCGTCGTCCGCTCAAGCGCCTCGTCGAGCGACGCGACCAGTTCGTCGTAGTCGATCGGATGCCCAGCCAAGTGAACCGCCGCGGCAGCCCTGAAGGTCTCGGCATGTCGAGCGATGAGACGGTCGGCGGCCTCCTTGGAGGAGACCACGATAGGAAAGCTGCCGTAGGTGGCGAAGTTGGCATCGGACCCCACCAGAGAAGCGAGCAGCTCCATGGCGCTGGCTCCTGCGGCTGGACTGGTACTGACGGCCACGAAGAGGCTGCGGTCGGAGGCCACCACCAGCACGATGGCGTCATCACGGACGAAGGGAACGATCTGGATGGAGGAGCGCTCCCAGCGGTCAGGCGGCGCCACGACGAACCCGATGTCCGCAAGGAATGAAAAGCGGCCGGCAATGGCTTCAGCGAGATCGAGCTCGACTGACGGCAGCTCACCGCTGCTTGGTTCGTAGCCGGGGTCGGCATAGCTGGGCCAGGCAGGATGGGGCTGGACCGCCAAAACGTAGACGTCGGCCGGGAGCCTCACCCTGCTCCTCCAGCCGCGCGTTCGCCGACGTACTCAGCCCAGTCCCCCTTCGCAGCCTTGACCCATCGGGCGGCCGTCGACGGGTGAAGATCCAACAGGTCGGCGAGGATTGGTGACACGACCTCGCCGGCGATCTGCATGAGGGCCGCATTGCGGAGAGGGCGGATGGAGACGCCCTGCTCGGCGAGGCGAATACGCAGATACTCGGGGGCGATCGGTCGACCCGGTGCACCCCCGGGGAAGAGCCACCGCCGTCCAGCATCGGTCTCATATGCGGCCGGGCTCCGATGATTGAGCAGGCGTCGAACGAGGTGTCCGATCGCCCCGGGGAGCAGCACCGGCTCGTTGCCGAATCGAACCCGCACCCGCTCACCGTCCAGTTCGACGGCGGTTGCTCTCATGCGAGCAACACGACTGAGCTGTTGGCCAAACAGCACGACGAAGAGTCCGGCGACCCGGAACTCGAGTCCGATCTCCTCGTCATCGAGCAGCCTCTCGACGAACGTCCACCGCTCCTCATCGTCGATCGAGGAAGCAGGCGCCAAGACCTGGCGCGTTGGAGCGACCAGCGCCGGCGTCAGGCCGCGGCGTCCCGCCCACTCCAGGAAATCCCGGACTTGGTAGCGGGTTGTGCTTCCGCCAGCCAGCCACGTGTCGACATCCTCCTGCCGGCACGCGGCGAGAGCCTTGCCCTTGGTGCGGAGCCACACCAGGAACTCCAGCGCTCGGCGGATGCTGGACCGAGCGGTCTTGGTGCTGACCTCCTCGGAGGGGTCCCGGTCGGCCCTGAACCGGAGCCGACGGAAGACCGACCAGTGCGCGAACATCCGGACGGCATGCGCTTGCTCGGCGTCCACCTCCCTGAGCAGCTCGTCGAGAAACTGATTCAGCCTGGCGAGATGCTCAGCGCGCTCGGGAAGGACACCGGTGGCCACGAGAAGATTCCGCACGAAGTAGAGGGCGCCAGACCGCGGCAGTTCGTCGAGCGCATCGTGATCGAGGGCGACTGATCCGGTAGCCAGAGCCCGGAGGATGTCAGGCCCGGCGCTGGACCGAAGCCACCCGAGCAGCGAGAGCGGGTTCCCAGCAGTGACCATGACGTCGAAAACGGGCGTCAGGCCGGCCGCTACCTGCGTGCCGCCCGGCTCGGCCGCGAGAAGCCTGCTCAGGCGAGCCTTGAGGGTGCAGCGCTGACAACGGCCCGCCTCGTAGGGCGTGGCCAAGATGCCGCAGTCCGTGCATACCCGCCGGTGCTGGCGGCCGTAGCACGTCGAGCACATCGGTCCGTCTTCGGTGATCTTCTGCGCCGGGCGCGACCGGCCGCAAACAACGCAGAGGTGGACCGGCCTGGGCGCGCATGACTGGCAGAGCGGGCCCGTGGCCCCTCTTCGTGGGCATCGGAGGTGCCTTCCGCACCCGGTGCAGTCAACCGGCGGCAAGTGGTAGCACCGACCGCAGAGATCGAGGTCGTGAAGCCCCTTTGCTCGCGACCGGATCACCGCCACCTCTCCACAACTCCCGCAGGTCCGCTCGGGCACGCGATAGCAGACGTCGCACAAATTCTCGCCGTTCTTCCTCGAATGAATCTCAACCACGTCTCCGCACCTGGCGCAGCGATGCGGAGGTCGTTCGTAGCAGCGCTTGCAGACAACGCCCTGCTCGGTTCGCTTTGCGCCCGTGCCAACTCGGTCACACAGAATGCACTTCTTCCAGCTGGCTGGATCGTGTCGCCAGCAGCGATCGCAGACGTCCGCTCCCCCTGGCATGGCTGCGATGCGCCCGTTCCGGCCGCATCGCGAGCACAGCCTGCTCTTGGCCCGAGCGTGACATGCGACGCAGACGCGCTCGCTCCCCCGCCGATACCGCAGGTTCGTAGTCCGATCGCATTCGGCGCAGCGTGGCTGCCGCACCCGCTGGGCGCCGTCGGCCAGCAAGAAGGTGATGAGTCGGGTGACGGGGGGCGGCGCGCCGGAATGGCCGGTGCTCAGGGCATCTGGGACGCCTTCGACGTGGCGAAGAAGTCGAACGCGGTCCTGACCTCGCGGTGCGGCTCGATCGATGGCCGCAAGGATCCGCTCAGTCGGCAACTCAGGCTCAAGCAGGGCGACCGCCACGGCCAGCTCCTCGATGTTCATTCGGTGGTCACGAGAGCTTCGGACGTCGAACCTTGGCCCGGACGGGACGAATGTCGTGCACAGAGGCCGGCGGCGCCTCGCCGCCCGCAGTCGCCTTCGACACCTGGGTCTGGACCTTCACCACCTCGATGAGATCCTGAATCTGGCAGTCGAGGATGTCGCAGAGAGCGGCGAGGGCGTCCATATTGAGCCGTTGAGGGGGCTGGGTCACCATTCGGTACACCTGCTCGCGCGAGAGCTGGACCCCACGTTCAGCGAGGAGGGGCACCAGATCGGAGGTGCTGAACATGTCGCGAGTGGCCATGACCTGCCGGAGGTGCCACTTGATCCCCATCTTCCGGGTCACGGGATCGGCGTCTCGTCGCTCGGGTACACCCGCTTGAGGGCAGTCGCCAGGACCTGGTTCTTGAAGTCGTTGCTCACGCTCGTATAGATGGCGGTCGTTGACGCGTAGGAATGTCCGACCTGCTCCTGAACAAACCGTTCGGGGTAGCCAAACTCGATCAGGTGGGTGACGTAGGAGTGCCGCAGGCAATGAGCATGAAGCTCCGGCGACAGTTTGAGGTCATCCCGGAGCCGGGCGAACCTGCGGTCGACATCGCGACACGACACACGGTTGGCGCGCTCGTTGACCCACAGCGCGGGATGCGAGCCGGCTCCGAAACGCGGCCGGACCTCCTTGAGGTAGTGCTCGAGCCCTTCGACCACCCAGTCGAACTCGGGCACCGTGAGCACGGTCCGACGGCGCGGCGGGCTGCCCTTCATGGCCTTGCCCCACCGGACATGCGCGGACCCGAACCGGCCCCACTGCTTCGCCTTCGGGTTGGAACGGAGATCGGCGACGTCGAGGCGGACGAGCTCGCGTCGGCGCAGGCCAAAGGCGTACATGGTCTTGAGCATCTGAGCATCACGTAGGGCTGCCAGGGCTCCCTTGCGCCCCTGGGCGGTGATGGTGCCGACGCGATCATCGGCATAGTCGAACAGCGCCTCGATCTCGTCGTAGGACAATGGCCGCACCTGTGGTCGACCTTCGAACTCTGCGAGATGCTCGGCGGTGTTCCACTCGTGGAAGATCTGGACGGGAAATTCCCCGAATCGTCGCCAGCACTGGTCGGCCCAGTCGTAGCGCCGGTCGGTGAGGTACTCCATGAAGAGGCGCAGGCTCATCTGGTAACCACGAATGGTCGAGTGGGCCTTCGGGCGGTCACCGCTCAGCAGCAGACTGGTGAAGTCCTCCACCTCGGTCGGCTCCCACTGCCACGGCAGCCGACCGCTGAACGCCTGGAATCGCCGGACGAGGTCAAGGCGGCTCTTGATCGTCGCCGCAGCGAGCAGCCGGCACTGCTGTTGGCGCCTCCAGCCCTCGATCATGGCTTCGAAGACGGCCTGCTCCTCGTCGAGGTGCCGCACGCCCTCGGGAAGGACGAGGTGCGCGGCCCCTGGAAGGTCGGTCGGGTGTGCTGGTGTCATTGAACCCCCTGTTGCGGACAACGCAACATTGTTGCACAGCCGATGCGGGGGTGGAGCGGATGCCTCGGCGGCCTGCTCGACGGACCGAACGCGATCAGGCGACGCCTTCGTTGCTCATCGCGTCCGGCGAGACCTTCGAGGCAGATTGCTTGGGCTGAGCATCGACAAGCCCCCACCTGAGGTCGATGTCGAGCTCTTTCGCCGTTCGCGTCACCTCGGCGCCAAGAGTCCGTGCTCGCTCTCGGGCGACTCCCGTCGCCCTGAAGCGCACGGCAAGCAGCCATCCGTCTCTGTTCTGGTCTGATTTCAGGGTCTACTGACGCTTCCGTGGGTCGCTGACCCGGGCATTCCTGTGCGCACGCCTTGTCTCCCCTACGTTTCCGGCTGTTCGACGGCTGGATTCGGAAGGAGACCAAGGCGTGCGCCTCAAGAAGGTACTCAGAACGGTCCTCGGGCTGTGCCCAGCGGTGGTGGTGGTCAGTTGGGAGCTGACCGAGACCGGCGAGGGGACCCGCCCCAGGCTCGTGGTGGGGGTGCGCCTGAAGGCAGGGCGCCGGGGACGGTGCGGTCATTGCGC
>JBBQRO010000062.1:0-17284 GCA_038214685.1 Acidimicrobiales bacterium
GGGCTGGGGTCATCACGATGGCGCCTCCGATCAGCTCGTACCGCTTCCCGTCGTCGGGCATGGACTCGAGGTCGTCGACCGTGAAGGCGTTCGACAAGATGGTGGTCATCGCAGATCCAGGCTAACCCCCGAGGTCCACGCCCAGGAGCGCGGCCGATGCCGCCACGCCGGCGCCGGCGCCGGCGGCGGCGTCGATGGCCCGGACGGCCCGGGGCAGGTCGAGGTCGTCATCGAGGGCGGCCCGCACCTCGTCGAGTCCACCGTCACCCGCACCCGCCCCGCGCCAGCGGTCCAGACGCGTTGCCGCCCCGTCGAGCAGGCCGTCGTGCCAACTCCACGGCTGGCGGTAGCTGTGGTCGAGGATGGCCAGACGGACGGCCATCGGGTCCCAGTCCTTGACCAGCTCGCTGATGAAGACCAGGTTGCCCAGCGACTTCGACATCTTGGTCCCCTCGTAGATGACCATCGGCGCGTGCATCCAGTGGCGCACGAAGGTCTCCCCGGTGGCCGCTTCTGACTGCGCGGCCTCGCATTCGTGGTGGGGGAAGATGAGGTCGGTGCCCCCGCCGTGCAGGTCGATGGTGGTGCCCAGCTCTCGCATGGCGAGGGCCGAGCACTCAATGTGCCAGCCGGGTCGGCCCGGGCCCCACATCGAGTCCCACGCCGGCTCGTCGGACGCCGAGGGCTGCCAGAGCACGAAGTCGAGCGGGTCGCGCTTGGCCGGGTCGCCGGGGTTGCCGCCCCGCTCGGCCGCCAGCTCCAGCATCTCCTCGCGACCCAGGTGGCTGACCTGTCCGAAGCGCTCGAAGCTGCCGACGCTGAAGTACACCGCCCCGGCGGCCTGGTAGGCGTGGCCCCGATCGAGCACCATCCCTATGAAGCCGAGGATGTCGTGGATGGCCGAGCTGGCCGCGGGCTCGCTGAACACCGCAAGCATGCCCAGGGCCCTCATGTCGGACTGGAACCGGGCGACCTCGGCGGCGGCCAGTTCCAGGTAGGGCATCCCCACCTCCCGGGCCTTGCGCAGGATGTCATCGTCGACGTCGGTGATGTTCCGGACGCACTGGGTGTCGTGGCCCATGTCGCGCAGCCGGCGCTGGAGCACGTCGTAGAGAACGTACGTGGCGGCATGGCCGACGTGGGTGGCGTCGTAGGGCGTGATGCCGCAGGTGTACATGGTGACCAGCGGGCCGGGTGCGAAGGGCACCACCGCCCTCCTGGCCGTGTCGTACAGCCTCATCTGTCGTACGGCCTCATCTGTCGTACAGCCTCATCAGTGGTACAGCCGCATCAGCGCGGGATGTTGTCGTCGATGCCTGTGAGGTGGATGGTGGCCCGGCCTTTGTAGCGGGCGTTGAGGCTCAGGAGGACGGCGGTGAAGGCCTCGACCGGGCCGGCCGCAGCCAGGGAGCCGGCGTCGAACGGGCGCAGATCGGGTACCCGCCTGATCAGCTCGGCGGTGGCCTTCATGGCCTCGGGATGGTCGCTGCACACCAGCACGTCGCCCGACGCCGGACGGTCGAGGTCGCCCAGCGAGCGGGCCGGGAGGTGGTGGAAGGCGGCCGACACCAGGGCGTCGGGTACGGCGGCCTGGACGCCGGCGGCCACCGATCCGCCCGGGGGCACCACGGCCTGCAGCTCACCGTCGATCTTGGCCAGGGCGTTGCCCATGGACACCACCACCTTGCCGGACAGCTCGGCCCGCAGGGCCGCTGCGGTCTGGGCGGCGGCGTCCCACGGCGTCGCCAGCACCACGAGAGCCGCGGCGGCGGCCTCGGCGTTCGACGCCGGGCTGATCGGAAGATCTCGGTCGGGCCACTTCTTGTGGATCCCGTCGACGATCTCCTGGGCCCGGTCGGTCGACCGTGACCCGATGACCACCTCCAGGCCCACCGATGCCAACCGGGCTGCGAGCGCCCGCCCGGCCGGCCCGGTGCCTCCGACAATTCCTACGTCCATGCTCGACACATTGTCATGCCTCGGACGGGTACTCGATTCGGCGGGTACTGTCCTGCGGGCATTGGTCGTCTTCCGCCACGGTGTCGCCAGCGCCGATCCCCTCCCCGAGGGCGTGCTGCTCTGGACTCGGTGTACGACCGACAGGGCCGGGCCTATCGCGCTCGACTGGTGGGTGAGCCTGGCCCCGGAGCCCGGACCGGCGCAGGTGGTGGCTCGGGGCGTCGCCGAAGCGTCGGCGGAGGGTGACTTCACCGTCCACGTCGACGTCGCCGGGCTCGAGCCGGCCACGTCGTACTGGTACGGGTTCACCGCCGGCGGGGCGTCGTCGCCGGTCGGCCGTACCCGGACCGCGCCAGCGTTCGACGGCCCGCTCGTTTCGCTGCGACTGGGGCTGACGTCGTGCGCCAACTGGTCGTGCGGGTTCTTCAACGCCTACGCCAACCTCGCCGGCCGCGACCTCGACCTCGTGGTGCACGTCGGCGACTACATCTACGAGAACGACGGCATGAGCCGGAACCGTCGCGCCGTGCGGGCTCACCGGCCGGCGGGCGCCGCGGTGAGCCTGGCCGACTACCGGGCCCGCTACGCCCAGTACCGCCTCGACCCCGACCTCCAGGCCCTGCACGCCCGGCACCCGGTGGTCGCCGTCTGGGACGACCACGAGATCGTGGGCGGGGCCTGGCGGGAAGGCGGCACCGCCCATCTCCCGGCCCACGGTGCGTGGGAGGACCGGCGAGCGGCCGCCGTGCAGGCCTACAGCGAGTGGATGCCGGCCCGCCGCTCAGTCCCCGGACAGGTGTACCGAACCGTCCGGCTCGGGCCCCTCGGGGACCTCGTGCTCCTCGACACCCGCCTCGTCGGGCGCGACCGGCCCGCCACCGACGGCCGCCGGGCGGTATGGGGGGTCGACCGCAGTCGCGCCCTGCTGGGCGACGACCAGTGGCGCTGGCTCGAAGCCGAGGCTGCCTCGTCGACCGCCCGGTGGTTGCTGGTCGGCAACCAGGTGATGATGGCTCCGTTGCGGCTGCTCAATCGGGCCGATGGCATCGGCATCAACCCCAGCCAGTGGGACGGCTACCCGGCCGAACGCCACCGCTTCTACGACCTGCTGCGACGCACGGGGTGGACGTCGAACGTGGCCGTGCTGTCCGGCGACATCCACTCCTCCTGGGCCGCCGACCTGCCGGTGGGCGCCGAGTTCGTGTCGCCCAGCGTGACCACCGACAGCTTCTCCCAGTCCGTCCTGCCCGGCGTGCCCGGGGCGTCGGCGGCCGTCCGCCGGTGGCTCCTGACCCAGAACCGCCACCTCCGCCTGGGCGACCTCGACCGTCACGGCTACGTCACCGTCGACGTCACTCCCGAGCGGGTGCAGGGCGACTGGTGGCACCTCGACACCATCTCCCGGCGCGACCGGTCGGAGCGGTGGGCCGGGGGCTGGTGGCTGGGCGAGGGCCGGCTCGGCCTCAACCGGGCGGACAACCCAGCGGCCGACGACCGTTCTCGGCACTGAAACGGCACGTTCCTCGGTGCTTTCCAGTGCCCGGAACTGGTGGAGGGTCAGCCGTCGGTCAGCTGACGGACCGTGGCCGCGCTGAGCTGGCGCAGGGTGAGGTAGCGGGCGCCCATGGCGCCAGCCAGCTCGACGGCCAGGCCCAGGCGGGTGTGGCCGTCCTCGGCGTCGACCACCACCGCCGGCACCCCCCGCCGGCGGACCTCGGCCGCCGCCTCCTTGGCCGCCATGAACGGGTCCATGCCGTCGGGGCCGGCGGTGGCCCGGCCGTCGGAGATGAGCACGAGGAGCGGCCGGTCGGCGGGGTGCTGGGCCAGGCCGAGGGCGGCGAAGATGCCGGCGGCCAGTGGCGTGCGGCCACCGGTGGGCAGCTCGGTGAGCCGGGCCCGGGCCACCTCCACGCTGCCCGTTGGCCGCAGGGCGACCTCGGCGCCGTCGCCCCGGAACGTCACCAGGGCCACCCGGTCGCGCCGCTGGTAGGCGTCGAGCAGCAGGCCCAGGACAGCGCCCTTGGCCGCCTCCATCCGCGTCTCGGCGCCCATGGATCCCGAGGCGTCCACGGCCAGGATGACCAGGTTGCCGGCCCGCTCCTCCCGCACCGCCTCCCGCAGGTCGCCGGGGGCCACAAGCGCGGAGTCCTCTGCGGCGCCGGCGCGCCGGGCCGCGGCGGCGCGGATGGTGGGCCCGACGGCCACCGAGCCCATCGGCCCGTCCGGCACGCGATCGCCGACCAGCCGGCCCCGTGCGCCCTCGACCACGGAGCGGCGCCCGCCGCCGGTGGCCTCGGTGCGGGGCGCCTCGATCCGGGTCACCCGGTCCGGCGGGGTATCGGGCGGGGCGACGCGCTCCTGCTCGTCGGCCCCTTGCTCCTCCGCCTCCTGGAGAGCCTCGTCGATCTCGTCCTGGCTCATGCCCGGATCGTCGAACGGTTGGCGCCGGCGGCGATGGGCCAAGGCGAGCGGCGCCACCCGGCGGACATCGTCGACGGTGGCCTCGACGCGGCCTTCGATGCCGGCGAGGGCGGCGGCGGCGCGGCAAATGACCAGGTCGGCCCGCAGGCCTTCGGCGCCCACCGACGTGCACAGAACGCTGACGGTGTGGACCAGGTCGGACGGCAAACCGGCCGGCGGGTTGGCGGGCAGGGGTTCGTCGGGCCAGCGGGCGACGAACCCTTCCGGGTCGGCGTCGAAGGCCATCCGACGGCGGACAGCCTCGGCCCGCTCGGCCGGGTCGGCCGGGGCGGTCACGTCGGCGGCCAGGCCGAAGCGGTCGAGTAGCTGGGGGCGGAGGTCGCCCTCCTCGGGGTTCATCGACCCGATCAGCACGAAGCGGCTGGGGTGGGCGTGGGAGATGCCCTCCCGCTCCACCCGGTTCACCCCGCTGACGGCCACGTCGAGCAGTACGTCGACCAGGTGGTCGGGCAGCAGGTTGACCTCGTCGACATAGAGCACGCCGCCGTGGGCCGCGGCCAGCAGGCCGGGCGAGAAGCGGACCTCGCCGCCGGTGAGGGCGGCGGCCAGGTCGATCGACCCGACCAGCCGGTCCTCGGTGGCGCCCACGGGCAGCTCGACGAACGGGGCGTCGCCAGCCAGCAGGCGGGCCAGGCCCCGGGCCAACGTGGTCTTGGCCGACCCTTTCTGGCCCCGCAGCAACACGCCGCCGATCGCCGGCTCCGCCGCCGCCAGCAGCAGCGCCAGCTTGGCTTCGTCCTGTCCGACGACGGCCCCAAACGGGAACTGGTGACGGATGAACACGTCCTGGCGTGTGAAATCGTCACCAGTTGGGGCGGAGGGAGCGGGTGTCATCGGCCCTCCTCCCAGCCCTCGGCCTCCAGCAGCGCCGACCGAAGGGTGGCCAGGGCCTCCGGGGAGGCGTCCCACAGGTCCCGCTCCTTGGCTTCCAGCAGCCGCTCGGCGATGGAACGCAGGGCCCACGGGTTTGACTGCTCGAACAGCTTGCGCACCGCCGGGTCGGCCACGTAGGCCTCGGTGACCCGCTCGTACATCCAGTCCTCGACCACGTGGGCGGTGGCGTCGTAGCCGAAGAGATAGTCGACGGTGGCGGCCATCTCGAAGGCGCCCTTGTAGCCGTGCCGGCACATGGCGCCGATCCACTTGGGGTTGAGCACCCGGGTGCGGACGACCCGCGCCGCTTCCTCCGCGAGCGAGCGCACCTTCGGGCTGGCCGGGTCGGCGGAGTCGCCGAACCACGCCTTGGGCTCCTCGCCGCCCCGCAACGACCGGATGGTGGCGATCATCCCGCCGTGGTCCTGGAGGTAGTCGTCGGAGTCGAAGATGTCGTGCTCCCGGTTGTCCTGGTTCTTCACCGCCACCTCGATGAGGGAAAACCGCCGCTCCATGGCTTCGGCCGCCGGGGCCCCCATAGCCGACCGGCCGTAGGACCACCCGCCCCATGCGGTGTAGACCGCGGCCAAATCCCGGTCGTCGTCCCACTCGCGGGACTCGAGCAGGGCCAGGATGCCCGACCCGTAGGCACCGGGCTTGGAGCCGAAGATGCGGGGGTCGTCGTCGAAGCCGGCCAGGCGGACGGCGTCGTCGAGCAGGGCGATCACATGCGGGAAGGCGTCGCGGAAAAAGCCGGAGATACGCAGGGTGACGTCGACCCGCGGCCGGCCCAGCTCGTCGTCGGGGATACGCGCCACGCCGGTCACCCGGCCCGACTCCTCGGCCCACACGGGGCGGACGCCAAGGAGGGCCAACGCCTCGGCCACGTCGTCGCCACCGGTACGCATGCACGCCGTCCCCCACACAACCAGGCCCACCGTGGCCGGTGGCCGGCCCTCTTCGGCAACGTGGCGCTCGATCAGCCGATCGGCCAGCTTGCAGCCGACGTCCCACGCCAGCCGGCTGGGGATGGCCTTCGGATCGACGGAGAAGAAGTTGCGCCCCGTGGGTAGGACGTGGGCCATGCCGCGGGTCGGCGCCCCGCTGGGCCCGGCCGGCACGTGACGACCGTCGAGGGCGCCCAGCAGGTTGGTGAACTCGTCGGTGGTGCGGCCGAGGGCGGGGACGAGCCGGTCGCACACCCAACGCAGGGTGGGGTGGTCGCCGGCGTAGACCCACCCGTCGGACTGGATAGCGGCCAGCGTCGACCGGGCTTCGGCCTCGGCGGCGTCGACGTCATGACGCCCGTCGGCCGGCGCCCGCAGCGCAGGGACGGCCGATCCTTGCGGCAGCCGGGTGATGGCCAGGACCAGATCAAGTTCGGCCTCCCCCTCGGGAGGGCGGCCGAGGATGTGGAGGCCACCACGGATCTGGGCGTCCTTCAGCTCGCACAGGTACCCGTCGACGTGCAGGACCAGGTCGTCGAAGTCGTCACCGTCGGGGCGGTCGGTGACGCCCAGGTCGCGGTGGAGCTCGGCTTGGACGAGCAGGTCCCAGACCTGTGCCCGGATGGCGGGCAGCTTGGCCGGGTCGAGAGCGGCGATGGAGGCGTGCTCGTCGAGCAGGGCCTCCAGCCGGGCGACGTCGTCGTAGCTGTCGGCCCGGGTCATGGGCGGCAGCAGATGGTCGACGATCACCGCGTGGGCCCGGCGCTTGGCCTGGGTGCCCTCGCCGGGGTCATTGACCACGAAGGGATAGACGAGGGGTAGGTCGCCCAGGGCGGCGTCGGGACCGCAGCCGGACGACAGGCCGACACCCTTACCCGGCAGCCATTCGAGGGTGCCGTGCTTGCCGACGTGGACGACGGCGTGGGCGCCCCACGCCTCCTCCAGCCACCGGTAGAACGCCAGGTAGTGGTGGGTCGGTGCCAGGTCGGGCGAGTGGTAGACGGCGATGGGGTTGTCGCCGAAGCCGCGGGCGGGCTGGATGGCCACCAGCACGCCGCCCAGGTCGATGCCGGCGAAGGCCAGTTCGTCACCTTCCACCGGCCCCCACGTCTCGTCCACGCCGGCCTGGAACTCTTTCGGGAACCGGGCGAACGCCTCGGCGTAGCGCTCGACCGGCCAGCGGCCGCACCCATCGCCGCTGCCGTCGGTCGAATCTGCAAGCTCGGCCATGAGGGCGTCGCCGTCGTCGGGAATGCGGTCGACGCGGTAGCCGGCGTGGCGTAGCTCGTGGAGAAGGTCGACCACCGACGCCGGCGTGTCCAGGCCCACTGCGTTGCCGATACGGCTCTTCTTGGTCGGGTAGGCGGACAGGACGACCGCGAGACGCTTGTCGTCGTTGGGCACATGGCGCAGGGCGGCCAGGCGGGTGGCCAGACCGGCGATGCGGGCCACCCGGTCGGGCACCGTCCGGTAGGCGGTGACCGGTGCCCCCAGCTCGGCGCCGTCGTCGACCACCTCCTTGAACGAGAAGGGCACGCCGATGATCCGCCCGTCGAACTCGGGGATGGCCACGCTCATGGCCACGTCGATCGGCGTGAGGCCGGCGGTGTTCGTGGTCCACGCGTCGACCGGTTGGGTGGCGGCCACGGCCTGGAGGACCGGCACGTCGAGATCGGCCAGCGCCGACGCGTCCCAGTCGTCGCCGGCGCTCACCCCCATGGCCAGCACGGTGGTAACCAGCACGTCGACGTCGCGCAGGAGGTCGAACACCCCGACATCGGAACGCAGCGAGTAGCACCACACCGCCAGGGCATTGGCGCCCCGCTCCTCGACCGCCCGGCACAGGTCCTCGACAAAGCCGGTGTTCCCCGCCAGCACGTGGGCCCGGTAGAAGACGATGCCGACGGTGGGCCGGGACGGGTGCTGCGCCCGGTCACCGAGCACGCCGTAGGCCGCCACCTCGACCGGCGGTTGGTGGGGGTAGCCGGCCACGAACCGGAGCAGCTGCCCAGTGTTCGCCAGGCCACCGTGGGCCAGGTACTCGAAGGCCCGGGCGACGGTGGCCGGCGCCGCGGTCGAAAGGGCGGTGAGCTCGGCGTCGGGTGTGGACTCGCCCCCGAAGGCGAGGAGGGCGACGTTGGCGGCCAGGCACCGCCGGCGCAGCTCGTCGAACGGCTCCTCCCACGCCCGCCGTCCGCCGAGCAGGCGGACCAGCACCACGGTCACGCCGTCGAGTGGCGGCGGGGCGCTCAGGTGATCGGGGCGGGCGGCGCGGACCGCCGGGAAGCCGGCGGGCAGGCCCTCGACCACCGAGCGCAGGGCGAGGATCTCGGTGTCGGCGTTGGTCAGGACGAGGATCACGTGGCTTCCTTGTTCATGGTCCGGGGGCCCGCCCCGGACGCCAGCAGGGTTTCAACGGCGGCAAGGTCGAGGTGGGCTTCGAGCATGTCGGCCAGCCGGTCGAGCTGGTCCTCCCGTGCAGCGGCGAACGATACGCCGGAGGGTGCTATCCCGAGGAAGGCGGTGCGGAAGCCGTCGTCCTCGAACAGCCCATGGAGTGTCGTGCCGGCGAACCGGCCCTTGACGGACCCCTCGAGCTCTTCGCCGTAGGCGTCGTCGAGGACGATCCACGGGTCGGCGGCGGTGACCCGGCCGTGGTGGATCTGGTAGCCGGTCACCCGCTGGTGCAACCCGCGACCTCGACGCTGGCGGGTGATCTTGGTGGGCTGGAACTCGGTTGCGACGTCGAGCCAGCCGAGGCCCTCCACGGCGCCCCGCCCCGACTCGACGTCGTCCACGATTGTGCGCCCCATCATCTGGTAGCCGCCGCAGATGCCGAGGACCCGGGCATCGCACGCCTCGACCGCCCGGTCGAGGCCCCGCCCCCGCAGCCACTCCAGGTCCGCCACCGTGGCCTTGGTTCCGGGCAGGACGACGAGGTCGGGGCGGCCCAGAGCGGCGGCTCGGTCGACGAACCGCACACCGACCGTCGGCTCCACCGACAGCGGGTCGAGGTCGGTGAAGTTGGCGATGCGGGGGAAGCGGATCACAGCCACATCCATGGCCGCGCCGGCCGGCGGGGCGACCTCGGGCAGGGCCAGGGAGTCCTCGGCGTCGAGGCTCACCCCGTGCAGGTACGGGAGGACACCGAGGGTGGGCACGCCGCACCGGCGCTCGAGCTCGGCCGGTCCCTCGGCCAGGAGGGCCGGGTCGCCCCGAAGCTTGTTGATGACGAAGCCGCGGACCAGGGGGCGCAGGTCGTCGGGCAGGAGAGCGACGGTGCCGTAGAGGGCGGCGAAAACCCCGCCCCGGTCGATGTCGCCAACCACGATCGCCGGCAGGCCGGCGGCGGCGGCCAGGCGCAGGTTGACCAGGTCCGAGTGCAGAAGGTTGATCTCCGCCGGGCTCCCCGCGCCCTCGACGATGACCACGTCGAACCGGCTACGGAGGTCGGCCAACGCGTCGAGCACGGTCGCGAACAGCCCTGGCTTCTCGGCCTGGTACGCCGCGGCGTCGAGGTGGCCGAGCGGCTGGCCCATCACCACCACCTGGCTGGTTCGCTCCCCTGTCGGCTTCAGCAGGATGGGGTTCATGGCCACCTCGGGCACCGCTCCAGCCGCCAGCGCCTGCACACCCTGGGCCCGACCGATCTCGTGGCCGGACGGCGTGACGAACGCGTTGTTGGCCATGTTCTGGGCCTTGAACGGCGCCACCCGCACACCCCGGCGGTGGAGCGCCCGGCACAGCCCGGCGACGACGGAGCTCTTGCCCACGTCGCTCGCCGTGCCGCACACCATCAGTCCGCCGCGCACGGGGCCTCTTTCAACAGGACCTCCTCGAACCGGGCCAGGCCGGCAGTGTCGGGCACCGCGATCCGCACATGGTGCGGGAGGCCGAAGCTGGCGCAGTCGCGGACGAGCACGCCGTGGGGCGCCAGCCGGCTGCGCAGGCCGGGGGCGCGAACCAGCACGAAGTTGGCGTCCGACGGTTCCGACACGAAGCCGGCGCCGCACAGGACGTCGACCAGCCGGCGGCGGAGGACGGCGACAGCCGTTGCCCACCCGGGAAGGTCCACGGTGTCCAGCAGGTCGGGCAGGGCGGCGGCGGCCAGCCCGTTGACCGACCACGCCGGCTGGCGGCCCCGCAGGCGCCCGATGAGGCTGGGTTCGGCCAGCACGTAGCCGATGCGCAGCCCGGGACACGCCAACAGCTTGGTCAGCGAGCCGACGACGACCGCACCCTCGTCCCCCCGGGTCCACCGGCCGGTGGCCAGCGGGTAGAACGCCTCGTCCCACACGCCGGCCCGCTCGTCGTCCGCCGCCAAGGCCCCGCTCGGGTTGTGCGGGTTGGAGCGCCACCGCGGCCCCGTCGCCCTCGGGTACAACCCGAAGTCCGGCTCGTCGACCCATCCACCGAGCTCGGCCGCCACCAGGGCGATGGCCTCGGCGCCCCCGTTGGTCAGGAGCAGCCGGTCAGGGTCGACGCCCATGGCCGCAGCGAGTGCGGCCGTCGGCCCCGCCGGGTCCGGGTACCGGCCGACGGCGTCGAGGTGCTTGGCCACCACCTCGCCGGCGTCCGGCGCCACCGGGTTGAGGCTGGCCGACAGGTCGAGCACTGCCCCAGGGTCGACGCCGAGGGCAGCCGCCAGCCGGGCGCCGTCGCCCCCATGGGCCCCGGGGAGGATCACCGCGACACTCCGCGTGCACCCAGGGTCGTGATTCGGGCTGCGCGGGCAAGAATCACGACCCTGGGTGCACAAGATGTGACGGCCAGGGCCAACGAAACGTCGCGGGACAGGGCGACGGCGCGCGAGATGTCGCCCCGTTCGGCGGGCCGGCCCGTACCCAGCGGCGGTCGGTGCTCCACCCGGTCGCCGTAGCGGTTCTCCCCGCCGAGACGGAGCCCGAGGGCGGCGGCGAAGGCGGCCTCGGCGACGCCGGCGTTGGGCGACGGATGGGCCGGGGCCTGGGTGCGGACTGCGGTCCAGATCGCCGAGGCCGCACCGGGCCGAACGGCGGCGACAAGCCCGGCCGTGACCCGGGCCGGGATCCAGCCGGCCAGGTCGTCGAGGCGGGCACTGGCCCAGCCGTAGTTGCCGTAGCGGGCCGACCGGTGACCCACCATGGCGTCGAGGGTGTTGACGGCCCGGTACCCGAGCGCACCCGGCGCTCCGAGAAGGGCGGCCCACACCACCGGGGCGATGATGGCGTCGACGGTATTCTCGGCCACAGACTCCACGACGGCGCGACTCAGTTCCTTCTCGTCGAGGCCGGAGGGATCGCGGCCGACCAGCGCCGGCAGGAGCGAACGGGCCAGCCGAAGGTCGTCGGCGTCGAGCGCCGACGCCACCGCCATGGCCGCCTCGCCCAGGACCCGACCGGCGACGGCCACCCAGGTGGCCACTGCGGTCGATCCGACCAGTCCGCCGGCGGCCAGACCCAGGCCGGTACCGATGGCGGCGTGCGCCACGCCGGCCACGCGGGCGTCGCGGTACAGCCGGCGCTCGACAGCGCGCATGACCCGCCCGAAGGCCACCACGGGGTGGACCGACGCCGGCGGCTCGCCCATGAGCCGGTCGCCCACGATCCCGAGGGCCACCGCGCCGGTCACCATCGCGCCGCGGCGGCGAGCAGGCCGGCCGTCTCCCCCACCATGCCGGCGGCTCCGAGCACGTCGCCGGTGAACCCACCCAGCCGGCGCACGGCCAAGGCCATCACCGCGGCGGCGGCGAGGCCGAGGACGGCGACACCGACGGCCGCATCACCCGCGCCAAACGCCACGAGCACCGCCCCGAGCACCACCCCGCCGACCGGGAGTCGCCGCCCGCCGCCATCGAGGAACGCGCCCGCCAGCCCGCCGGGGCGGGCGTAGGGCACGGTCCGGGCGAACTGGGCCATGGCCAGACGTGACGCGCACCACAGCGCCCCGAGCAGGACAGGCGACGGCGCGAGCGTGGCCAGCGACGCCCAGCGCAGCAACAGCACGACCACCGCAACTCCCACCCCAAAGGCGCCGGCGGCCGGGTCGGCCATCACCTCCAGGCGTCGGGCCGGCTCCAGGGGCGGGAGCAGGCCATCGGCGGAGTCCACCAGCCCGTCGAAGTGGAGCATCCCTGTCAGGGCCAGGTCGGCGCCCACCACCAGGGCGGCCGCCACCGGGGCGGCCCACAGGACCTCGGCCGCCCACCAGATCCCACCCAGGGCCAGTCCCATACCGGCGCCGACCACGGGGAACCAGGAAAGCGTCGCAGCTGACGGCGCGGCCGCGCCGCCGAACACGGTGAGGAAGGCGACCGCCCGGCGCATCAGGACGGGTCGAGCCTGAGGACGCGCCCGGCCACCACGAAGGACACGTCGTCGGCCACGGCGGCGACAGCCTGGTTGACCAGGCCCAGGGCGTCACGGAAGCGCCGGCCCGGCTCCGACGACGGATGGACACCGAGGCCGACCTCGTCGCTGACCACGATGACGTCGCCGTCGTGACCGACCAGCGCCCGGCACAGCGCGGAAGCGTCGACGAGGAAGTCGGCCGCCCCGGCCACCCACGTCGTGAGGCTGTCGACCAGCACGGTCCCCGTGGTGGCCCGGATGGCCACCACCAGGTCGTCGGTCTCGACGGTCGTCCACGTGGCGGGTCGGCGGCTCCGATGGGTGGCGATGCGCACCGCCATGTCTGCATCGCCAGGATCGACGACGCCGGTGGCCAGGTAGGTGACCGGGCCGGGGCCGGCCCGGCGCTCGGCCACGGCCGACTTCCCCGACCGCGCCCCGCCCAGGACGAGGGTGACGCTCATCCGGCCAGGCCGCCGAGGACGGCCGCGTGGACGGCGCGGGCCAGCCGTGCCCCCCAAGGCGACCGTGGGCCGCCGAAGGCATGCGACATCCCGTCCTCCGGGCACGCGACACACACGGCGTCGGTGGGGGTACCGGTGCCGGCGATGCCCGACTCCCACAGCGCCTGTGACTTGGCCTCGGTGGCGGTGGCGATGGCGTTCACCAGGGCGGCGTCGGACAGCCGTTCGGGCAGGAGGACCACCAGGTTGATGGTGCCGACCAGGCTCACGGGGCGCTCGGCGTCGGGCGCCGCCGCCCACGTGGGATGCCCGAGCCCCACGGTGGCCGACACCTCCACCCCCGAGTCGGTGACCGACGACACGGCCCGCACGTCGGCGGCGGTGAGCATGCCGACGCCCCGCCCGGGCAGGCCGAGCGACACCCCCAGCTTCGACAGGTGGTGGTCGGGGTCGCGCCGCCCGTAGCTCGCCGGCACCTGGGCGTTCATGACCCAGCGACGGGCACCAATGCCCCCACCATGGGGAGCGGAGGCGACCACGCGCATCGGCGCGGCGGCACGCCACACCAGCACGGGCAGAGCACGGCCGCCCTCCTGGCGGAATCGAACCTGCATCTCCAACGTCCACGCGACCTTTCCTCCGGACTGATTCTCGGAGAATCAGGCCCGCACAGACAGGTCTCCTGGCTTCCGGATCGACGCTCGCCCCGGCCTTCCCGCCCTTTCGGGCCGTGGCCACTGCGTGAGGTCTGCTCCCCGGTGACAGTTGCGGGACAGCCCCGGAATTCCACCGGGTTCCCTGCGCTGTGACCGGCATCATAGGCCCCTCCGGCGGGTGGGCAGACGCCCGGAACTCCTGCGTACGCTCTGGCATGGCTCGCGCCGAATCCATCGTTCTCGTCAACACCGGCTACGGCAAGGGAAAGTCGTCGGCTGCGTTCGGGGTCATGGGACGGGGCTGGGCCCGGGGCTGGCGGGTCGGGGTGGTCCAGTTCATCAAAAGCGGGAAGTGGAAGACGGGCGAGCGCAAGCTGGCCGACCACCTCGATATCGAGTGGCACACCCTCGGCGACGGGTTCACTTGGGAGTCCACCGACCTCGACGAGACCGCAGCGAAAGGTCGCCACGCCTGGGACGTGGCTGCGGCCAAGCTGGCCTCCGGGGACTTCGACCTGCTGATCCTCGACGAGCTCACCTACGCGGTGAAGTACGGCTGGGTCGACGTGACCGACGTGGTCGAGGGGATCCGGGCCCGGGCCCCGCACACCAACGTGGTCGTCACCGGGCGGGACGCCCCCGAGGAGCTGGTGGACCTGGCCGACACGGTGACCGAGTTGCGCAAGGTGAAGCACGCCTACGTCCAGGGCATCAAAGCCAAGAAGGGCATTGAGTATTAGCACTTGGGCGATAGAGTCTGGATTGTGGGGGAGCCGATCGAGCTGACCAAACGCGACGAGTGGGCCATCCAGTGCATGGAGCGCCAGCTCCTGGTGCTCGACGATGTGGCGGCGCGCGCCGACGATGCCCGGGCCTGGCTGGCCCTCGAGCGCCATGCCAACAGCTACGCCCGCCATCTCGGCACCTGGCTGGCCAAGGAGAGCATCTTTCCCGGCGCCCGGGGCGAGATGAAGCGCCACCGTGACGATCTGGCCACCTACGTCCGTCGGGCCCAGGAGGCGGTGGCCGGCGTCGACCCCGATGCACTGGAGGCGGCCCGAGCCGGCCTCGGCGTGCGCCTGGCGGTGATCGGCAAAGGGGGTGCGGGCAAGACGGTGACCTCGTCGACCCTCGCCCGCCTGTTCGCCCGGGCCGGGCGCAAGGTCTTCGCCTGCGACCTCGACGTCAATCCCGGCCTGGCCATCAGCCTCGGGCTGCCCCCCACCGAGGCCGGGCTCCCCCCCGAGGCCATCGAGGAGCACCCGGGCTCGATCTACCACTGGCAGCTCACGGGCGACATGACGCCGATCCAGGTGGTGGAACGCTTCGCCGAGGTCGCCCCCGACGGGGTGCGCTTCCTGGGCCTGGGCAAGATCGGCCCCGCCTCCGAGGGCGGCGGCACCACCAAGGTGGCGGCCAAGCAGTCGGTGGCCGCCCTCGTGCACCTCCTGCTCGGCATCGGCGAGCCCGACTGGGACGTCATCGCCGACCTCGAGGCCGGGCCCACCACCCCCTTCGAGCGCTATCACGCCTTCTCCGAGGACGTCGTGGTCGTCGTCGGCCCGGCCTGGCGCTCGGCCATGACCGCCCGCCGGCTCCTGCCCATGGTGGAGGACCGTCGCTCGATCATCGTCTCCAACCGCTTCCGAGACGAGCCCGACCACCCCGGCCTGGCCGCCAGCTTCCGAATCCCTTTCGACCCGGAGCTGGCCGAGGTGGAGCGTCAGGGCCTGGCCCCCCTCGACGCCTGCCCCGACTCCCCGGCCATCGTCGCCCTCTCCCGACTCGCAGACCTGTTCATCGCGCCGCCCGGGAGGCGGCGCTCGACCAGCAACCAGGAGGTACCGGTATGAAGATCGCCGTCTGTGGCAAGGGGGGGTCGGGCAAGAGCACGATCTCCGGCGCCCTGGCCCGACACCTCGCCCGTCAGGGCCACAAGGTCGTGGCCCTCGACTGCGACCCCAACCCCAATCTCGGGATCTCCCTGGGCGTCCCCCGGGAAAGCGTGGAGTCGATGAGCCCCATCCTCAACGCCCTGATCGATGCCGGGCACACCCACAAGGATCCCAAGATCGAGGCCGAGGTGCTGCTGGGGCGCTACGGCGTCGACGCCCCCGAGGGCATCCGCCTGGTGGCCACCGGCAAGATCGAGCGGCCGTCGAACGCCTGCCTGTGCTGCGGGTCGCACAACACCACCCGTCAGTTCTTCGGCGAGCTCCCGGCCGACGACCGCATCGTGCTGGCCGACCTCGAGGCCGGCCTGAACGACCTCATCTGGGCCAAGCCGGGCGCCGACGACGTCGTCCTGGCCGTCACCGAGGGCAGCGCCAAGTCGGTCGAGATCGCCCGCCGGGCCTGCCGGCTGGCCGAGGAGCTCGGCGTGGCCCGCATCATCGGCATCGCCAACCGAACCGTGAGCGACGTCGACGCCAAGCGCATCTCCGAGGAGCTCGGCGTGGAGATGTTCGTCGTCCCCGAGGACCGCGCCGTCGAGGATGCTGACCACCTGGGCGTAGCGGCCATCGACGCCGACCCCTCCTCGCCGGCCATGGTGGCCGTCGGCGAGCTGGCGCAGCTGATCACCCGATAGGTACCACTCGAAGGGGTCGCCCTCGGCCGGTGAACAGCCGGGTCGGCGCTGCGGCGGGAGCGGTGACGGCCGTGGCCGGCATCGTCGTCCTGATCCTCGGGCTCCAGGGCCGGGGCGCGTCGCTGCGTACCGGGCCGACTCAGGCGGTGAGCGACGACCCCCAGCTGGCCATCAACGTGAACACCTCTCCGGTGGTGGCCGTCGACCCCCGACGTCCTGACACCCTCGTCGTGGCCGGGCGGGTCGACGCGCCCCGCCTGCAGTGCACGGTGTCGGTGTCGACGACGGGGGGCGAGGCCTGGCGCCGGCTCGACCTTCCCCTCGCCCCGGGGGCGACCAACTGCTTCTGGCCGGCGGTGGCATTCGACGGCGAGGGCAACCTCCTCGTGCTGTACACCCCCACTGGCGGCCCCTTCAACCTGCCCACCGGGCTGTGGCTGCAGCGCTTCACCCCGGAGTTGACCGCCGACGGCCCGCCGGTCAGGGTCAGCGGGCCGCTGACCTTCCAACCCCGGCTGGCCGTCGAGGGCCGGCGGGTGCTGGTGGCCTGGATCGCCGCCGGCGACGCCCGGGCCGAGAAGTTCCTCGGCTTCCCCGCCCCGCCCAATCCCATCGTGCTGGCCCGCTCCGACGACGGCGGCCGCACCTTCTCCCCTCCGGTGGGGGTGAGCGAGCCGGACCGCCTCGCCGTCCAGCCGACCCTCCTCGCCGGGCCGGACGGGCAGGTCGTGGTGGGCGCCCTCGACCTGGGCGCCGACCGGTCCACCTACCAGTCGAGCGACGAGGGCCAGCCCGGCCCGCCGCCCACCGAGCTCCGGCGGGTGGTGGCCTGGGCGTCGGCCGACGGCGGGGCCACCTTCGGGCCGGCCAGGACGGTCGCCGACGGGGTAGTGGCGTCGCAGCGGGTGCTGATCGACCTGGCGCCCGCTCCGGCCTTCGCCCTCGACGCGGCCCGCGGTCGGATGTACGCGGCATGGGAGTCGGG
>JBBQRO010000063.1:0-17200 GCA_038214685.1 Acidimicrobiales bacterium
GCAATTGCCGGGTGCTGCGCTTGTGACCGGAGGGGCTATGCCCGGAATCGTTTCCCGCCGGGCATACTGCGCTACCGGTGAGAACGCTCGGCCGGCAGCCGAGGGCAGCCGGTCGAGGCGGAGATGCGGCGGTCGAAGCAGCGCGAAACGCTTGGCGGATGGCGTCGCCGCGCGTCCATGTCGTCATGCGTTGGTGGCGAACGCGTGTGAGGCCCGCAGCAGCGTCCACACGGCCTCGGCCTCGTCGGCGTCGCGGGGCGCGTAGACCATCACGACAGAACCTGGGAACCGCTCGGTCCTCGCGATCAAGTGGAGCTCTGCCCATCCACAGTCGATGGCGACGTCGGCCACCGGGTCGGGCAGCGCCAGGTGGAGGCTCCAGTCCGGGTCCGGGTGGAAGTGAGCGAACTCGCGGCCGCGAATGAAGGCGGCATCGGGGCCGGCCGAGCGGTGGTCGGCGAGGACCAGGGCCCGCGCGCCCGGAACCGAGATGACACTCTCGCGCTCGACGACGCCCTCGAGCGAGAACGCCCGCCGAGCCAGTTCGTCGCGCACGGTCGGGTCGTCGGGCTGCTCGTCGAGCTGGCTGTGCGGGAAGGTCGACGTTGTCGTCGGACGTGCGCCCCGTCGGCGCGGGAGCTCGGTGATCACATCCACATGAGCTCCAGGGCGATGTTGTCGGGGTCGCGGAAACAGAGCGTCGCCGCCGGGAACGGCTCGGTGATGTCGTTGATAGCGCTGTGCTCCACGCCGAGCGCATCGAGGTGAGCGACCCACCGGTCCAGGTCCTCTCGGGCGGTCACCCCGATGGCGAGGTGGTCGAGCCCGGTCCGGTGTTCCTCGAACCGCTCACCCTGGTGGCCGTCGTGCTTGTCGAGTCCCATGAACACCGGCGTGCCGGGGATGTTCATGACCACCGAGTATCCGGTGCCCCCGTTGTGTGGCTCCACGAACGCCCTCTGGAAGCCGAACACCTTCCCGTACCACTCCTCGCTGCGGTCGACATCACACACGGTGAGGCCGAGGTGGTGATAGCCCGTCACCGTCGGTACCGCCGTCAACTGTTCGCCCATCCTGCGCTCCTTCGGTAGAATACGAATGTGTAACGTTATTCTAGGAACACTATTCCAGGAATCTCCACCGGATGTCAAGGAGCAATGAGCGCGATGGCGCGAAAACGGAACACCGAGACCGAGACGAAGATCGCCGAGGCGGCGACCACCCTGTTCTGCACCCAGGGCTACGTCGACACGACCATGGCCGCGATCGCCGCTGAGGCCGGTGTCGCGGTGCAGACGCTGTACCTCCGCCACGGGTCGAAGGCCGCCGTTCTGTCGGCCGCCCTCGACGTGGCGATCGCCGGTGACGCCGAGCCCGTCGAGCTGGGGGCACGGACGGACGATTTCTTCCTACGGACGCTCGAGGAACCCGATGCCGGACGAGCAGTCGCCCTCTGGGCCCACGGCGCGCGCTGCATCTGCGACCGGACGCACCGCCTCTACGAGGTCATCCGCTCGGCGTCCGCCGACCCCGACGTCGCCGAGGTGCTCGACAAGAACCGCACCGATCGCGCCAGCGGACATCGTGCGCTCGCCGACGTACTCACGGCCAAGCAGCGCTACGACCCCGCGGTCCCCGTTCAGCGGGCGGTGGACCTGCTGTACGCGCTGGGCACCGAGGACGCCTACCTGCTGTTCGTGGTCGACCGCGGGTGGGACGTCGACGAGTGGGAACGCTGGGTGGTCGACACCGTCAGCGCGCAGATCCTCCTGCCCGGCTGAGCCCAGGGTGAGGCGACGGACGGTCCACCCGGAGGTGGCGCCCCAGGGTCGCGTTGGCGGACGGAGGAACCCCCGAGTCAAACGCAGTTGCAGAACCACTCCGCCTCCTGGGCCACGTCGTGGATTCGGGCGTACGGGTAGGTCTCGGCGATCGCCCGTGCCGGGAAATCCGTCAGCTCAGCCGGATCGCGTGGCGGACGCCGCAGTGTCACGCAGCCAGGCGCGCCGCGCTGTGCCGGGCACTGGCGACGACTGCCTCGTCGGGTCGACCTTCGGCCACCCAGTCGGCCGGAGCCACGTCGTCGAGGTCCGGCTGCGGCACCTGTGCCCACGACGCGATCTCGACCGGCTCGAGCGGTCGGTCCATGCCGCGGAACACCTGGAGCAGTACGGCCACGACCGGGCGCGTCCGGCGGGCGGCCAGATCGAACTGCCAGATCGGGAACCAGGTCACGCCCCGCCCCGAAAGGCCGAGCAGCGTGCCCCGCTTCACCCTCTCGTGGAGGGCCTGGCGGGTGACGCCCAGGAACTCGGCGGTCTCGGTCGTGTCCCACCGATCTCCGACGGCCTGGCCCCAGAGCAGCGGGGCGAGCGCAGCTTCGGCGGCACGCCTGCCCAACTCTCGCGCTTCCTTCCGGTCCACCTTGTCGAGAAGCTGCCCGTGCCGAGCGAGCATCCGGCCCAGGTG
The DNA here is from genome assembly GCA_038214685.1 of Acidimicrobiales bacterium. Classification (GTDB taxonomy): domain Bacteria; phylum Actinomycetota; class Acidimicrobiia; order Acidimicrobiales; family AC-14; genus CADCTB01. The sequence continues at coordinate 2,470 of JBBQRO010000063.1, forward strand.
CTCATGGAAACCCTCGGACAGCGCAGCCTCGGCGTCGGCCATGACCTCAGCGTAGGCGTCAAGCGTCAAGGCGTCAAGGCGTCAACCCGTCTCCTCCTCCTCCTCCTCGGCCGGCGGAACATCGGTGACCTCCAAGAGCGCGTCGTCGAAGATGCGGCCGAGGAGGTTGGCGGCCTCACGGTCGGCCTCGGGCAGGAAGTGCGAGTAGACGTTCAGGGTCGTCGCCGCGTTGCGGTGGCCGAGACGGCCGGCGACAGTGCGGACGTCAACACCCTCCGACAGCAGTCGTGTGGCGACGTAGTGGCGGAGGTCGTGCATACGCACGCCCTTGATCCCGGCCTTGCGGCACAGGCGGGCGAAGGCTCGGCTGACCGAGTCGGGATACCAGCACGCGGAGCCGTCGACCTCGTTGCTGAACACGAACGCCCGGCGGTCCAGCTCGTGCTCGCACAGCCGGGCGCGCTCCTCGGCCCGGACGCGGTGAGCGGTCATGGCCGCGACCGTGGTCGGGTCAAGGGACACCCGGCGGGCGGCGTGGGTCTTGGTGTCCTTCTCCACCAGCCCGTCGTCGCCGAGGACGATCCCCCGCGAGATCCACACCGACCGTTTGTCGAGGTCGAGGTCGGGCCACCGCAGCGCGATCAACTCGCTGCGGCGGGCCCCGGTGGCGGCGGCCAACAGGATGTAGTCAGCCAGGTCGACGTCGACCTCGGTGGCCAGCGCGAACAGCCGGGCCAGCTCGTGGGGCACGGGCGGGTTGATGTCGGGTATCGGGATCCGGGGGGGCGTCGCCGATGACGCCGGGTTGGCGCTCAGCCATCCCCACTTCACGCCCTGGACGAGGGCCCGGTGGAGGATGCCGTGGGCCCGGCGGATCGTCGCCGGGGCCAGCGGCCGGCCGGCCCGCCCGCCCTTCTCCCGCAGGCGGCGGTAGAAGCGGTCGATGTCGGCGGCGCCGAGCTTGGACAGGGGCACGTTGCCGAGAAACGGGAGCAGGTTGCGGTCCATCACGCCCCGCGTCTCCCGGGCGCCCTTGGGCGAGTAGCCCGGACCGGCCAGCGCGAACCACTCCTCCAGCAGCTCGCCGACGGTGGCGTTGGTGTGGTTGTGCGCCCCCCGGTCGTTGTCGGCCACCATCGCCGCCAGCGCCCGCTGGGCTTCCCGCTTGCCGCCCCGGACGGTCTTGGTGACCCAGCGCTTGCGGCCGGTGACGACGTCGCGTCCGGCGTAGACCCGCAGCTCCCAGGAGCTGCCCCGCTGCCGCATAAATCCGGTCACGCGACCCCTTTCGCCAACACAAGGATTGGCAAAAGAGTGGCAGAGTGCCGTCTCCAGCGCAAGCACCGCAGGCCAGACCCCCTCTGACCTGCGGTTTTACCGGCGCCCCCAACGGGATTCGAACCCGTGCTGCCGCCTTGAAAGAGCGGTGTCCTGGGCCGCTAGACGATGGGGGCCGGGGCCTGCGGGTGGCTCATCGTAGCTGCCACTCGGTGGCGTCGGCGGCGTCACGTACCTCGACGCCGGCGGCCAGCAGGCGGTCACGAAGGCTGTCGGCGTCGGCCCAGCGACCGTCGGCCCGGGCCTGGCGGCGGGCATCGAGCAAGGCTTCCACGAACGGCCCCACGACACTGCGGGGGTCCTGAACCCCCCGCTCTGCCGCTTCTCCGAGCCTGACGATCATGGCCCGCAGGCCGGCGCGTCCCCGATCGAGCAGGTCAGACTCGGTCGTGTCACGCGACCAGTCGTGGAGCAGGTCGTCGAGCTGCAGCGCAACCGTCACCGCCGCCGGCGCGTCGCCGGCGGCGAGCGCAGCGTCGAAGTCCGCCTCGAAGCGGTCGATGTCGGCCACCAGCGGCCCGGCGCCCGCCGGGGCCGCCGTCGCCGACGGAGGTGGTGCATCCACACGAAGGTCGCCCGCAACGGCCCCGGCCAGCTCGGCGATGGTCAGCGTGGTGCCGGTGACCACGGTCGACATCTGCCCGTGTCGGCGGACTGTCACCGACCCGAGCCCGGCCACCGTGGCCGTCTCGGCGTCGAGGTCGAGGATGCAGGCGGTGTGCTCGTCGACGCCCAGAATGAAGACCTCGGGCGGCAGCATGGTCTCGAGCAAGGACAGCCGGCGCTCGCCCATGTAGCAGTAGCGGGTGTCATGGTTGCCGCCCTCGGCGTTGTTGAAGTGGGGGACGACCACCGCCGGCAGCCCGACTTCACCGGTCAGGTTCAGGCCCTCCAGCCACCGCACCCGGTCGCCCACCTTGTAGATCTCATAGACGGGCAGGGCGTACGGCCCCAGCGTGCACGCCGCCGCGCTGGCGAAGGTGACGCACCCACCGGTGCGGAGCTTCTGGGCCAGCACCGCCGGCACCTGGCTGGCCGACCACTGGGCCAAGGCGTAGGACGGGCTACCCGGCCCGGCAAACACATACGACGCCTCCCGCAGGCGGGCCAGCATGGTCTCGTACACCAGCGGGTCGGCACCCTCGGCGGCCCGGAACGAGGCAACGACCATCTCGCGCTGCACGCTTTCTTTGAAGTATGCGAGGGCCTTGGCCGAGATGTCATCCGCGTTCTCCTGGAACCCGAACGGGGTGTCGAGCATGACCGCCGGGCCCGGGGCGACCCGGCCCAGCAGGTCGTGGTGGACCTTGCTCATGGTGGGGCTGGTCTCGCCCGAACCCATGATGACCAGTAGCCGTGCCATCCGGCTCACCCTAGGGCGCTGGGCCCTCCCGGAAAGGACGCGTGCAGGAGGTCGGCCACCTCGATCGGGTACTGGACGTGGAGGTCGTGGTCGCCGGGGGAGATCCACTCGACCCGCACGCGCGGCGACGTGGCGGTGAGCTCGGCGGCGATCGTCCGCTTCTGCGCCGCCCATGCGTCGCCCGTGTCGGCCATCACCAGCAGGACGTCGACGTCGAGCCTCGGGACGACAGTCGACGGACGGTGCTCCCACAGCGCCCGCAGGATGCGGAGGTGGCGGTCGAGGGTGAGCCAGGGCCGGATTGTGCCGTCGGGAAGGTGCTCGAAGTTGGCCATGCTGACCTCCACCCCCCACTCCGACCACGACGGATGACCTCGGCGCAGCATGGCTTCCAGCGCGGCGGCCGGCGAACCGGCCAGCGGCGGCGGGGTCAGCGCCTCCTTGCACCGCTCCCAGTCCGGCCACTGCCGAACCAGCTCCAGGGCGCCACCGTCGATCCCCACCACCCCGGCGACCCGGTCGGGCTCCCGCCTCGCCAGGTCCACCACCAGGTTCCCGCCGGTGGACTGGCCGGCCACCACCGCAGTGGAGAAGCCGACCGCGTCGAGCACCGAGACCAGGTCGCCACCCATGGTCTGGAAGTCGTACCCGTCGTCGGGCTTGTCGCTGCGACCGTGGCCCCGCAGGTCCACGGTGACGACGGGATGGGCCAGCTCGTGCAGCCGGGCGGCCACGCCCTCCCACGTCCGCTGGTTCGACGCCAGCCCGTGGACCAGGAGGAAGGGAACCGCATCGCCTCCGTTCCAGGTGTCGACCTCCAGACCCACGCCCGGGCCGACGTCGACCCTCACGCCGCCGCCTCCCGGAGCCGGTCGACGATGCCCAGCAGCGCAACGGACTTCGAGGCCGGCCGGACCGGCTCGGCCCGCCCCCGCACGACGTCGTCGAAATGCTCCACCATGCGGCGGTAGGGGTCGTCGTCGGGCCCGGCCAGGTCCTCGACCCGGCCATCGTCGTGGAGCACCTGGCCCCGATGCCCCGGCGCTCCGGCGGCGAATGGCCAGTCGACCAGCGCGGTGGCCGTGGTGCCCGCCAGCTCCAGGTGCTGGCGCTCGGGTGCTTCGAACGACGCGGCGATGGTGGCGCTGAAGCCGTGCCCGAAGTCGAGCCAGCCGCTGAACGACGCGTCAACGCCGGTGCCGGCCCGCACCTCGACAGCCGCCACCGACACAGGTGGACGGCCGGCCGCGTCGAGGAGCGGCGCCAGGCAGTACACGCCGACATCGAGCAGGGCCCCGCCGCCCATCTCGGGGCGCCACCGATGGTCGGCAGGGTCGCGATGGGTGAAGGTGAACGTCGACCGGCCGAAGCGCAGTTCGCCGAGACCTCCGTCTGCGACCAGGGCCGAGAGCGTCGCCGCCCGGGGGTGGAACGGGCTCATATACGCCTCCAGCAGCACGACGCCGGCGGTGGCGCAGGCCGCAGCCATGTCGTCCGCCTCCGACGCGGAGCACGCCAACGGCTTCTCGCACAGGACGTGCTTGCCCGCCTCGGCGGCCCGCAGCGTCCACTCACGGTGCAGGCTGTTGGGCAGTGGGAGGTAGACGGCCTCCACCGCCGGGTCGGCGAGCACCCGCCGGTAGGGCCCGAAGCCGTCACCATGGCTGTCCCGGCTGGCCACGGCCACGACGTTCGACGTCGGGCTGGCGGCGAGCGCGGGCAGGACTGCCTTCCGGGCCACCATCGACGTCGCTCCCAGCACTCCCCAGCCGACCTTGTCCGTCATCCGCCCCCAGCGGAGGTGACGGTCATCGGCACTCCCCCCGCCGCCGCCGAACGGGTGGCCGCCTCGAGCACGGCCACCACGTTGCGGGAGGAGCCGGGGAGCACCGCCAGCCGGTCGCCGAGCAGGAGGTGGTCGGCCAGGTTCCGGTGAAAGGCGAAGGGCTGCACCATCGGCAGCGGCAGGCGGGTCTCGGTCAGTCCCCCGCCCCTCTGGTAGCGGGCCAGGACGAGGTCGACGGGCGCCTCGGCGTGGTGGGTGGTCTCCCGGACGTAGCCCAGCGCGGGGTCGAGCCGCTCGAAGGTCACCGGCCGATAGTGACCGACCAAGGTGCCCTCGGTGCCCTGAACGTAGAACTTGGGCCGGCGCACGGCGGCCACGTCGGACGACAGGAACTCGGCCTCCCGCCCGTCGTCCCACTGCATCCGCACCCGGAGCTGGTCGACGTTGGTCACGTCGTGCCACACCCGCTTGTGGCCGTTGGCTGTCACCGTGGCCGGTCCGCTCCCGAAGAGCTGCAGGATCCAGTCGACGTGGTGGGAGCCCCAGTCGTACACCGTTCCGCCCGAGACCGTGTCCTCGGAATGCCAGGCCCTGCAAGGGTGCTCGAACCCGCCGACGAAGGTCTCGATGTTGAACACCTCCCCGAGGAAGCCGCCCTCGACCGCCCGCCGGACGGCGCGGAAGTCCTGGTCCCAGCGACGGCTCTGGTGGACGGTGAGCATGCGGCCTCCGGCCGACGCCTCGGCGATCAGGGCATCGGCGTCGGCCACGGCCAGGCACAACGGCTTCTCGAGCACCACGTGCTTGCCGGCCCGCAGCAGGGTCATGGCCACTCCGGCGTGAGACACCGGCGGAAGGGCCACGATGGCCACGTCGACCGCGTCGTCGGCGATCAGCTTTTCGATCGTGGCGTAGGCCCGCACGTTGGCGAAGTCGTGCTCGGCTGCCTTGCGTCGCCCGTCGTCGAGATCGCACGCCGCCACCAGTTCGAGCCCGGCGGTGGCGGTGACCGCCGTGCCGTGGATGTACCCCATCCCGCCGTACGGTCCGTAGCCGACGATGCCCACGCCGAGGATTCCAGGCGCCGGGGCTATGGCCCGCAGGGCCCGACGCAGCACGGTGGCCAGCTCCGGATCGGCGAGCGCCTGATCGACCTGGCCAAGGCCGCACACCACTGTCCGGCCCTTCGCCACCATTGCCAGGCGGTCGACGAAGCGGTAGCTGATGGTCAGGACCGGGCGGTACTCGTCGTCGGCCACCACCAGTGGGGCGAAGGCGTCGACCAGCGCGAACTCGGGGTCGACCCGTGCGGTGAGGGGATCGTCGGTCCGGGCCACCCGGGGCACGATCTCGCCGGCGGGCAGCTCCGCTCCTGGGGCGACACCGTCGAGCTCACAGCCGAGGCCTACGACCGCCACCGCCGGTCGGACCGAGCGATGGTGGGCGGCAGCACCTGGACCGTCGAAGAGCACGGCGGTCACGTCGGTGCCGGCCAGCCGGCCGGCCACGCCCTCCGGCTCCACGAACTCAGGCCGGCCCTCGGGCTCCACCAGGCGGTGCAGGGCGTCCCGGCGGGCCGGGGTCAGCCGGGTGGAGACGACGAGCACGGTGTTCATCCGTTGCGCACCATGTCCGGCACGCTAGGTCGGCCGGGAACACTCTGTTGCTCGGGAATTGCGCTGCCGGTCGGGAATTACGCTCCCCTGATGCTCGCCGCCCTCGCATCGGCCACCGCCGGATACCTCATCGGCACCGTGCCGTGTGCCGATACCGCCGCCCGACTGGCGACCGACGGCGTCACCGACTTGCGCCGCGCCGGCACCGGAAACCCCGGAGCGGTCAACGCCATGGCCGTGCTGGGCAAGCGGTGGGGCTCGGGCATCCTCGCCGCCGACGCCTCGAAGGGAGTGCTGGCCTGTGTGCTCGGCAGGCGCCTCGCCGGACCGGCCGGCGCCCACCTGGCCGGCACCGCCGCCCTGATCGGGCACTGCTTCCCGGTGTGGAACGGCTTCCGCGGCGGCAAGGGCGTGGCCGTGAGCCTGGGCCACTGCACGGCCACGTTCCCGGCGTACCTCCCGGTGGACCTCGCGGTGGCGTGGGCGGTGGGCAGGTGGAAGGGCCGCGCCTTCCCCGGAACCGCGGCGGCCTCGGCCACGTGGGTGCTCGCCGGCCTCCTCTGGTGGCGCAAGGGGTGGCCCAACGCCTGGGGCCCGGCGCCGACCGCCGCGCTCCCCATCTCGGCCGCGGTGAGCAGCGCAGTGATCGTCTACAAGTTCAAGACGGCGAAGACCCCTGCGGTCCTGACGTGATCGCCATCGTGACCGACTCCAACGCCCAACTGCCGGCGGAGCTGGTCGAGCGCTACGGGGTGGAGGTCGTCCCGTTGACCGTGGTAGTCGACGGCGTCGAACACCTGGAGGGCATCGACCTCGACGCCGACGAGTTCTATGCCCGCTACGCCTCCGGGCGCCCCACCGTCTCCACCGCCCAACCCAGCCCCGGCCGCTTCGCCGCCGCCTACGAGGCCGTCGCCGAGCGGGGGGCGACGGAGATCCTCTCGGTGCACATCGGGTCGTCAGTGTCGGGCACGGTGAACTCGGCCCGTCTGGCCACCCAGGTATCTCCCGTGCCCGTGCGCATCGTCGATACCGGGACGGCGTCCTTCGCCATCTCCCTGTGCGTGTGGGAGGCGGCCGAGGCGCTGGCCGACGGCGCCGATCTCGCTGACGCGGCGGCGGCGGCCGAGGCGGTGGGCGACACCGTGGGCAACGTCTTCGTCGTCGGCGCCCTCGACCTGGCCCGCGTCGGCGGTCGCCTGGCCGACGACGTGGCTGCGGCCGCCCCGGCGTCGGTACCGGTGCTCACCCTGGCCGGCGGCGTGATGCAGCAGGTCGGGCGGTGTGGCGACCTCGACGGGGCGGCCGAGGCCATGGCAGCGTTCGTGTGTGTCGCAGGCCCATCGCTGCGAGTCGGCGTGGGCCTCTCCGACGCCGCGTCCCTTCCGCTGGTGACCGCACTGGAAGACCTCCTGCGCGTCGCCCCGGAGGTCTCCGAGCTGGTCCGGTACCGGATCGGCCCCAGCGTCGGGGCCCATACCGGGCCCGGAACGGTGGGAGCGATGTTCAGCCGGAGAGGGCGTCGATGATCTCTCCCTGCAGGTAGGTGAGGTAGTCGTAGACCGCGAACGCCGAGGTGCGGGAGTCGCTCGGGTTCAGCGGCCGCTCGTCACGTTCCTCGGTGATGTCGAGGCGGGTACCAAGGACCAGTCGGACGTGGTTCAGGGCCCGCATCCAGGCCAGGAGCTGGTCCTCGTCGAGATGTTCGGCGTCGGCCGTCTCCTCCAGCACGGCGAGCGCGCCCAGGTGCGACGACAGGAGCTCGTCATGGACCAGCAGGCGGTACTCGGTCTGACGGTCCTCGTCGGTGGGGTAGGCAACGGGGAACAGTCGACCGACGGCGGTGTCCTCGCCCTGCTGAGCCGAGGCTGCGTCGCGTAGGAGCACCTCGCGGAGCTGGGGGCCCAGCGTGCGCAGCAGCTCGCGCTCGTCGACGGGAATGCGCAGCTCGAACCCCCCGCTGCGGGTGCGCTTTACGCGCCTACGTATCATTGCGCCGGCCTCCCGGGCCGCCTACGAATCATGTTCCATGGTGGCCCACAGGCCGTGCTCGTGGAGGCGGAACACGTCGAGCTCGGCCCTCTCCCGGGGCCCGCTCGACACCACCGCCCGGCCCTTCTCGTGGACGTCGAGCATGAGCTTGGTGGCCTTCTCCAGGCTGTAGCCGAACAGCTTCTGGAAGACGAATGTCACATAGCTCATGAGGTTGATCGGGTCGTTCCAGACGATCACGATCCAGGGCCGGTCGGGAACGACGACATCTTCGATCTCCGGCTCCTTGACCTCGACCGGGACCGCTGTCATGTCGAGCTGAGCGCCTCCGACCACGGCTCCACGCTATCGCCGTCGGCCTCCCCGCCGGGCCGGGCCGCCGGCACCGAGAAGGCCAGGTGCAGGCGCAGCACGGCGACCCACACCGCGGTGGCGCCGGCGACGTGGAAACCCACCAGCAGCGGCGGGACGCCGGTGAAGTACTGGATGTAGCCCAGGGCCCCCTGGGCCACGACCACGGCCAGGAGCACCTCGCTCCGCCGCAGAATCCCGCGATCCACGCCCGCCCGGCGCAGCCGCCAGAGGATCACCAGGGTGACGACCAGGAAGAGCATCACCGCGATGCCGTGAAGCCGGGTGACATCGGGCAGGAGGAAAGGCAGCCGCTCGGCCTCCTCGTCGCCACCGTGGGGGCCGGACGAGGTGACGATCGTGCCCAGGAAGATGACCAGGGCGGCGGCTGCGGTGGCCAGGCGGCCCAGGGCCAGGAGGTCGGCGCTGACCGCCGGCCGGGTCGGCCCCGCCGGTCGCCCGGCCCGGTGGTGGAGGACGACAGCGTTGGCCATCAGGACCATCGACAGCAGGAAATGGGCCATCACGAAGCCGGGCTTGAGCTCGAACAGGACGGTGAGCCCGCCCAACACGATCTGTCCGATCACCCCGGCCACCAGCCCGATCGACAGCCACAGCAGGTCCCTCCGGCGGGGCCGACGGACGAGCGAGCCCAGCACGGCCAGCATCACCGCCACCGACACCAGACCGGTGATCGTCCGGTTCACGAACTCGACCATGGCGTGGTACTCCCACGGCGCCACGATCCGATTCTCGGCGCACGTCGGCCAGTCGGGGCAGCCCAGCCCCGACCCGGTGAGGCGCACCGATGCTCCGGTGATGACGATGAACGTCAGGGCCAGCAGGGCGAAGAGCGTGACCCGGCGGTAGGCCGGTGGAGAGAGGGTCGGCACGCGCATATCCGCGGCGATGGTAGGGCGGCGGCCCCCGTTCGGCGAAGCGGGCCCGTGGTTTGCCGGGCTCGTCAGGCCGGGTACGGGCCAGGTATGCCTGATGAGACCGAAGCGAGCAAGGTCGGACAGGAGAAGCAGGACCAGGTCTTGAAACGTGAGGGGCTCGAAGAGGAGCTCATGCAGCAGGACCGGTCCGACGAGGCGGAGAACATCGCCGCAGTGGAGACAGGGGAGGAGAACCTGTGAGGTCTCGAACGCTGCGGGAGACGGCCCGGGAGCGGCGGGAGCTGGCCGCCGACGCCGGGTTCGGTGGATTCTCCTTCACCAGCGTGCTGGCCGGGGTCCTGGTGGCCTACGGCGCCTTTGCCGTCCTCGTCGGCGTGGCCGCGGCGGTCGTCGGCGCGCTCGACGTCGATACCGACCTGAGCACCGACTGGGAGACGCTGGGTACGACCGGCGGCTTGATCGTCGCCGGGCTGCTGCTGCTGTCCTACCTGTTCGGCGGCTACGTGGCCGGGCGCATGGCCCGTCGCAACGGCCTGGCCCACGGCGCCGGCGTGCTGGTCCTGGGCGTGGTGATCGTCGGTGCGGTCGCCGCTCTGGCCCGGTCCTCGGCCGGCACCGACACGATCGCCGACAACTTGAGGTCCCTTGGCATCCCGACCACTGCCGATGAGTTCGGCCAGGCCGGCACAGTGGCCGGCATCGCCTCGCTGATCGCCCTGGCCGTGGGCTCGCTGGTGGGCGGTGCGCTCGGCGAGCGCTGGCACGCCCGCCTCTTCTCCCGGGCCGTTGATCCGACGGTCGGTGCCCAGGCTGTCGCCGCCCGCCAGGCCGAGGAGGCCCGCACCCAGTCCAACTCGGCGCTGGCCCGGTCTGAGGGCCGGGCCCGGGCCCACGAGCTGGAGCGTGATCGCGATCGCAGCCGCACCGCCGAGCAGGAGCAGGCGCTCGACGAAGAACGTGACCGCACCGTCGCCCTGGAGCAGCAGCGCAACGACGACCGGGAGCTGACCGCCGCCGCCGGCTCGGCCAAGCCCTCCGACGAGCCCTCGAGAGCTCGCCGGATCGTCCGCCGGCGGTGAGAAGCAGCGAACTGGTGACACTCAGTGCCGTATATCGCACCTGATGACCCCAGTTCGTGGTGATCAGCCGGTACCGGTCTCCGTCCGGGCGTACTGGGTGAGGTAGAGCTCGCGGTACAGACCGGCGCGGTCGAGGAGCTCGGCGTGGGTGCCTCGTTCCACGATGCGCCCGTCGTCGACCACCAGGATTTGGTCGGCGGCCTGGATGGTGGACAGTCGGTGGGCGATGACCAGCGACGTGCGCCCCTCCAGGGCTTCGGCCAGGGCCTGCTGGATGAGCAACTCAGTCTCGGAGTCGAGGTGGGCCGTGGCCTCGTCGAGGATGACGACGGCCGGGCTCTTCAGCAGCACCCGGGCCAGGGCCAGGCGCTGCTTCTCCCCGCCGGAGAGGCGGTGGCCGCGCTCACCGACGAGGGTGTCGTAGCCCTCGGGCAGGCTGGCAATCAGGTCGTGGATCCGGGCGGCCCGGCACACGGCGGCCAGCTCGTCATCGGTGGCGTCGGCCTTGGCGTAGCGCAGATTGGCGGCCACCGTGTCGTGGAACATGTGGGCATCCTGGGTCACCATGCCGATCGCGGCAGCCAGGCTTTCGGCGGTCAGGAGACGCACGTCGTGGCCGTCGATGCTCACCGCGCCGGCGGTGACGTCGTACAAGCGGGGGACGAGGTACGACAGCGTGGTCTTGCCGGCACCGGTTGGGCCCACCAGGGCGATCATCTGCCCGGGCTCGGCCACGAACGAGATGCCCTTCAACACCGCCCCGGATGCGTCCTCGGACAGCGGTGCGTTGGCGTCGGCCTCAAGAGAGGCGATCGACACGGTGGAGGGGGCCGGGTAGCGGAACCACACGTCGTCGTAGACGATGCGGCCCTTCGGTTCGACAAGGTCATAGGCGCCCGGCGCATCCTCGATGGCCCGGGAGGCGTCGAGCACCTCGAAGACCCGCTCGAAGCTGACAATCGACGTCATGATGTCGACCTGGGCGTTGGTCAGCCGGGTGAGCGGGCTGTAGATGCGGGTCACGTAGACGGCGAGGGCGGTGAGGGTGCCAAGGGTGATCGCCCCGTCGATGACCAGCCTGGTGCCGAGCCAGTACACGCCCACGGTGCCGGCCGCGCCCAGCAGGGCCAGGGCCGAGAAGAACAACCGGCCGTACATGGCGGTGCGGATCCCGATGTCGCGCACCCGCCCGGCCCGGTCGGCGAACTCGGCCGATTCGCGGCGGCGATGGCCGAAGAGCTTCACCAGCAGGGCACCGGACACGTTGAACCGTTCGGTCATCGCCGCGTTCATGGTGGCGTCGAGCTGGAAGGACTCACGGGTCAGCTTCTGCATCTGGCGCCCCACCCGGCGGGCAGGGAGGAGGAAGACGGGGACGACGAGCAGGACCAGCCCGGTCAGCCGCCACTCGAGCTGGACCATGACGAACAGGGTCACCGTGAGGTCGAGGACGTTCTGCAGCACGCTCCCCAGGGTGCCGGTGAATGCCTGCTGGGCCCCCATGACGTCGTTGTTCATGCGGCTGATCAGCGACCCGGTCTGGGTGCGGGTGAAGAAGGCCAGGGGCATGCCCTGGACGTGGTCGTACAGGGCCGACCGCAGGTCGAAGATCAGTCCCTCGGCGATGCGGGCCGACAGCCAGCGCTGCACGATGTTGAGCCCGGCGTCGGCGAAGGCGAGCGACAGGGCCAGAAGGGCCAGGCCGTTGAGGCCATCCAGGCGCCGGGGGATGGCGTGGTGGTCGATGATGCTGCGGAAAACCAGCGGCGGCAGGATGCCGACGATCGAGCCGGCCAGGATGGTGGCCACGAAGGCCACGAGCAGGCGCCGGTAGGCCCGGGCGAACGCCAGGACGCGACGGACGACGGCTTTGTCGACCGCCTTGCCGGCCACCAGGTCGGGGTCCCGACCCATCCGGTGGTGAAAGCCGTACCCGTAGCCCCGCATCCTTCCGACGAGGGTAGGCGCGGCGCCGCCTCAACTCGATCTCGGTCTACGGGCCCTCGTACCGGGAGGTCAGCTGTTTACGGGAGACGCGACCTTGGCCGTGGGAGTTCCGGCCTTCTTGGGCGCAGCCTTCTTGGCCTTGGCCGGAGTGCGCTGGCCGCCCTGGCCGACCGGGGCGGAGTGGTCGTGCAGGTGGGCCTCGTCGGCATGCTCGCGCTCGAAGTTCTCGTGCGGGTGGTGGCTGTGGCTCATCGGCGCGTGGTCGTGCTCGTGCTCGTGAGCCGCGCTCAGGTGCTCGAACCCACCGGTCATCTCCCGATAGTTGTGGGTGACGTGGTAGTGCCTGTGCGTGTGGACGAGAGCCTCGTGGTCATGGGGCTCCCAGTTGTCCTCGGGGTCTGACATCTCTGCTCCCTCGGTCTCGGTGTGTCGACCGGCGCGGTGTCCACCTCGACGTTTTCCTGACGGCCCACGGCTACCCGCTCGGAACAGCAAACAAACGCCCGGCCCGGCGGGATAGCGTGAGAACCTTGGAAACGGCGACTGCGGCGTGGCTGAACGGGCAGGAGATGCAGGCGTGGGAAGCCTTCCTGCGCGCCAGCATCCGGCTGATGGAGCGGCTCGACGCCGAGCTGGAGGGTCACGGCATCTCCCTCGCCGACTACGAGACCCTCGTCCACCTCTCCGCCGAAACCTCCGGCGAGCTGCGCATGACCGAGCTGGCCGCCCGCACCCTGGTGTCGCGCAGCGGCCTGACCCGGCGCCTCGACCGGCTGGTCGAGTCCGGCTTGGTGGAACGGCGCAGTTGCCCCACCGATCGCCGGGGCGTCTTCGCCGTGCTCTCCCCCGCCGGGCGCCGGCGCCTCGAGGAATCGGCGCCGACCCATGTCGACGGCGTGCGCCGGCACTTCATCTCCCAGCTGCACGGCCAGGACCTCCACACCCTTGCCGAGTCCCTGAACGCAGTCGTGGCCAGCTCGGTGAGCGCAGGCACGTCAGCGGCCAAGACCTGACGGGCCGCCACTGGCCCCGCCGGGTCGGCATCGGATTGCTGGCCACCGCCATCACCGCGTGGTTCTCCCTGAACGCCTACGCAGCGATCAAGATCGCACGCGGCGGCGTCGACAACGGCCAACTACCCGATCCGGCCACGGTGGGCCTCACCTTCGAGCACGTGACCTACGGCGACGGTCTTCCCGCCTGGTACGTGGCCGGAGACCCAGGGCGGCCGGTGATCGTCGTCGTGCACGGCTACGGCGGCAACCGCACCGCCACCGTGGAGGTGGGTCCGCCGTTGCACGCCCTGGGCTACGGCCTGCTGTTCCCCGACCTGAGCTACGTATCCGGCGATCGGCCCTACGGCGGCGGCCAGCGCGAAGCCGACGAGGTCGACGATGCCGTGCGCTGGGTGGACGACAACGTGGGCGTGCCCTCGGTGCTACTCGGGTTCTCGGGCGGGGCGTTCGCCTCGCTGGCGGCGGTGGCCCGAGGGTCACGGCCGGCGGCGGTCGTGGCCGACAGCGGCTTCGTCGGCTTTCGCAGCGTGGTGGCCTTCCGGGCCCACGTGCCCGAGTTCGTGACCAACCTGCTCCCGGTGCTGTACCCGCTGGTCAGCGACGGTGGCCATGTCATCGACCTGGCCCGGGAGATCGGTGACGGTCCGTTCGCAGTGCCGACATTTCTCATCCACGGCACCGGGGATCGCACCACTCCGCCCTCCGACGGGCCACGCCTGGCCCGGCTCACCGGGGGGCGGCTATGGCTCCTACCCGGTGTGGCCCACACCAAGGCCTTCGACACCGATCGGGTGGCCTACGTGGCGCAGGTCGACGAGTTCGTCCGCTCCGTGGTCGGCTGAGCGGACCGGGCGCGAGTGCGCCCGGTCAGCCCAACCCGAACAGCGGCGGGACTCCGAGTTGCAGCGGGCCCTGCGCCACGGTGGTGGTGGTGACGGGCGGCCGAGTGGTGGGGGGCGCCGTGGTGGGCGGCGCCGCAGTCGTGGGGGGCGTGGTGGTGGGCGGGGCGCTCGTAACCGGCACCGTGGTCGTGGGTCGGGCGGTGGTGGTCGGCGATGGGCCTGGCACCTCGGTGAAGATCACGCCGGGGTCGGGCACCGTGGTGGCCGGAGCGAGTGGCGTCGCCAGCTTGGTGGTCCGGGTCGTCGACGTGGTGGCCGGCGCCGGCCGCTGCGGCGGCCGAGGGGCGACGTTGCTCGTCGTCGTGGAGGTGAGCCCGAAGAGCTCCCCGGGAGGGACGGTGCCGCCCGCGTGCCCACTGCCTCCGCCGACAACCGTGGTGGGAGGGGGCTGGGCGCCGGCGGCAGGCGGGGGGCGGGTGAGCGGGACCTGGGCGCTGGCACC
>JBBQRO010000064.1:0-17054 GCA_038214685.1 Acidimicrobiales bacterium
GTGGGCGACGGCCTTCTGGCCGACCCGCCGGACGCCTGGGAGTCGGTCGACCCGGTCGAGCCGGTCGATTCCATCGAGCCTCCGGACCTCCTGGGCGAGCCCACGCCCCGCCTCTAGCGAGCCCGGCTTTACCCGGGGAGCACGGCGCGGCGCACCGCCCGCACGATGGTCCGCTCCTCGAAGCGACGCACGGTGAGGTCGTCGGTAAGGGCGCGGACGACGTAGATACCCCGTCCGGTCTCGGCGTCGAGGTCGGGATCCTCCATGCGATGGCTGAGCTCCATGCCCGCCCCGTCGTCCTCCACCTCCACGACCAGCGCGTCTCCGTCGGCCCAGGCCCGCATGGCCAGTGCGCCCGGCTTGCCGCTGGCGTGCCGCACCGCGTTGGAGCACAGCTCGGAGGCCACGAGCAGCAGGTCGTCGCGCTCACTGTCGTCGATGGCCAGGTGTTCCAACCAGTCGCCCAGCAGGTGGCGGGCCAGGGGCACGGTGGCCAGGCTGGGCGAGAACCGGTACTCGAAGGCGCCCAGTGGCGGGGTGGGGTCGCTGCCGGGAGGGACCCGGCGGCGCAGCACCAGGGCGAGGGAGTCGTCACGGCGCATGGCGCCGGACAGGGACCGCTCGACCAGTGCCCGGGCCAGGTGGGGAGCGGGGTACCTGGCCGTCTCCCCCGCCGCCTTGGTGATGCGCTCGAGCCCGACCACGATGTCCTTGGTGGCTTCGATGAGCCCGTCGGTGTAGAGGACCAGGGTGCCGCTGCGTCCGAGGGTGAGCTCCACGACCTGGGTCGTCCCTGCGCCCGGATAGCCGATGGGAATGCCGGGGGCGGCGACCTGACGCACCGACCCGTCTGCCGAGATCACCAGGGCGGGCGGGTGGCCGCCTCCCGCCAGCCGCAGGTGGCCGTTGGAGGGCCGGTAGCGGCCCACCATCACGGTGGCCACCAGATCCCGGGCTCTGGGCCGTGGTAAGGGTGTCGGCCCGGGCCACGAGGTCCTCCATCGGACAACCGTCGAGGGTGAGAAGCCGGAGGGCGTGGCAGACGCTCACCGCCTCCTTGGTGGCGCCCACGCCCTTTCCCATCACGTCGACGATGGCCAGGTGCAGGTCTCCGTCGGGCAGGACCAGCCAGTCGTAGAGGTCGCCTCCGGTGGGGGAGCTGGGATCGGCAGACACGTAGTGCACGCCCAGCTCGGCCGCTTCGGCCACCACCGGCGGCGGCTGCACCGCCTCCTGAAGCTGGTGGACGATCTCTCGCTGCACGGCCTGGAGCTCGGCCAGCCGCTCCATCGTCTCGAGGTTGTCGAACGCCACGCCCAGGTGGTCGGCGAGGGCGGCTACCGCCTCCTCGTCGGTGGGCCTGAACACCTTGGGCTCGGGATGCACGAGTAGCAGCGCGCCGTGAGGCGCGCCGTTGACCCCCAGGACGGGCACGGCGAAGCAGCTGGCGTCGGCGGGCAGCTCGAGGCGCTGGAGGAAGCGACGGTGGCGGCGGTCCAGGGCCAGGTCTCCCGAGCGCAGGATCGGGGCCAGGCCGGCGTCGGCCCGGACCATCCGGGCCAGGGCCGGGCGGGCGAAGCGGTCGATCTCACCCACAGCGACCCCGGAGGCGGCGACCATGTCGACCCGGTCGCCCAGGCCGATGAAGGCGGCGAAGGATGCCTGGGTGAGGGAGCGCGCCTCCCCGGTGACCCACTCGAGCTTGTCGGCGATCTCACCCGTGCCGTGCACGGCCCGAGCGGCCCGAGCCAGCACCTCCACGTGGGAGCGCATCAGAGCCAGGCTAGCGGGTCAGCCTCCAATCGGTAGCGTGCGGCGCATGCGCTGGACGGGCGAGGCCGACACGTCGGGAGGAGTTCGCGAGCAGGGCTTCGAGGTGGAGGTCGACGGCCGGGTCGTCCCGGGCATCCTCTGGCTGCCCGCGAACGGCCTCGGGCCCAGGCCACTGGTGCTACTCGGCCACGGGGCGACGCGTCACAAGCGGATCGACTATCTCCTGGCCCTCGGGCGGGGCCTGGCCCGCGACCATGGCTTCGCGGCAGCCGCCATCGACGGTCCCGGCCACGGCGACCGGCGGGCTCCCGGCCACGACGACGACGTCGCTCTGTTCGGCGCCTTCCTGGCCGAGTGGACACGGGAGGGGACGACCGACGACATGGTGGCCGACTGGCTGGCCACGCTCGACGCCCTGCGCCGGCTCGACGACGTGGGCGACGGCCCGGTCGGCTACTGGGGCCTGTCGATGGGCACGATCTACGGCGTCCCGCTGGTGGCCGCCGAGCCTCGCGTCCAGGTGGCGGTGTTCGGCCTCATGGGCCTGGTCGGGCCGACCCGGGCGCGAATGGCCGGTGACGCAACGTCGATCACCTGTCCGGTGCTGTTCGTCCAGCAGTGGGACGACGCACTCATTCCCCGGGCCGACGCCTTCGAGCTGTTCGATGCCATCGGCTCGTCCGACAAGCGGCTGCACGCCCATCCGGGGGACCACGCCGCCGTCCCCGTGGAGGAGATCGCCTTCTCGGCCCGGTTCCTGGCCCGCCACCTGGCTCCTCACGCCGGGGATGGCGGCGAGGACATCTGACCGTGTTCCCGGCACCTGGCGATGACGTGGCCGGGGAACACCTGCACCGAGAGGCGCCGGCCGCACGTCGGGCAGAAGCGGGGAGGGTCGAGGTCGGTGGTGCAGCCTTCCGGGCATTGTGGCGCCGGTCGCCCGCAGCCGGTGCAGTGCCCCGGTGCCACGGCACTGCAGGTCACAGCACCTTCGACAGCGACCCCACCGGCATGCCCAGGTCGGCCAGCAGATCGAGGTCGGCCTGGGGGGCGCGACCCAGCGTGGTCAGGTAGTTGCCGACGATGAGGGCGTTGATGCCCGAGGTCAGGCCCAGGGCCTGGAGCTGGCGGAGGGTGACCTCCCGCCCGCCGGCGTAGCGGAGGATCACCCCGGGCAGGGCCAGTCGGAAAAGGGCGATCCAGCGGATGGCCTCGAGCGGCTCCATCAGCGGACGGTCACCCATGGGGGTGCCGGGGCGGGGGTTGAGGAAGTTCACCGGCACCTCGGCCGGGTCGACCTCGCGCAGCTGGCCCAGCAGCTCCAGCCGCTGATCGTCGGACTCGCCCAAGCCGAGAAGGACCCCGCAGCACAGCTCCATTCCTGCGTCACGAACCAGTCGGCAGGTGTCGGCCCGCTCCTCCCAGGTATGGGTGGTCACCACCGAGGAGAAGAACGACCGGGCCGTCTCCAGATTGTGGTTGTAGCGGTGGAGGCCGGCGGCGGCCAGGCGTCGGGCCTGCTCGGGGGCGAGGATGCCCAGGCTGGCTGCCACCTGCAGTCCGGTCCGCTCGCGGATCAGGGGCACGGCCTCGATGACCCGAGCCAGCGTCCGCTCGTCGGGGCCCCGGAGGGCCACCACGATGCAGAACTCCGACGCACCCAACCGGGCCGTCTCCTCGGCCGCCGCCAGCAGCTCGTCGAGGTCGAGGAGAGGTGCGGCCCGCACCAGGGAGGAGAAGCGGGCAGATTGGCTGCAGAACCCGCAGTCCTCCGGGCAGCCCCCGGTCTTGGCCGAGATGATTCCCTCGACCTCCACCGTGGGCCCGCACCAGGCCAGGCGGACCTGATGGGCCAGGGCCGCCAGCGCCGGCAGGGCCTCGGGCGGCAGGGCGGCCAGCGCCGCCAGCTCCTCGGCCGCCAGGACGCGCCGTTGCTCGAGCAGGGCGGTGGCGGCGGCGTCCAGCGAATCGGTCGGCACCGCGGCAACGGTAGCCAGTGGGCTCAAGTCGACCGGGCCGGAGGCCGATGGGACGGGGGATGACCGTGACGATCCAACGGGCCATGCAGCGGCTCGCGCCGGTCGGCGGCCCGCTGACCGGACGGACCGGGGAGCTCGACGCCCTCCGCAGGGCGTGGGCCGACGCCGCCGCCGGCCGGTGCCGGGTGGTGCTGTTGGCCGGCGAGGCCGGCTTGGGCAAGACTCGGTTGGCCGCCGAGCTGGCCGACGAGGTCGACGGCACCGGGGCGGCCGTGCTGGTCGGCAGGTGCCCGGGGAGAGGGGCCGACCCCTTCCATCCCCTGGTCGAGGCCCTCGGCCCGATGCCCGCCGGCGAGCGTGACCGCGACACCATGCTCGGCACCCTGGCCGCCGGGGTGGCGGCCCGGGCCCGGCGGACGCCGATGCTGGTGGTGCTCGACGACCTCCATCGCGCCGACCGGTCGACGCTGCAGGCGGTCCGCCGGCTGGTGGAGCTGGCCGGCGGCGCCCCGCTGCTAATCGTGGGGACCTACTGCGACACTGCACTCGACCGGTCCCAACCTCTGAGCGAGTTCCTCGCGGCCATGCTCCCCCGACCTGGGGTCGAGCGGATCTGTCTCGGCGGCCTGTCGCCCGAGGACCTCGGCGAGATGGTGGGTGACGTCGAGCTGGGCCGGCTCCTGTGGCGCCGGTCGGCGGGCAATCCGGTCTGGGTGGCCGAGCTCCTTCGGCCCGGCGCGCTCGATCCACCCTCGCCCGCGAACTTCGACGCGCTGGTGGCCCGCCGGGTGAGGGCGCTCGGCCGGCCGTCCTGCTCCTTCCTCCAGGCTGCGGCCGCCCTCGGCCAGGAGTTCGCCGTCGACGTCGCCGCCGTCGCCGTCGGTTTGGCCGCCGAACGCGTTCCGGGCACGCTCAAGCAGGTTGCCGCCGCCGGCTTCATCGTCGAGGAGCCGGGCGCCGCCGGCGACACTCGGCAATTCGTGCACGACATGGTGCGCGAAGCCGTCGAGCGGCGCCTCTCTCCGGCGGCGCGCGTCGCCCTGCATCTCCGCCTCGCCCTGGCGCTCGAGCGGCTCCCCGAGCACGAGGTTCCGGCCGGGGTGCTGGCCTGGCACTTCCGGGCTGCGGCCCCGGTCGGCGGTTCCGAACCCGCCCTCCGCCACTCGAACCGGGCCGGCAACCGGGCCATGGAGCAGCTGGCCTGGGACGAGGCGGCGATTCACTACGGGCACGCCCTGGCTGCGGCTACGGGAGCCGGCGCCGGGACCCGCGCCGATCTCCTCCTGGTCCTCGGGGACGCCCAGCGCCTGGCTGGGGAGGCGGCCCGGGCCCGGCAGGCCTTCCTCGAAGCTGCGACTGCGGCCCGCTCGTGCTCCGACGGCCGGCGGATGGCACGGGCCGCCCTGGCCCTCGGCCACGTCGCCGCTGTGTGGGGCGCCGACCCGGAATTGGAGGCGGTGGCCGGGGAGGCCAGGGCGATGCTCGGGCAGCAGGGCGCACCGGTACCGCCGGTAGCCCCGGCGGTGAACTTCGCCACCGAATCGCTCTATGACTTCCTCGACGGTGTCGAGGAGGTCGACGGAGCGCCGGAACCGGTCGCTGCGGTGGCCCGGTCCGGACGGTCATCGGCGAAGGTCGCCTTGCTGCGGGCCCGCCATGTCGCCCTGGCCGGTCCGGAGCGGGTCGTCGAGCGTTCGGCCGGTGCCGGGGAAATGGTGGCCCTGGCTGCCGCCACCGGAGACGACGAGCTGGTGGCGACCGGGCTGGGCTGGCGGCTGGTCGCATCGTTGGAGCTCGGCGACATCGAGCGGGCCACGGCCGATCAGGCCGCCCACGCTGCGGTCGCTCGTCGCATCGGCCGCTTCCGCCCGCTGGCCGACGCGTCGGCCTGGTCGGCCATGCGGGCCATGCTCGACGGGCGGGCTGACGATGCCCGGTCGGCAGCGACCGAGGCGTTTGGCCTGGCCGTCGAGGCCGACGACCCCGAGGCCGATGCGTCGGTCCTGACTCAGCGGTGGTGGCTGGCCCTGGAATGGGGCACCACGGCCGAGCTGGGCGAGGTGATCGAGGCGTGCCGGGATCGGGCGTCGTCGGCCGCCGGCGGAGGGAAGGCGTGGCGGGCAGTCCTGGCCCTGGCCCTGGTCCGCGCCGGGCATCTCGACCTGGCCGCCGAGGAGCTGCGTCGGGCCACCGACCATGGCCTAGGGGAGCTGGTACGCGATCCGGGGCGGCTCCATCCGCTGAGCTGCCTGGCCGAGGTGGCCTGGGTGCTGGGCGACGGGTACCGCGCCGCCACGGTGGGCCCCGCGTTGGAGCCTTTCGTCGACCATGTGGCCGTGGCCGGCCGGGCGCTCACATGCCACGGTTCGGTGGCCCGGGCGTGTGGGATGGTGGCCGCGTCGGCCCGGCGATGGGAGGAGGCGGAGCGCCACTTCCAGTCGGCCCTCGCCGTCCATAACCGGATCGGGGCCCTGCCACTGCTGGCCCGGACCCGGTTCGAGTGGTCGACGGTGTTGCTGGAGCGGGGCCGCAAGGTCGACCGGCGCAGGGGCGCAGAGTGGCGACGGAAAGCGGCCGAACTGGCCACCCGGCTGGGAATGTTCCGTCTCCGCCAGGAGATCGACGCCCGGTCTACGTAGCATCGGCGGGCAGTGACGATCGACGTGGTGATTCCGGCCCGCAACGAGGCGACCACGGTCGGCGACGTGGTGGCCGCCGCCCTGGCCTGCCGCTACACCCGCGAGGTCGTGGTGGTCGACGACGGCTCCACCGACGGGACGAGCGATCGGGCCCTGGCCGCCGGGGCCAAGGTTGTGCGTCGGGAGACGCCGACGGGCTCGAAAGCCAACGCCATGGAGCTCGGCGTGGCTGCCACAGACGCAGAGGCCATTCTCTTCTGCGACGCCGACTGCGTGGGCCTCACCGGCGCTCACCTGGACGACATCTGTCGCCCCTACCTCGAAGGCCGGGCGGCCATGTCGGTGGGGTGGTTCGACTACGGGATGCTGAACCCTCTGGTGCGGCGCCTGCCGCCCACCAGCGGCGAGCGGATAGTGCCCCGGTGGGTGTGGGACTCCGTCCACCCGGAGAAACGAACCGGGTACTCGATCGAGATCATGCTCAACGAGGTCATCGCCGAGGGTCGCCTGCCCACCACGGTGCGCATCATGGCGGGCGTCACCCACCGCACCAAGCGGGACAAGCTCGGGTCCCGCAAGGGCTACCGGGAGACGTGGCGCATGTTCTGGCACCTCGTCGGGCTGCCGGTGCGCGGCGTGGTCCGGTGGCGAACCTGCTGGTTCTACCTGCGGGAGCTCACGGTCGAAGACTGATCGAGTCAGGCCGGGCGGCGGGCCACCACGGTGACGAGCGGCGGGAGGACGACGGGGTCGTCGCCCGGGTCGACACCGGTGAGGTGGGCCAGGTAGTCGGCCACGGGGCCCGGACCGGCGCCGGCCGGGGCCTCGGCCCATGCGTCGACCACCTCGAGGCCGGCCTGGCGGGCCAGGGCCGGTAGCAGGGCGCCGACGTCGGGATGGCGGGCGTCGGGCATGGACAGGGGAGTGCCGCCCACCCGGCCGGCGGTGGTGATCGGCTCCTGGGCCACCACCCAGCCCCGGGGGCGCACGGCGGCGCCCATGCGGGTCAGCACCACGAGAGGATCGAGCACATGCAGGAGGAGGAAGCGGCAGAAGGCCAGGTCGACCGGCTCGGGGAGCAGCAGTTCCTCGCCAGTCTGGGTGATGGCCACGACCTGAGCGGACGCCGCCGCCAACTCCGCCACCTGGTCGCGTGCGGAAGGGTCACTGTCGATGGCGTACACCCGCCCGTCCCGGCCGACGATCTCGGCCAGAGCCACGCTCACGTCGCCGCCGCCGGCGCCCACGTCGGCGCAGCGCCACCCCTCGCGCAGGCCGAGGCGGTCGAGGGCGGTCATGAGCGGCCGCCGGTACAGGTCGTTGCGCAGGCCGAGCTCGATCATGGTGCGACGTTACGTTGTCGCCCGTGAAGGCTGTGTTCCCCGCTCCCGCCGCCGCTCGGGCCCTGTCTCCCGCTCCGGGGGCCGCTCGGGCCCTGCAGGATTCGCTCCTGTCGTGGGCCGAGGGGGCCCGACGCGACCTACCGTGGCGGCGGACCCGAGATCCGTGGGCCGTGCTGGTGAGCGAGCTGATGCTCCAGCAGACCCAGGTGGCGCGGGTCGTCCCCCGGTACGAGGCGTTCCTGGCCCGCTTCCCCACGCCGGCGGCGATGTCGGCCGCGCCCCTTGCCGATGTGGTGCGGGCGTGGGCCGGACTCGGGTACAACCGCCGGGCGGTGAACCTGCACCGGGCGGCGACAGAAGTGGTGGCCCGCCACGGTGGCGAGCTGCCGGACACACTGGCCGAGCTGGTGGCGCTGCCGGGGGTGGGTGCCTACACCGCTCGGGCCGTGCTGGCCTTCGCCTTCGAGGCCGATGTGGGCGTGGTGGAGGTGAACAGCGCTCGGGTGCTGGCCCGCGCCGTCGCCGGCGGCCCGCTCGGCGCGCCGGCGGCCCAGGCCGTGGCCGACGCCCTTGTACCCACCGGCGGGGGCTGGGCGTGGAACCAGGCCATGCTCGACCTGGGCGCCACCATCTGCACCAAGTCCGCCCCGCGCTGTGGCGTTTGCCCCCTTCGTCGCTGCTGCGTCTGGTCGGCGGTGGGCGGCGACTCCACACCCGATCCGGCCATCGGTTCGGCCGGCTGCGGCAGCCGGCAGTCGACCTTCGCCGGCTCCGACCGCCAGGGCCGTGGCCGGCTGGTCGACGCCCTGCGGCGCGGCCCGGTGGCCCGGGAGGGGCTGGCCGTGGCCGCCGGCTGGCCAGAGGAGTCGGAACGGGCAGCCCGGGTGGCTGCCGGCCTGGTGGCCGACGGCCTGGCCGTGGTGGCGGAAGCGGTCTTCCACCTGCCGTGATCAGCTCGCTATCTGCGCATCTTTCCTCGACTCCACTACGTCCGCGATGCGCCATGCGGCGACCTCTGGTTCTTCGTGCTCCCAGACGCGAATCGACAACCATCCCGCGTCGGCAAGGCGACGATCCGTGTCGGCGTCGCGGCGCTGGTTCTGGGCAATCTTCTCCCGCCAGTACCAGCCGTTGATGGCGTGCGTTCGGCTACCGTGCTGAGGGCAACCATGCCAGAAGCATCCGTCGATGAAGACGGCCACCCCCACTCGTGTGAACACGACATCGGCAGTTCGGCGAAGGTCAGGAAGGGGTGCCAGGTGGATCCGGTAACGCAGGCCCAGCCGGTGCAGAGCCCGTCGCACCGCCAGTTCAGGAGCTGTGTCTGCGCTGCGCTGGGCGCTCATCCGGCGCGGAGTCGCAGCGCTCGAAGCAGAACGGCGTTCGCCACCGCTCGGCCACGGACGAAGCGTACCGGGATCAGACCTCAGTCATGAGTTGGGGAAACGGGTCCACTGTCAGCAGCTCGTTGAGCGTGGCGGGCGTGAACACACGGCCTTCGCAATCGCGAACGACTGGTCCGAGGGCGTCACCCGCTCGCTCCCAACCCTTGCCGTTGAGGACTGCGATCACCGGGATCCCCCCACGTTGCTCAGCCTCCTTGCGATAATTCTGGAATCGAGAGGCCTTGTCCCGGGCCGTTCCTCCGTCGTTGATGCTCTTGCACTCCAGGAAGGCCCTGAGCGCGCCTCGCTTATGAACGACGAAGTCGGGAACCAGGGCGAGTGTCAAACCGAACCGGTCGGCGACCTCTTGCTTGTCCCTGCCGCTCGACCCAGTCCTCACGTACTCGATGCCGCTGGAATCGAGCAGCCCGCCAACGGCCTCCTCGAGGATCCGGCCTACTCCGGACGATCCCGAATCGGACAGCTGTCGAAACGCGCCGCCGAACAGCCGCTGGTGCAAGAGCGCCCAGTAGGGGACGCCTTGCGTCGCGTACAGCTGGACGCTGCTCCATCCGTCGGTCGTATCGAGCTTCTGGAGCTTCGTGCGCAGAGGACCCGGCTGGCGAGGAGGGTAGAGGCTCCCATCGAGTACCCGGTTCACGGTGTTGGCGCATCGCGCCGCCACCTCCGCAGCCTTGCGAGGGCGGCCACCTCGTTCCATAGT
Source organism: Acidimicrobiales bacterium (assembly GCA_038214685.1). GTDB lineage: Bacteria > Actinomycetota > Acidimicrobiia > Acidimicrobiales > AC-14 > CADCTB01. The sequence goes on from JBBQRO010000064.1 coordinate 9,844, forward strand.
CTTGAGCGAGCTCGCGCTCACCGGGATGCCGGCGTCGTGGGTTGCTGCGGCGAACTCCTGCTGCGTGAACCCGATGATCATCCGCAGCACGCGCAGCGTGGATGGCGCAGCCAACAACATCGACTCGAGATGATCGTCGGATACCTTTGTAAATCCGTCCGTGAGCCGCACCGCCTCCTCGTACTGCCCGACGAACAGGTCGTCCGCCAAGCTCGGAGGCCACGCGACTTCCGAGAACTCATACGTCAGACTTGGGACGTAGAACGCTCGGGCGACTGCGGCATACACAGCGGCTTGCTGGGAACGAGCAACCTGGTCTGCGATCTTACGAACCTCGCCGACTCTTGCGTCCCAGTCCGGGGCCTCGGTCACAGTTCTGGCGAACTCGTCCGCGAGCGACATCAGCGTTTCAAGGTACTCCGGAGAGCGGATCCGAACTCGCGGGCGAGGAGTGGCGGTACAGCATTGCCGACCTGGCGATAACAGCTTGAACGGGGACCGGCGAAGTGCATACCGATGGGAAAGGTTTGAAGAAGTGCTGCCTCCTCGACGGTGATACGCCGAGCCCCTGGAACATGTCCGGCGCGTGGTTCGCGGCCGGAAAGGAGATGCGTGTGGTACCCCGGTACGATCCCCTCTGTGTCAACCCACGGCGTCTTGTTGCCACCCATGCTGGCAAGCAACGTCGGCGCCGGCCTTGACAACTCAATTGGTCGCCCGCCTCCGTTGAACACTTGGCCATCGTAGGGATTGGGGCGGAGGTCGGGACTGCGGGCATAGGTAACGGTGGATGGGTTCGGCGTCCCTATGGGTTCGGTGCCGATGAAGTCGCCGGCGGCCCGCCAGGGACGCACAGATCCAGGGCCGAACGTCGGCCCGGGGAACGTGAAGGTCAGGTCGCGTACCCCCACAATGAGGAGACGTCGCCGTTTTTGAGGGACGCCGTAGTCAGCCGCGTTGACGACCTGGGCGCTGACGTTGAAGCCGAGCGACCGGAGCTCGGCTAGAAGCATGCGAAGGCGCTCTCGCCGAGCGCCGGCGCCGAATCCGGCGACGTTCTCGGCGATGAACGCTCGAGGCCGGACCTGGTCCAGCGCTCGTAGGAATGCTGGCCATCCGTCACGCGGGTCGTCCTGGCCCAGGCGCTTCCCACCGGTGCTCCAGGGCTGACACGGGGGGCCGCCGACCAGCACCTCGATCTCATCTCGCCATGGTCGGAAGGGCATGGCATTGACATCACCCTCCATGACCTCGGCAGTGGGATGTGCCTTTGCAAAGGTCTCGCACGCGTCTCGGTCCCACTCTGCGCCGGCCGCGATGGTCAACCCGGCTTGTTCGAGCCCGATCGACAGACCGCCCGCTCCGGCGAAGACGTCAAGGGCGCGCACCTCGTCGACGGTAACGATGCCGTGGGAGCGGTTTGTGGATGCTGCGGGAACGAAGGGCAAAGTACTCGTTCCTGGGCGTGGCATGACGGCCTCTCTTCAATGGCCAGGTGCTGAGTAGTGAGAGGTCGCCGATCGAAGGTTGGCGACGAGACCTACTGCCGGCTCCGGCGCCTCGGGACGGTCTCCGGCAGCCGAACAAGTGTTCGAAGTTTATCACCTCAAGGGGGTCCTCGGCGGCCATCCTCCCGCCCGGTGCCGCAACGCGCGTAGGTTGGCGCGATCGACCTGTCCGGCCCTGCCCCGGCCCCCGAGAGCATCGATGAGGCCCGGTTCCGCCAGATTCTGGGCCACTTCGCAACGGGCGTGACGGTGGTGACCGGCCGGACCGGTGACCAACTGCTCGGCCTGGCCGTGAACTCCTTCACCTCGGTTTCGCTCCATCCGGCACTGGTGGCGTTCTGCGTGGCCCGAATGTCGTCGACCTGGCCGCAGTTGCGGCCGGCCGGGACATTTTGCGTCAACATCCTCGCCGAGGACCAGGAGGCGCTGTCGCGAGCCTTCGCTGCTCACGGGCCCGACCGCTTCTCCGGTGTGGGCTGGCGGCCGGCCCCGTCAGGAGCGCCGATCCTGGCCGGGGCGCTGGCCTGGGTCGACTGCACGGTCGAGGCCGAGCACGAGGCCGGGGATCACCTGATCGTGGTCGGCCGGGTCCGGGAGCTCGATCTGGACCACGAGGGACGTCCGCTGGTGTTCTACCGCGGCGGCTACGGTCGGTTCGAACCATGAGCTTCGCCACCGTCACCGAGTCCGACGTCATCAAGGGCGTCTACGTCGTCGAGCCCACCGCCTTCGCCGATTCCCGTGGCCGTTTCGTCGAGAGCTACCGTCGGTCGTGGTTCCCGCACGGCCGTGAGATGGTGCAGTGCAACCGCTCCGACAAGTCGGCCAGCACCGTCGTGGGCCTCCACTACCACCTGCACCAGGCCGACTACTGGTACTTCACCCGGGGCGACTCCCTGGTTGTGCTCCACGACCTGCGGGAGGGGTCGCCCACCGACGGCGCCACCCTGCATCTGGAGATCGGCGAGGCCGACGGCCGGGGCGTGTTCATCCCGCCGGGCGTGGCCCACGGCTTCGCCGCCCTCACCGACCTGACCATCACCTACATGGTCGACCAGTACTACAACCCCGAGGACGAACTTGGGGTGGCATGGGACGACCCCGCCCTCAAGGCCGACTGGCGCCTGATCGACCCGATCCTCTCGGACCGGGACGGCAAGAACCCGCTCCGGGCCGACATCCCACCCGGCCGCCAGCCCTATTGGGGCCTGCGCACCTAGATCGTTCGCCGGGTGTTTGGTCAATCAGCGGCCCGATGCGACCCCCGATTGACCACACGCTCGGCTCAACGGGAGGAAACGTAGGCGTCGACCGCCTCGGCGCCGACCAGCCGGGCGGTCACCTTGCCGGCGCTGTCGGCCAGCAGGACGGTGGGGGCGGAGCGGATCGAGAAGGCGTCGGCCAGGTGGGGCTCACGGGTGGCGTCGACCTTGACCACTCGGGCTCCGGGGTCCGACGCCCGTAGCCGTTCGGTCACCGGCCCGCACGAGGCGCAGTACGGGGAGGTGAAGACCACCCACGTCCGTGCCGCGCCGGCGAGAAGGGAGGACGGCACCAGGGGGTGGGCGGGGCGCGTCGTCTGCAGGCCCGACCGCCAGCGCCGATAGAGCCGCCCGGCCAGCACGATGGCGAACAGAATGACGATGACGATGACGCCCCGGATGACAAACATGGCGCTCAGCCGGCCACGGAGCTGCCGCCCCGTGCATGCTCGCCGGGGCGGCGGCGGGCCACCAGCAGGTAGAGCTCACAGCCCACGCAGATGCCCGTGGTGGCCGAGAGGCCGGCCAGGGCGGCCACGACCAGAGCCAGGCCCCACCCGATGCCGGCGGCGCCGGCGGCGAAGGCCAGGGTGCCGGCGCCTAGGAAGGCCACGCCCACGGCCGCCGAGAAGCGGGGAGGTCGGGGGTCCTCCAGTTCCTGCGGCGGGGTCAGGCGGGGGCGGATCACCTTGGCGTAGAGGGCCAGGAACGGCCCGTACTTCGGCCCGAGGGCGGCGCCGGCCAGCAGGACCAGGGCGAAGGCGGGCACGACGGGCCGCCAGTCGACCAGGAAGCCGCCCAGGATGGCCACGGCCAGCACCGCCTGGTTGAAGCGGGGGCCTCGGGGGTCGATGGGAGGGGGTGCGGAAACGGACACGTTACTCATACTAAACCCGACCAAGCTGGTCGGCATTCCGGCCCGCCGCCTATCGGCCGGGCGCCAGTGTTCGGAGGCCGAGGCCCCGGGCGGCGCCGGCCATCCGGTCGTCGTAGGTAACCAGGCCCCCGAGGTCGTCACCCGCTACCTGGGCGGCGGCCAGGTGGATGGCGTCGAGCGTGCGAACTGCCTCCGGCGGGAGTCGCCCGGCTGCGAGCAGGAGGTCGCGGTCCACGATCAGCTGATCGAGCGCATCCAGATGGGCGAGGGCGACCTCGACGTCACCATTCACCCGGCGGACGGCCCGGAGCACCTCGGCGACCGAAAGTTCGCTCGTCATCAGGACATCGTCGCTGTGCAGATCCTCTCGCCAGGCGGCCAGCGCCTCGCTCTCGAGCTCCAAGACCGCGAACTTCACGATTGCGGAGGAGTCGAGGTACCAGATTCTCACCGCTCGTCGGCGCGCATCTCGGCGAGCGCGTCCGAGGCCGGTCGGGGTGTCGGCACCGGGGCTGGAAGCGGGCCTGTCGTGCTGCCCGGCTTCAGGCGTCGGGCGGCGCGTAGCTGGGCGACGACGTCGCCTGGAGGAGGCGACGGGCCCAGCACGGCCATCACCTCCCCACGTCGGGTCACCTCGATGTGCTCGCCGGCATGGGCCCGCCGGATCCACTCGCTGGCGTTCTGCCGCAGTTCTCGAACTCCGATCCGGACCATGAGTACACATCGTAGCACTTGTCGCGCCGCCCACAATGGGCGGATGGAGCTCGCAGGCAAGGTTGTGGTCGTACCGGTCGAGTGGGCCGACGCCGCCGGGTTGGCCGCCGCGATGGCGGCCAAAGGGGCCACCGTGGTGCTGGTCGGGTCCGACGGGCACGCCGCCGGCCGGCTGGCTGCGGTGCTGGAGGCCGCAGGCGCCGGCCGCCCGGCGGTGTTCGTGACCGACGGTTCGCCAGAGAGCCTCGACGCGCTGGCGGATTTCGTCGGGGAGCTGTTCCCGAGGCCGTAGATTCGGTGCAGTGAAGCCGGTCATCGGGATCTCCGCCCATCCCCGCATCGTGGAGATCGCCACCGGGCCGGCGTTGCTTCACACCGCGAGCCGGTTCTACGTCGAGGGGGTGGAGCGGGCCGGCGGCATGCCGGTGATCCTTCCGGTCCTCGACCCCGACGCAGTAGACCACCTCCTGCCTGCGGTCAGCGGCATCCTGCTGACCGGCGGCGGCGACGTTGCCCCGTCGCGCTACGGCGCCATGCCCATCGCCGAGACCCACAGCGTCGACCCGCTGCGCGACGCCTTCGAGATCCGCCTCATCCAGGCCGCCATCGAGGCCGACATGCCCCTCCTGGCCACCTGTCGGGGCATGCAGGTGCTCAACGTGGCCATGGGCGGGTCGCTGATCCAGCACGTCCCCCACGCCACCGGCCAGGAGCACGATCGCGTCGACCGGTGGCGGGAGGGCGTCCACCGGGTGAAGATCGAGCCCGACAGCCACCTGGCCGAGGCCCTGGGTGCCACCGAGGTGCAGGTCAACTCCATCCACCACCAGGCTGTCGACCAGGCCGCCCCCGGTACCCGGGCCGTCGCCTGGGCTGAGGACGACACCGTGGAGGCCATCGAGGTGCCCGGAAGCCCCCACATCGTGGCCGTTCAGTGGCACCCGGAGCTGCTCGAGGACTGGCCCGAGCAGCAGGGCCTGTTCCGCCAACTGGTCGAGCACGCCGCGGCCCGGGCGCGGACCTGATCGAACCGGTGACACGGGGTGTCGTATATGGCACTGGATGTCACCAGTTCGGAAAGGAGGGTCGATGGTACCGTTCTGCCATGCGCACTACCATCGACTCGGGCGGACGGGTGGTCATTCCCAAGGCGATCCGCGACCGGCTCGGCCTGTCGCCCGGAGCCGACGTGGAACTTGCGGAGGCCGACGGGGGAGTGGAGATACGACCGGCGCCGGCGGAGATCGAGCTCGTGGAGGTCGACGGACGGCTGGTCGCCCGCGCTGACGGCCTGCCCGCCCTCACCGACGAGATAGTGCGGGAGACGATCGAGCGCGTCAGGCGGTGAAGGCGGCGGACACCAGCGTGGTCGTCGCTGCGTTGGCCGCTTGGCACGAGGGCCACGAGTCGGCGCGGACCGCGATCGCCGGCGAAGAGATCCGGCTGCCGGCGCACTGCCTGTTGGAGGCCTACTCGGTGCTGACCCGCCTGCCACCCCCACATCGGTTGGATCCCCGAGCCGCGCTCGACCTGCTCCGGGCGTTCGCCGATGCCCCGCTCACCTTGGGGAAAGACGCCTACGCCTCCCTCCTGGGCCGGCTTGTCGAGAGCGGAATCTCCGGCGGCGCCGCCTACGACGCGCTGATCGGCGTCACCGCCGCCCACCACGACGCCCTTCTGCTGAGCCGGGACCGCCGGGCGGGTCGGGTGTACGACCTGCTGGGCGTCGGGTTCGAAATGGTGCCCTGAGCGAGCGGATGCTGGCTGGCTGGGGATGATAGGGCGGAGGTGGTTTGTTACTATCTACGTAGGAGAAATTGTCTTCTCTTGGAAGCTGGTGCGCTGATGGCTACGACCGAACTCGATCTGGGCAAGTACAAGCTCGGATGGCACGACGTCGAGGACTACGTCTTCAAGCCCAAGAAGGGCCTCAACGAGGACATCGTCAACGAGATGTCGTGGATGAAGGGCGAGCCCGAGTGGATGCGGCAGTTCCGCCTGCGGGCCCTGCGCACCTTCGAGCGCAAGCCCATGGCCCCGTGGTTCGCGGTGAACATGCCCGACCTCGACTTCCAGGACATCTTCTATTACATCAAGCCCACCGACCAGCAGGTGAGCTCCTGGGACCAGCTGCCCGACTCGGTCAAGGAGACCTACGAGAAGCTGGGCATCCCCGAGGCCGAGCGGAAGTACCTCGCCGGCGTCACCGCCCAGTACGAATCCGAGGTCGTCTACCACAAGAACCGTGAGGACCTCGAGGCCATGGGCGTCCTGTTCATGGACATGGACACCGCCCTGCGCGAGCACCCGGAGATCCTCAAGGAGTACTTCGGCACCGTCATCCCCCCGGGCGTCAACAAGTTCGCGGCCCTGAACTCCGCCGTGTGGTCGGGCGGCAGCTTCATCTACGTGCCGCCGGGCGTCGACGTCGAGATGCCCCTGCAGGCCTACTTCCGGATCAACGCCGAAAACATGGGCCAGTTCGAGCGCACGCTGATCATCGCGGACGAGGGCTCCACCGTTCACTACATCGAGGGCTGCTCGGCGCCGGTCTACAGCACCGACTCCCTGCACTCGGCCGTGGTCGAGCTCATCGCCAAGCCCAGCGCCCACATCACCTACACCACCATCCAGAACTGGTCGACCAACGTCTACAACCTGGTCACCAAGCGGGCGCGGGCCGAGACCGAGGCCCGGGTGGAGTGGATCGACGGCAACATCGGCAGCCGGCTCACCATGAAGTACCCGTCGGTGTACCTCATGGGCCCCAAGGCCCAGGGCGAGGTTCTGTCGGTGGCCTACGCCGGCGCCGGCATGCACCAGGACGCCGGGGCCCAGATGGTCCACGCC
>JBBQRO010000065.1:0-16975 GCA_038214685.1 Acidimicrobiales bacterium
GCCTGGGCGTCCTCGATGCTCGAGGAGTGGCTCTTCACCCCGATGCCGAGCGCGATGCAGAGATCGAGCGTCTCTTTGTTGGTGAGCCCCAATTCCCGGCCCAGCTCGTAGACCCTGATCCTCTGTGCCAACTGGCGAATCCGTCCTTTCCCGGCTCTCGCCGGTCACTGCGTTCTATGGCGGCTCTCCGCCGGCTGCATCGATTGGCGGCGTCCGCCGACTGGTCGTGCTGACGGCTGCGGGCCGACTCAGCTATCTAGTCTCCCACGCTCGGCGAGCATGGGCCGGACCGCGCCCATCGAGTGGGGGTCGACGGTGGTCCGGAGGGCCCGGTCGAAGGCCTTGCGACGCTCGGCGGCGTCGATGCACCCGGGCGATCCGGCGCACAGCCACGCCCCCCGCCCGGGCCGTCCGCGCCCCACGGCAAGGCCGCCGCCGGGCTCGGCCACCACCCGGACCAGCTCGTCGGGCGACGCCACCCGTCGGCAGCCGACGCATGTGCGTCGCGGGGCTATGCGGGCGTCTCCGTGGGCTGGGCCGGCGCAACTGCCTGCTCGCCTGCCGGCGTCTCCTCGGTGGGGGTGGCGTACTCCTGGGCCGACAGAGCCTCGCCGCCCTCGGCCGGCTGCCAGACCATCTCGCCGGCGGGGTTGGTGACCCACTCGCCCTCGGCCCACTCCTCGCCGGCGTAGCCCGCTTCCTCCTCGGCCAGCTGGCTCTCGCTCTTGATGTCGACTCGCCAGCCGGTGAGTCGGGCGGCCAGGCGGGCGTTCTGGCCCTCCTTGCCGATGGCCAGCGACAGCTGGTAATCGGGCACGATCACCTCGGCGGTACCGCTGTCCTCGTCGATGCGGACCTCTTTGACCTTGGCCGGCGACAGGGCCTTCATCACGAACTCCGAGGGATCCTCGGAGAAGGGCACGATGTCGACCTTCTCGCCCCGCAGTTCGTTGACGACCATGCGCACCCGGGCGCCCCGGGCGCCGACACAGGCGCCGACCGGGTCGACGTTGTGATCGTTGGACCACACCGCGATCTTGGTGCGGTGCCCGGGCTCCCGGGCCACGGCCCGGAGCTCGACCACGCCGTCGGCGATCTCGGGCACCTCCAGCACGAACAGCTGCTTGATGAGGCCGGGGTGAGTTCGGCTGACCACGATCTGCGGGCCTTTGGTGGTCTTGCGCACCTCGACGATGTACGCCTTCAGCCGGGCACCGTGCTCATACCGCTCATAGGGGACCTGCTCGGCCTGGGGCAACAGGGCCTCGACCCGGCCCAGGTCGAGCAGGGTGTAGCGCTGGTCGTTCTGCTGGATGATCCCGGTGACGATGTCGCCTTCGCGGCCGGCGTACTCCTCGTACTTCATCTCCCGCTCGGCCTCGCGGATGCGCTGGAGGATCACCTGCTTGGCCGTCTGGGCGGCAATGCGCCCGAAGTCGTCGGGGGTGTCCTCCCACTCGCGCACGACGTTGCCGTCGTCGTCGAGCTCCTGGGCGTAGACGTGCATCTCCCCCGTGTCGGGGTCGATGGTGACGAAAGCCTCCTCGGCCGCCTTGGGCATCCGCTTGTAGGCGGAGACCAGGGCGTTGGCCAGCGCCTCGAGCAGGGTGTCGACAGAGACACCCTTCTCCCGCTCGATGACCTGGAGGGCTTCCATGAGCTCGAAATTGGCTGCAGTCATGACACTCGTCCCATCTTCTTCGCCCCGTCCTTCTTCGACGTGTCCTTCTGGCCGCCCGCCGGCCAGACGAACACGGTCCGGGCCTTGTCAATGTCGGCATAGGCCAGCCGCCGGCCGCCCACCACCACTCCTTCGTCGTCGGCGCTCTCCAGCACGCCCGTCAGCCGCCGTTCGCCTTCGGTGCCGGGACGGAGCTTGACCGCCACCTCGGTGCCGACGAACCGCCGGAAGTGCGCCGGCGTGCGCAGGGGCCGCTCGATCCCCGGGCTGGACACCTCCAAGGTCATCCGATCGCCAACCAGGTCGTGGCGATCGAGCAGGTCCGACACCAGCCGGGTGGCCCGGGTCACCCCGTCCATGTCGATGCCGCCCGGTCGGTCGCCCTCATGGTCGACCTGGTCGTCTGGGCCGACCAGCAGGTCGACCGTGTCGTCTGGGCCGACCAGCAGGTCGACCGTGACCCTCAGGACGCTGCCGTGGCGCTCGATGTCGACCACCTCGAAGCCCTGCTCGGAGAGGGGTGTCTCGACCACCGAACGGACGCGCTCGTCCCCGTGTTGGTCGGTCACCTCGCTCTCCCTTCTTCGCTGGCAAACAAAAGCGTGGGCACTGCCCACGCTCGGTCACCACCCAATATCGACGACAGATTCAGCCCACAGCATAGCGCCGGCCATGGCTGGGGGCGGTGCATCCCGGCGCCTCGGAGGCCCCGGGACCCACCGCGCCCGGCTCAGGGATTCAGGGTGCAGGGCGGGGTTCCGCTACCCGCCTGGTTCCCGCTCCACTGGTTGGTACCGCAGTTCGGCTGCCCGTCGCGCAGGTCGGGCGACACGTTGCCGAACGACACGTTGCGGAGGATCTGGTTGTTGGCCGGCGCAGGGAAGTTGCCTGCCTGGCCCCGCACGTAGATGCCATGACCGCGGTTCGACCGGACGCTGTTGCCTTCGATCACGTTGGCGTTCCCACCGGCGAACACGTTGATCCCGTCGCGGGCGCTGCCGAACACCTGGTTGAACTTGATCTGGTTCCGGCTGCCTCCGGCGAAGACCTGAATGCCGTCGAGCCCGCTGTTGGACACCAGGTTGTTGACCACGGTGTTGTCGTTCGACGCCGGGCCGTTCTCGATCCGGATGCCGGAGGTGTTGGTGGCCGACTGGTTGTTGTCGGTGATCTGGTTGTCCTTGATGAGGTTGAAGGCCGACCCGATCAGCCCGACGCCGGAGTAGACGCCGTTGTTGCGGATCTGGTTTCCGGTGATTGTGTTGTTGTTGCTGAGGAACACGGCGACGCCGTCGCCGAAGTCGCCGCCACCGCTGCGGTTGTTCAGGATCTGCATGTTGTTGACGGTGTTCCTCGAGCCCCGCTCGATGGCGACGCCGGCGTCGAACTGGGTCACCGTGCCGTTCTTCACCACAACGCCGGTGCGACTGATCAGGCTGATCCCCGGACCTTCGCCCGTGTTGGGGTTCCCCGAGATGGTGAACCCGTTGAGGTCGAGGGTGACGTTGTCGGCGCCGATGGTCACACCGGTGGCGCAGGGCCCGACGTTGCTGTCGAGGACCGTGCTGGCCAGGATCGTCTGGCCGCACGCCACGTGGGCGGCGGCGGCGGGGCCTGCGGTGGCCACGATGCCGAGGGACAGGGTGAACATGGAAGCGGCCGAAGCCAGGTATCGCCGAGCGCTCAACGCCAGACCTTTCGTCGGGAAGCCCGCATCCTCCCCCCTGCCGGGGCCCGCTTCAATACCCGTCGCGAACATCTAGATGTGGATCACACCGAGCGGGCGCCCCCGGGAGACGCCGACCCAGCCGAAGCGGCATGCTGGGCCGATGGAGCAACCGACGCCCCGGGAGGAGGTGGCCGCCAGCGTGCGCGGGCTCGGGCTGGTGTTCCGGTCCGCGCCCGGGTTGTCACTGGTCCTGCTGGCCACCACCGTGATCTCCGGCGGGGCGCCGGCCCTGGCCGTGGCCGCCACCGGGCGGTTCCTGTCCCGGCTTCCCGAGGCCGTCGAACTGGGCAGCACGTCGGCGCCCGGCCGCGACGTGCGGTCCGCCCTGCTCCTCATCGCCGCCGCCGTCTTCTTCAGCCAGCTCGTCGGGCCCATCCAACAGGCCGTGCTCTTCGGTGTCCAGCGGAAGTTCGAGGCCTACCTCTCCCGGCGGCTGATGACGGCCACCGTCGCCCTGCCGGGCCTGGCCTACTTCGAGGATCCGGAGTTCCGTGACGAGCTGGCCGTAGCCCACTGGATCGGCTACGGGCCGGTCCACACCCTGCAGTTCCTCACCCAGGTGTTCCAGCAGCTGTCCCAACTGATCGCCATGGCTGCGGTCGCCGCCACCTTCGCCGGATGGGTGCCTGCGCTGGTCCTGGTTTCTGCGTTGCCTGGTGGGGTGGCGTCGTGGCGGTTCGAGTCCATCACCGGGCTGGCCCGCTGGCGGCGCTCGGAGGACACCCGCCGGGCCGACTACTACCGCAACCTCGCCGTCACCCGGGAGCCGGGCAAGGAACTGCGCATCTTCTCCCTGCCCGAGTGGGCCCGGGCCCGCCAGGCCCGGTTCTGGCTGGCCGGCGTGCAGGAGATGCTGGCCCTGCGGCACAAGGGCCTGATGGCCGTGCTGTGGCTCCACGCTCTGGCCGTCGCCGGCCTGGCGGTCACCTACGTGTCGATGCTGCGCAGCACGATCGACGGCCGCACCTCGGTCGGGCGTTTCACTGCGGCATCGATCGCCACCGTCGGCCTGTCGACTGCGGTCGTGGCCCTGTTCCGCGAGGCCTCCCGGGCCCGGCGCAGCAGCTTCTACCTGCCCTCGGCCATCCGGGTTCTCGGCCTGGCCCGGGCTGATCCCCGCCTCGACGTCGGCGGCACCCGGCCGGCCCGCCAGCCCACCCGCACCGGGATCCGCTTCGAGAGGGTGAGCTTCGTCTACCCCGGCACCGAGCGGGCCGTGCTCGACCGGCTCGACCTCGACATTGAGGCCGGGTCGTCGGTTGCCCTGGTCGGGGAGAACGGGGCGGGCAAGACCACGCTCATCAAGCTCCTGTGCCGTTTCTACGATCCCACCGAGGGCCGGATCACTGTCGACGGGATCGACATCCGAGAGCTCGACCTGGCCGACTACCGCACCCGCCTGGCCATCATCTTCCAGGACTTCGTGCACTACGAGCTTCCCGCCCGCGACAACGTGGGCTTCGGCGCCCTCGAGTCGGCGGGCGACCTGTCGGTCCTGCAGGAGGCCGCGTCCCGGGTCGGCATCCTCGACCAGCTGGAGTCGTTGCCCGACGGCTGGGACACCCCCCTGGCCCGGGAGTTCGGCGGTGTCGACCTCTCGGGCGGCGAGTGGCAGCGGGTGGCGCTGGCCCGGGCCATGATGGCCCAGGTCGGGCGGGACGCCGACCTGCTGGTGCTCGATGAGCCCACCGCCAACCTCGATGTGCGGGTGGAGAACGAGCTCTACGGCCACTTCGCCGAGCTCAGCCGGGGCCGCACCACGCTTCTGGTGTCCCATCGCTTCTCCACCGTGCGCATGGCCGGGCGCATCGTGCTGCTGGCCGGGGGCCGGGTGGTGGAGGACGGCAGCCACGCCGAGTTGGTCGCCGCCGGCGGGCGCTACGCGGAGCTGTACGAGGTCCAGGCCTCGCATTACCGCGTCACCGGGAGCCTGGAGTGAGCCCGCCCCGGGCAACTGGTGACGATAGAACACGCCAGGACGTGTCGGATCGTCACCAGTTGCGAGGGACGGGCGACACCTTCCGGCGCTCGATGCGGGTCTACCGGGTCATCCTGGGCCTGTCCTTCGGCGCGGCCCGGGGGAAGGCGGTGGCGCTGTTCGTGTCGGCCGCCCTGTTCGGGATGTTCGGCGCGCTCACCGGCCTGGTCACCAAGCTGGTGGTCGACGCGCTGGCGGGCGACGACCCCGGTCGGGTCCTGGGCATCGGCGTGGGCTACCTGGCCCTTGTCGGGGCCGGCGCCCTGATCGAGGACTTCACCAGCCTCCTCCAGTCCGACCTGGCCGAGCGCACCAGCCAAGCCGTCGAGCAGGAGCTGATGGCCGTCTCGTCGTCGGCCGCCGGCCTTGAGCACCTCGAGCGCCCGGAGTACGCCGACAAGGTCAAGCTGGTCCAGGACCGCAGCTATCTCCCCTACTTCGCCTTCACCAACCTCAACTCCTTCTCCTCGATCCTCTTCGGCCTCCTCGCCGCCGTCGTCCTGCTCGGCTTCGTCCATCCGGTCCTGGTCCTGCTGCCGGTGGTCGTCGCCCCGGGGGTGATCCTGCAGTTCCGGAACTTCCGCCGCCACTTCACCCGCCACGACACCACCGCCCTCGACGAGCGGCTGGCCAAGCACTACCTCGAGCTGGCCACCGAGCCGGCGGCCGCCAAGGAGGTCCGCCTCTTCGGCCTCGGCCCCCACCTCATCGAGCGTCACCGGAAGCTCACCGACGCCTACAACGGGATGCTGTTCGGTGACCAGCTACGCCGGGCCTGGGCCGGCGTGGCCGCCGGCGGCCTGTACGGAGCAGGGCTGGCCGGGGCAATCGGCTTCGTCGGCTGGCTGGCCCTCGAACGCCGGGCCAGCCTCGGCGATGTCGCCCTCGTCGTGCAGGTGGCCCGGATGGCCATCGGCCAAGTGCAGGGCGCGGCCCGCTCCGCGGCCTGGCTGGCCGAGCTGTCCTTCGTGGGCGAGCGCTACCTGTGGCTCCTCGACTACCAGCCCAGCGTGACCCGCGCGCCGGCGGAGGACGCGGCGCCGGCACCGGCCCGCATCACCCAGGGCATCGCCCTCGATCACGTGTCGTTCACCTATCCGGGCACCGAGGAGCCCGTACTCACCGACGTCTCCCTGTTCATCCCGGCCGCCACCACCGTTGCCCTCGTCGGAGAAAACGGCGCGGGCAAGACCAGTCTGGTGAAGCTGCTGTGCCGCTTCTACGACCCCACCGTCGGGCGGATCACCGTCGACGGCACCGACCTGCGCGACCTCGACCTCGACGACTGGCGGAATCGCACCGGTGCCGCCTTCCAGGACTTCGTGCACTTCCAGCTGGTGGCCAGCGAGGCGGTCGGGGTGGGCGACCTGCCCGAGATCGACGACCTGGAGCGGGTGGGCGCCTCGGCCCGCCAGGCCGGGGCGGACCGGGTGATCGACCGGCTGCCCGGCGGCCTGGCCACCCAGCTGGGCCGCTGGTTCGAGGGGGGCGTCGACCTGTCCGAAGGAGAGTGGCAGCGGGTGGCGCTGGCTCGAGGCCTCATGCGCCCCGACCCCGCGCTGCTCGTCCTCGACGAGCCCACCGCCAGCCTTGACCCCCGGGCCGAGCACGAGGTCTTCGCCACCTTCGCTGCCATGGCGGCGGGAAAGGTGGATGACACCCCCATCACCATCCTCGTGTCCCACCGATTCTCGACGGTGCGCATGGCCGACGTGATCATCGTGCTCCACGACGGCCGCATCGAGGAGCAGGGCTCCCACGACGAGCTCCTGGCCGCCGGCGGACGCTACGCCGAGCTGTTCCGCCTGCAGGCGTCCAGGTACTGACCGGCCGCTCGACGCGTCGAAGTGCGTGAGCACCGAGCTCAGGCCAGGCGGGCGACGAAGTTCAGCCGGACGTAGTCGATCTCAGATCTGGGCAGCCGTTCGGCCACCTGACGGACGAAGCCGGGCCGCTCGGCAACGGGCCGGCGGGCCAGGTGGGCCCGGAGGATCACGGTGGCCAGGTACGTCTCCATCGCCTCGCCGGGGTCGATCGGGGTCGGCTCGTCGTGCCGCCACGCGTCGACCTCGACGAAGCCGGCAGCCTCCATGCGAGCCGCGGTCTCCTCGGGCGTGGCGAAGGTCCACGGCCCCGACCACATCTCCCCAAGCTCGGCGACGGCCCGACGGACAGAGGCAATGTTGCCTTCCCCGCCGCATTGGGCCACCAGCCGGCCACCGGGACGCAGGACGGCGGCCAGGTTGGCGAACAGGGCGTCGTGGTCGGGCACCCAGTGGAAGGTGGCGGTCGAGAACACCGCGTCGACCGGACCGTCGATCGGCAACGGCCGGCCGAGGTCGCACTCCACGAACGCGACTCGGTCGCCGAAACGCTCCAGCCGACGGCGGGCCTCGACCAGCATCGAGGGGGCGGCATCGGCGGCGATGACCCGCCCGCCCGGCAGCCGCTCCAACAGCGCCTCGGTCACCCGCCCGCTGCCGCAGCCGGCATCGAGCACCGTCTCATCGCCGGCGAGCGGCAGCCGTTCGAGGACATCGGTGCCCCACCGGGTCATGGGGTCGGCGATGCGGTCGTAGGTTGCGCCGTCCCAGTCGGTCATCTGCCCAGTGTGGGCGATCCGCGGCGACATACGGCACCGAATTACCCACACTCGACGTCAGGTGAGCTCCTTGCGGATGAGCTCGACGCGCTGGTCCACGGAGTTAGGGTCGTCGCCCTGGTCGGCCAGCAGGGCCACCCGGTTGCGTTCCGCCTCCTCGACCGCCCCGACGTCGGCGGCGGCGATCCGGGCCTCGGCCCCCTCGGCCACCAGGCGTTCGGCCTCCTCCACCAGGGCGGCCACCATGTCGGCCTCGGGAACGACGCGGATCATCTGTCCCCGTACGAACAGGTGGCCCCGGCCGTTGCCGGCGGCGATGCCCAGATCGGCACTGCGGGCCTCGCCGGGGCCGTTGACCACGCAGCCCATGACCGCCACCTGGATAGGGAGATTCCGCCCGGCCAGGGCCGCTTCGGCCTCCTTGGCCACCCGGATCACGTCGACCTCGGCCCGGCCGCAGGAGGGGCAGGCGATGAGGTCCACCGTCTTGCGGTCCCGCAGGCCCAGGGCTTCGAGCAGCTGGCGGCCGGCGCGGGCCTCCTCCACGGGATCGGCGGTGAGTGAGTAGCGGATGGTGTCGCCGATGCCCTCCAGCAGCAGCGTGGCGATGCCGGCGGTGGCCTTGACCAGGCCGGCCGGCGGCGGGCCGGCCTCGGTGACGCCCAGGTGCAGCGGATGGTCGGTGACCTCCGAGAGCTGGCGGTAGGCCTCGACCATCAGCGGCACGTTCGAGGCCTTCACCGAGATCTTGACGTCGGAGAAGTGCACCTCCTCGAAGTAGGCCAGCTCCCGCTGAGCGGACGCGACCAGCGCTTCGGGCGTGGCCCCGCCGTGCTTGTCGTAGATGTCGGGGTCGAGGGAGCCGGCATTGACGCCGATGCGGATGGGGACGTTGCGGTCCTTGGCCTCCTGGGCCACCAGCTTGATCTGGTCGGCCTTGCGGATGTTCCCCGGGTTCAGGCGCAGGCAGGCCACCCCTGCGTCGAGCGCGGCCAGGGCCAGCTTGTACTGGAAGTGGATGTCGGCCACGATCGGCACCGGAGACCGGGGCACGATGGCGGCCAGCCCCTCGGCCGCCTCGGGGTCGTTGCAGGTGCAACGCACGAGGTCGGCGCCGGCGGCCGCCAGCGCGTAGATCTGGGCGAGCGTGCCCTCTACGTCAGCCGTCTTGGTGATGGTCATCGACTGCACCGAGACGGGCGCATCCCCACCGACCACGACGGATTTGGAGGCCCCGACAAGGGTGACCTGCCGAGTAGGACGACGAGCAACCATGGAACCAGTATGGGCGCCAGCGGCGCGGTGGCCGTCGTCGCCGCCGGAGGCGGCCCCCTCGGCTACCGAGCAGGATGGACGACGGAGGGCCGCCGGCTTTGCCGGCGGCCCTCCGTGCGTGAGTGGAAACTCGCCGAGCAGGCTCCGCCAGCGAGTGCGAAACCTACTGGAATGGGTTGGCCATGGGCTTGACGATGTCGAGGTAGATCGACGTCACCCCTATCAGGACCAGGACCACGATGACGGTGGCCGCCACCGGCATCATCTTGCCCACGTCGGCCTGGTAGCGACGCCCGGCCCGGGAGCGCAGACGCTCGTAGGTGCCGATGGCCACGTGCCCGCCGTCGAGGGGCAGGAGCGGCACCAGGTTGAAGATCCCGATGAAGATGTTCAGCAGGACGAGCAGGTAGATGACGTTGAACAGGCCGCTCTCGGCTGCCTGCCCGGCGATGCGGGCCACGCCGACGACGGACACGAACCGCTGGTCGTCGAGCTGGGCAGGGGTGTCGTTGGTGGCGTTGGTGAGCTGGCCTGCGTAGTCCCGGAGCGCTCCGGGGGTGAAGAACGAGCCCAGCGCTTTGACCGAACCGGTGGACAACTGCCAGATGTCGCTCACCGCCCGACCGGATGCGGCCAGCGGGCCCATGCGCTCAACGGTGGCCTTGGGGCCGATACCGATAAAGCCCCGGGTCTCCCCATTGCTCTCCAGGGTGGCCGGCGTGGCCGTAAGCGGTACCCGTGCGCCATTGCGCTCGACGACGAAGTCGAGGGGCCGGCCGGCGCTCCCCCGGATGAACTGCGGCACGTCGTCCCAGCTCGACACGGCGTTCCCGCCCACCGAGACGAGGCGGTCGCCCACCTTGAACCCGGCGTCGACGGCCGGGGATGCCCCGGTTTCGAGGCGGCTGAGGTTGCCGATGGTGAGGCTGGGCTTTTCGTAGTTCGGGACTCCGATCGCCGTCAGCAGCACGATCAACAGGAGGAACGCCATGACGAAGTGGGTCATGACGCCGGCCATCGCCACCAGCATCCGCTTGGGATAGGAGCCCTGGCGGTAGGTGCGGGGCTCGTCGGCCGGGTCGATGTCGCGCTCGAGATTGCTCATCCCGATGATCTTCACGTAGCCGCCGAGGGGGATGGCCTTGATGCCGTACTCGGTCTCGCCCTTGCGGACCGACCACAGCCGGGGGCCGAAGCCGAAGAAGAACTCGGTGGCCTTCATGCCCGACCACTTGGCTGCCGCAAAGTGGGCGGCCTCATGGAGCATGACCACGGCCGCCAAGGCCAAGCAGAAGGCAACCACCGGGAACGTCCCGGTGAGAAGGGAAAGGGTGACGCCGCCGGCCATGATGCCGGCCAGCATGAGAAGTTTGCGCTTCTCGGCGCGATGAACATCAGGGTCGGGGATCACCGGCTCGTCGGTCATCGGGGTGGTGGTGGTCTGGGTCAAGCTGCTGCGCTCCGTTCTACGACCCGCCTTGCTTGTTCCCGCGCTAGCCGGTCCGCGTCAAGAACAACGTCGACGCTCACCGGGTTCGTTCCATGATGCCGTACCAGGGTCTCTTTGACTACCTCGGCAATGGATTTCCATGAGATGAGTCCTTCCAGGAACGCGGCCACGGCAACCTCGTTGGCCGCGTTCAGCCACGCCGGCGCGGTACCGCCCTCCCGTCCCGCCTCATAGGCCAGGTCGAGGCACGGGAAGGCGTGGCGATCGGGGGCCTCGAAGTCGAGGCGACCGACCAAGTCCCAGTCGAGGGCGCCGAAGGCCACCTGGCCACGGTCGGGATAGGCCAGGGCGTAGGAGATTGGCAGGCGCATGTCGGGCTGGGAGAGCTGGGCGATGGTGGACCCGTCGGTGAACTCCACCATGGAGTGGACGATCGACTGGGGGTGCACGACCACCTCGATGCGGTCGTAGGCCACGCCAAAGAGTTCGTGGGCCTCGATCACCTCCAACCCCTTGTTCATCAACGTCGAACTGTCCACCGTGATCTTCGGTCCCATGGACCACGTCGAATGGGCCAGGGCGTCGGCCACCGTCACCGAGCCCAGCTCGGCCCGTGACCGTCCGCGGAACGGTCCGCCGCTGGCGGTGAGGACGATCCGGCGCAGGCGGTCGGTCCCGGAGGCGCCCGCTGTACCCCCTGGGCGGCCAGAGCCCGCTGTACCCCCTGGGTGACCAGAGCCCGCTGCCAGCAGGCACTGGTGCACCGCGGCGTGCTCGGAGTCGACCGGGAGAATCTCCGCCCCGGGGGTGGCCCGGGCCCGCTGCACCACTGGGCCGCCGGCGATCAGCGACTCCTTGTTGGCCAGAGCCAGGCGCCGGCCCGCCTCCAGGGCGGCGAGGGTGACGGGCAGACCGGCGAAGCCGACAACCCCGTTGACCACCACTTCGGCCTCCCGGGCGATGGCGGCCAGCGCCTCGGGGCCGGCCCATACCTCGGTACCTTTCGGCACCCGGGACTCGAGATCGGCGGCCAGGGAGGCATCGGCGATGGCCACCCGCTCCGGTCGCACGGCATGGGCCTGAGCAGCCAGCAGCTCCACCGACCGGGCCGCCCCCAGGGCGACGATCCGGTAACGGTCGGGCTCGGCCGCGACGACATCGAGGGTCTGGGTACCGATCGAGCCCGTGGACCCGACGACGCTGATCGTCCTCAAATAGTGCCGGCGGGGAAAAGTATCAGGGCCAGGTAATAGGTGGCCGGGATCACGAACAACAAGGCGTCGACCCGGTCGAGCACCCCACCGTGGCCGGGCAGGACCTTGCCCATGTCCTTCACGCCCAGGTCGCGCTTGATCATGGACTCGCACAGGTCGCCCAGAGGAGCGGCGACCGCCACCACCACGCCCAGCCAGAAGGCCTTGCCGACGCTCCAGAGGCCGATCTGGCTGACGACCAGCATGCTGACCACCACCGACGCCAGCACCCCGCCCACCAGGCCTTCGAACGTCTTGTTCGGCGACAGCTCGGGGGCCAGCGGGGTCTTCCCCCAGTACTTGCCCACCAGGTAGGCGCCGATGTCGTGGGCAGCGGTGGCGATAATGGCGCCCAGCAGCAGCCCCACCCCCTCCTCGTCGGGAGCGCGCAGGAACAGCGATGCGAAACTGCCGAGGAAGCCGACGTAGACGAAGGCGAAGAGGGTGACGGCGATGTTCATGGTGGGCTTGGCGTGAACCACGCCGGCCAGGTACCAGAGGAAGCTGAAGATCACCATGAGGGTCAGCACCAGCGGGAAAGCCGGCAGCCCCCGGGTGTAGGCGGCGAGGACCATCGACGCGCACCCGACCAGGCCGAGCAGGGTGGCGGGCTGGTACCCACGGGCGCGCAGGGCCTGGAAAAGCTCGGCCCCGGCCATGGTCACCGCAGCGAGCACGATAACGACCAGGGCGCTCTGGCCGATAGCGGCGGCGGCCAGTAGGACGCCGGCGACGATGATGCCGGTGATGACCCGTTGGGAGATGTCGGTGCCATCGCTCGAGCCGGGCACAGGACCTCCGCCGGCGCCGGGCGCCGGCGGCCCACCGCGGGGCGGCCGGCCCCCGGGACGCTTCTGGAGCTGCGGCGGACGGACCTGGGTGGCGGTCCCCCGGCCCGATCCGACCACTCGGGCGGGCACCGGTGCGGCCACCGGTTCGTCGAAAGCGAAGATGTCGCTTTCCTCGTCGAGCTCGGGCTGGTCGCGTAAGGCGCCGAGCCGGGCCTCGCGGTCGTCGAGGACCGTGTCGGAGAAGTCGGCCTCGTCCCAGTCGGCGGGCTGGTCCCGCCACCGGGGTCCGGTGGACAGCGCCGACCAGGCGCTCAGCTCCGCGTCGGCTGCCGGCGTCGGCGGCGCGCTGTCGCTGAGAATGCGGGGCACCTCGCCGGTGGGGGGGTCGGTCCAATGGGGCAGCGACATGGTGGACTGGTCGTCGGCTGTCGGCGTCGGCCGCCCGGGAGAGTCGGCGTCGGCCTCGTCGAAGAAACCCCAAGAGCTTCCGTCGTTCTCGCCCACCTGCCCCCTCCCACTGGTGGTACCGGACAGCCGGTCCCAGTCCGATTGAGGCGAGTCAGGCCCCGATGACGATCCCGGCAGGTTACGCCCTCCCTGCGGCGGCGGTCCGACGTTGCCGCCCAGCCCGGACGCCACCGCCCATTCACCGGAGACGGGATTCGACGTCAGGGGGTGCTCCCGGGTGATCTCCCGGAGCTCGGGCGCCGGCGCCGGCGAGGCCGGCTGGGCTCGGGAGGCACCCGGCTCCGGCGGCGCAGGCTCGGCGGCGCGGGCCTCGGCCTCGGCCCGGGACGCAGCGGCCACCAGCTCCTCGAACCGCCCGGGGGACGCGGTGGCGACGACGGGCGGATCCCAGAACTCACTCGGGCCGTTGGCCCCGAGGGGCGAGGCATCGGAGGCACCCGACCACGACGGACCAGCTCCGGCGGGTGGGGCGAGGGCCGGCGGCGGTGCGTCATGCCCGGACTCGGGCACGGGCGCTGCGGGCGGGGGCGGGGGCGGATCGGGCGTCACCACCCGTGGCTTGGCCACGGCCGAGGGGTCGGAGCCGGGGAAGCGCAGCGGTGGCTGAGGGCCGGCGGGCGTCTCGGGCACGTCGCCGAAGCGCGGGGAGTGGTCAGGGACCCGGGCCGAGACCTGCCCGGCCTCAATGGCGGCCGCGGCCTCCTCGGCGCCGATGATCCTGACGCCCTCCGCCGGGGGCCGGGGACCGCGGGAGATGCCCGACCAGGCGGGGCCCGGGTCGGTATGGAGGTGCTCGTCCTTCTTCGCGGCGTGTACCTGGTCGTCTGTCTGGAAATCGTCCAAGTGTGGACCTCCTGCGCATCTGAGAAGACACGGTCCCTAGACTTCGAGCAGCTCCTGCTCCTTGCGCCCTAGCACCCGGTCGATTTCGGCGACGTACTCGTGGGTGAGCTTCTCGAGCTCCTTCTCGGCCCGGTCGAGCTCGTCGACGGAGATATCGCCGTCCTTCTCGAACGCTTCCAGGTCGTGGCGGGCCGCACGCCGGAGGTTCCGGATGGCGATCCGCCCCTCTTCAGCCTTGTGCTTGACCACCTTCACCAGATCCTTGCGCCGCTCCGTGGTGAGCTGCGGGAACACAAGGCGTATCACCTGACCGTCATTGGATGGGGTGATACCCAGGTCCGAGTGCTGAATCGCCTTCTCGATGGCCTTCAGCGCGCTCTTATCGTAGGGGGCGACGACCAGCACCCGGGGCTCGGGCACGTTGAACCCGGCCAACTGCTGGAGCGGCACCTCGGCGCCGTAGTAGTCGACCCGCAGCTTCTCGACCAGGGCCGGCGTGGCCCGCCCGGTGCGGACGGTGGAGAAGTCGGCCTGGGTGTGGGCGACCGCCTTGCCCATCTTCTCGGTGGTCTCCAACAAGACGTCGTCGATCACCGAGCCCGCTCCTTTGGAGCCTGCCTCGGTGCATATCTGCCGGAGCGTCCCTGCGGCCGCATCACGACACAAGGGTACCGATTGGCTCGCCCTCCAGGGCGCGGCGGATGTTTCCCGGGCCCATGAGGTCGAAGACGACGATGGGCAGCGTGTTGTCCATGCAGAAGGTGATGGCGGTGGAGTCCATGATCTTCAGGCCCCGGCTCAGGACCTCGAGGTAGGTGACCTCGGCGAACTTGACCGCCTCGGGGTTGAGCAGCGGATCGTCGTCGTACACGCCGTCGACACCCGAATGGGTGCCCTTCAGGATGGCCGCCGCGCCGATCTCCGCGGCACGCAGCGCGGCGGTGGTGTCGGTGGTGAAGAAGGGGTTGCCGTTGCCACCGGCCAGGATGACAACCCTGCCCTTTTCGAGGTGGCGGGTGGCCCGGCGGCGGATGTAGGGCTCGGCCACCTGGGCCATCTCGATGGCCGTCATGACCCGGGTGGGCTCGCCGAGGTGCTCGAGGGCGTCTTGCAGGGCCAAGCCGTTGATGACCGTGGCCAGCATGCCCATGGTGTCGGCCTGGGCCCGGTCCATGCCCGCGCCGGCGCCGGCCATCCCCCGCCAGATGTTGCCGCCACCGACCACGATGGCAATCTCGGTGCCGAGGTCACGGCGGACCTCGGCCACCTCGGCGGCGATCCGAGCGACGATGCCCCCGTCGATCCCGAAGCCGGTGGCCGGGTCGGCGAAGGCCTCGCCTGAGAGCTTGAGGACGACCCGGCTCCAGTTCCCCCGCATGCCCGCCCTACCGGCCGATCACGACCTGGGCGAAGCGGGAGATCGTGGCATCGCCCAGGAGCTGGGCGATGCTGACCTTGCTGTCCTGAACGGAGTCCTGCTCCAGGAGCACCTGCTCTTTGAAGAATCCCTTCAAGCGGCCCTCGACGATCTTCGGCATGGCGGCCTCGGGCTTGCCCTCGTTGCGGGTGATGGCCTCGAGTACCTGGCGCTCCTCGGCCACCCGCTCGGCGGGCACGTCGTCGCGGGAGAGATAGGTCGGCTTGGTGAAGGCCATGTGCAGGGCGATCTCATGGGCCAAGGCGGCCACATCTCGAGGCGTGTCCCCCCCCTGCAACTCCACCATCACCGCGTTGACGCCCCAGCCCGCCGGCTTGTGCACATAGGTGTCGAGCACCGCGCCCTCGGGAACCTCGAAGCGGATGACCTGGCCGACGGCAATGTTCTCCTTGAGGGTGATGCGCAGGTCGTCGATCTCGTCCTGGTGGGCGGCGATTGCCCCATCCCCGTCGGCAACCACAGCTGCGGCCAGCGCCTCCAGCAGAGCGTTGAACTCGGGCGACTTGGCCACGAAGTCGGTCTCGGAGTTGAGCTCGACCAGCGCCGCGATGTTGCCCTGGCGGGCGATGGTGACGGCGCCCTGGGTGTTGGCCCGGTCAGAGCGCTCGGCCGCCTTGCTCAGGCCCTTCTCCCGTAACCAGGTGGCCGCCTTGTCGAGGTCGCCGTCGTTCTCGACCAGGGCGCGCTTGGCGTCCATCATGCCCACGCCGGTGGCCTTGCGCAGGGCCTGGACGTCCTTGGCGCTGAAGTCCGCCATCAGGCGTCGCCCGGGACCTTGGGGGAGGTGGCGGTTTCGGCCGGCGGCGCCTCGGCGGCGGGCGCGACGGCGTCGCCAGCCGCAGATGCCTCGGCGGCCGGCACAGCGGATGCGGGCGCCTCGGATGCGGGCGCCTCGGGTGCCGGTGCCTCAGCTGCGGGTGCCTCGGGTGCCGGTACTTCAGCGGCGGGTGCTTCAGCGGCGGGTGCCTCGGGTGCCGGTGCTTCAGCGGCGGGTGCTTCAGCGGCGGGAGCCTCGGGCTCGGCCCGTCGGGACGAGACCAGGCGGGCCTCGCGCTCCTGGGCCTGGAGGGCGGCCTGGCGGCGGGCCTCCTGCTGCTGCTGGGTGCGGCGGGCCTCGGCCTCGGGGTCGACCGGAGCGGGGGCGGCCGCCGGGCGCGGCATTGCCGCACCGGCGGCGGCCTTGGCGCCGGCGTTCTTGCGGGAGGCGATGAACTTGCCTTCCTCGACCGCGTCCGAGATCACCCGGCACATCAGGGTGCCGGCCCGGATGGCGTCGTCGTTGCCCGGGATCACGTACTGGATGAGGTCGGGGTCGCAGTTGGTGTCGACCACGGCCACGATCGGCATCCCGAGCTTGTTGGCCTCGGTGACGGCGATGTGCTCCTTCTTGGTGTCGATGATGAACACCGCGTCGGGCATGCGGGTCAGGCCGCGGATGCCGCCCAGGTTGCGCTGCAGCTTCTCCAG
>JBBQRO010000066.1:0-16155 GCA_038214685.1 Acidimicrobiales bacterium
GGTGGAGGTTGCTCTGGGCGTCGGTGACCTCGACGCGGCGGCTACCGCGTGCGACCACTTGGAGGCGCGCGCCGACCCGCTCCACGTTCCCGGGCTCCAGGCCCGGGTCGCCGCCGTGCGCAGCCGGCTTCTGGCCGCGCACGGCGACCTGGCCGGCGCCATCGGGACGATGGAGATAGCTCTCGACCGCGTTCCGGACACCGGCGTGCCCTTGCTTCGAGCCACGCTTCTCCTGGAGTTCGTTCGACTCCACGACCGGGCGGGCAACCGGGCGGCCGCCAGCGTCGAGGCCAAGCGGGCTTCGGCGGCGTTGGCCGAGCTCGACGTGGTGCTCCCAGCCGGCGACGCCGCCCTCCTCGACCGCTACGGGGCCGGCGATGCGAAGTGCTGCCCTGGCCGCCCCCGCCCGACGGTGACGCTCAGCCGCCAGGACCGCTGCTGGGTGGTGTCCGGCCGTGACATCCGGGCCCGTCTGGCCGACTCCAAGGGCCTCCTCTACCTGGCCGAGCTGCTGCGCAGCCCCGGGGTCGAACGCCACGCCCTCGATCTGGTTGACCGGGTGGAGGGCGTGGCGCCGGAGCTCTGCCTCGATCGCCGCCATCTGGGGGACGCGGGTGAGCTGGTCGACGGCCGAGCCCGCACCGCCTACCGCCACCGCATCGAGGCGCTGCGGGCGGAGATCGACGACGCCCTCGAGACAGGAGCCGAGGGCCACGCCGAGGTCCTCCAGACCGAGCTCGATCAGCTGGTGGGCCAATTGGCGGCGGCGTTCGGTTTGGGGGGACGGAGCCGGAAGGGCTCGTCAGCCTCGGAGCGAGCCCGCCTCAGCGTCACCCGGGCGCTGCGAGCGGCCACCGCCAGGCTGCGCGAGGCCCTGCCCGAGGAGGCGACAATGCTCGATCGCCGGCTCCGCACCGGCGTCTACTGCGCCTACGAGCCCGGCGACGACGACGCTTGCTGGGTCGTTCAATCCTGAGTGAACAGGGTCCGACCGAATTGAACGCCCCTGGGATGGAACATAATCCACGACCAGGAGGTGCTCGGCCATGATCCAGACCAGTGACGCAAAGACAGGAGCCCGGTGATGGACGCTCCCTACCAGGCGGCACCCGATGTGCACGTGCTCCCTCACAACCTGCCGCTGCCGGGGCTCGGCATTCTGCCCGTCAACGCCTTCGTACTCCTGGCGGAGGAGCCGGTGTTGATCGACACCGGGATGGGGACCGACGGCGACCAGTTCATCGACGCCCTGGCGTCGGTCGTCGATCCGAGCGCGCTGCGCTGGGTCTGGTTGACCCATGACGACGCCGACCACACCGGGAACATCCAGCGAGTGTTCGAGCTGGCGCCTCATGCTCGGCTCGTCACCCATGCCCTCGGCGCCATGCGCATGGGCTCGTGGTGGCCGGTGCCGTTCGACCGCGTGCAGGCCATCCGGGTGGGCGATCGCCTAGCGGTGGGCGACCGCACGCTGCGGGCCTTGCCCCCGCCGCTGTACGACAACCCTACGTCGACGGGGTTCCTCGACGAGGCGACGGGTGCGATGTTCTCGGTGGACTCGTTCGGGGCGATCCTGCCCGAGGCGACTCAGGACGCGACCGAGGTGGCTGAAGCGGCACTCGCTGGCGGCATGCGGGCGTGGGCGACAGCGGATTCGCCGTGGGCCCATCTACTCGACCGCCAGCGCTTCGCCCAGGTGCTCGACGGCGTGCGCCGCCTCCAGCCCACCCAGATCTTCTCTTCACACCTCCCGGCGGCGAGCGGGGCGTCGCTCGAGCGCTTCCTCCAGGTGCTGGAGTCGGTGCCCGACGCCGAGCCCGCCGTGGCGCCGAGCCACGAGCAGTTCACCCACATGCTGGCGGCGATGATGGCCACCCAGCCGGAGCCCGAGCCGGTGGCGGCGATGTAGCTCGGCCCTCGTCGGGGCGGCTACGCAGTGGCCGGAGCTCATTGCCTCAGGCGGCTCCGGAGTGGTCGCTACGGGCGGGATGGGCCTCCTCCGTCGCCACTCCCAACTCGCCCAGGGCCGCGGTGATCTGCCGCATGGCAGCCGGGGTGCAGCGGCGGCGGGCCCCGGTGGTCAGCTCCTCCAACGGTGGGCGCTGGTCGAGCAACCAGCGCGAGAGCATGCCGGTGTCCATCCACACCGCCAGGCGCTTGTCCACGCCCACGCTCCAGCCCCGGATGGCCTGGTCGCGCACGCGGGTCCAGTCGCAGACCCGGGCCAGCGCCCGGGCGGCTACCACCAGATCGTTGTCGACGACCGGAGCCTGCCCGTCCTCTCGGAGTAGCTGCAGCGCCGGGTGGAGGGCGACGGCTTGGTGCCAGGTCATGCTCCGGCTTCCCCGCCGGCCGCCGGCCACGATGGCCTCGAGCCATAGGGTGGCGAACAGCAGGGCGGTGGAGGCGGTCGGCGGCGGGGTGCGCAGCCCCATGGCCCGCCGGAGGCAGTCGACCACCAAGCCTTCACTGGGAGGCTCGTCGAGCACCCGTCCGTCCTGCCAGTGCAGGCGCCCTGCCGTCGTGCCGTCCCGATCGAGTAGGTGAATGACCCGCACCCGCTGTTTCACGGTGCCGGCGGCGCCGGTCGCGGCCCGAGCGGTGTAGCCGGTGGGCTCGCCTTCGTAGTGCCGGGCCCACCCTTCGGTGCTCAACCCGATGGCCGTCCAACCGATGGGGGCGGAGAATCCGAGGAGGGTCTGGGCCGGGTGGCTGTCGAGCGGGCGTACGGCCAGCTCGGCGCCAGCCGACGGGTCGATGCCTCCGCGGGTGCGCAACAGGAGCGAGCCTTCGCCCCACCCCCGTTCGGCGACAATGAGATCGAAGCCCTCGAGGGCGCGGTCAAGTTGGATGCGTTGTTCGGTCGTGGACACGGTCTTCCTCCATGGCGGTGCGGGAATACACAGAGAGGGAGGAAGTGCCACCGAAGCTTGTCACCATGGAGCGGTGCTCGCAAGCGCTTCGCCGGCCCAGCCCGTTACTCGCACCTTTGTGTGCACTCCTGGTGCCACAGCCACCAGGAGTGCACACAAAGTTCGCCGGGGACCGACCGGTCATTACACCTAGACGTCGTTCGAGATCGAGACCCCGGGGGCGAGGAGCAGTTCGGCCAGGCGCTGGTGCTGCTTCGACGTGATGACCTCGTCCAGGGCGGATCCTGGCTAGGGAGCGTCCCCCGATCGCCGTCGAGTGCTAGAGGCCACCACCAGAGCCAGGCCGCCGAGGACGAGCGCCCCCGACGCCCCGAGCAGGACCGCCGGCACCGAGATCCCCGCCCCTGCCGCCTCGGTGGCGAAGACGGTGGCGGGGTCGGAGAAGCGCACCCGGGTGGCGTAGATGTCCTGGGTGCCGGTCTCCTCGTTGCCGTTGCGGGTGTCGTCCCAGGCCACGTAGGCCGTCTCGTCGGTCGAGGCCAGCCCCACCGGGCCGGTGATGTAGCCGGTACTGCGGGCCCCGAAGCGCCGGTCGATCAGTCGGTCGTTGACCCGGAGGTTGCCCGACCAGGTGGAGCCGCCATCGGTGGAGGAGGTGTAGTAGACGTCCTGGAAGCCGTTCTCCGCCTCCTCGCCGTCGACGAAGGCGACGTCGTTGCGAAAGTCGTACCAGGCTACGTCGATGCGGCCGTTGGGGGCAACCGACAGTGACGGGAACTCCTCGGTGAAGTCCCAGTCCCGCCGGGGCTCGACGTCGTCCAGCCTGACCGGCGTGCTCCAGGTGGCGCCGGCGTCGGAGGAGCGCATGAATTGGATGCTGGGCCTGCCCTCGCCCATGTCCTCCCAGGCCACGTAGAGCTCGCCGCTCTCACGGTCGATGCCCGGTGACGGGGCGCTCAGCCAGTCGCCGTCGGAGTCGGCGGCGTCACCGTCGTTGGGGGCCGACTGGGTGTGGATGGGGGTGGCGGTGAAGGTCTGGCCGCCATCTCGCGAGACCGACTGGAAAAGATGCGCAGGCTCGGCCTTGCCCTCCTCCCCGCCGCTGGACTCGCCGAAGTAGGCGAACAGCTCGCCGTCGTTGCCGGCGAGAAGGTAGGGCTCGGTCATGCAACCCTCGACCTCCGGTGCCAGGTCGACCGCGTCCGAGAAGGTGCGGCCCCCGTCGGACGAGGTGGCCACCCAGGGACGGGGGATGAGGTCGTCGCACCACTCCTTGCCGCCGGACAGCTCCTCGGGAAGGTTCCAAGTCCCGTTGTTCGACCACCAGCCCACGTACACCCGCTCGGGGTCGTCGGGGTCGACGACCACCGAGGGCAGGCCGTCGGCACCGCTTTGGCCGGTGGCGGGGTCGGGCTCGACCCACGGGAGCTCGACGGTGTCCCAGCGCTGGCCCAGGTCGTCGGAGCGGGCCAGGAAGGTGCGCTGCTGGTAGGTCCGGGGGTTGAACCCGGTGAAGGCGAAGTAGAGGGTGCCGTCGCCGGCGAAGGCCACGTCGGCGATGGTCCCGGTAGTGGCGAACATGCACCCCGGCCACTCGTCGGGAACCTCGGGGGCGGTGGTGGTGTTCCACGTGAGGCCGGCATCGGTGGAGATGTGGACCGAGCACCGGGAGTTGTAGGCGTCACCCTCGGCCAGGGCGAGCACGTGGGCATCGTCGGGGTGTACGGCCATCGACGGGGTGGCGTGGCCCCGAACGGCGGTGGGGTCGGCCGTGACCTGGACGGCGGCGTCGGGCCGGGGGGCCGCCGTCTCGGCCGCGCCCGACGGCGCCGCGGTCAGGACCAGCAGCGACAATGGGACCAGGGCGGACAGCACCGCGAACGGTCGACGAGCCACGAGAACCTCCAAGTTGGCGTAGTTGACCGCCAGCGCGAGGGCTCGGCGAGGCGGGGACGGGACAGTGGCCGACTTCCGAGAAGAAGTCAATAACTGTGTTCCGCTGTTACCGGCGGGCGTGCTGGCCGTCCACAGGTATCACCGCCGTGCACCTTCACCAGCCTGCGGCGGGGAGCTTCCCGGCGACCTCGGCCTCGACGACCGTCACCGCAGGACGGAGATCACCAGGAGTACTTCCACTCCTTACGGGTCATGCTGATCCGCCCCCTGCCCGCTCCCGAGGGGCAATTCCGGTCGACGATGTCCCGGAGCGAGCGGGTGCGGTTGAAGGCGTCCCACCCGGGCCGCGAGAAGGTGCTCTCTTTGAACACATGCTTGGAGAGCAACGGATTGGTCAGCGCCTGGGAGAAGGCATCCACCGCCACCATGGTGAGCAACAGGGGAGGGAGGGGCGAGTTGGCGCCGGAGTCCTCGGCGAAGAGCCCGATGTAGAAGTCGACGTCCTCGGGCCGCTGGTACTCAGCCGACAGGAAGTCCACCACCGCCGGGTCGCTGGAGATGGAGGCGAACGTCGTGGGCCTCCGCTCGCCGCCGGAGACGTAGGCGCAGTAGTCACCGTAGGGGGCGAGGCGGACCCGCCGACCTTGGTCGATGGCGTTCTTCTCCACGGCGAGGAGGGCTTCGGGGGTGTTGAACGCGCCCAGGCGGCCGGCGCGCTGCGCGCTCACACTGGCGAAACTGGCGGCCAGGCCGCCGGCGAGCAGGAGGCGGTTGTCCATCAAGGTGGCGTGGACGGGATAGCTCTGGCCGTTCCACTGGAACAGGTCGGGAACCAGTGAATGCCAGCGGTAGAGGAGGCTGAACTCCGTCGACATCCAGTTCGGCTTGTTCCACGGGGCATCCCAGGCGACGGAGGGATCAGCGCGGAGGCGGAACGGTGACGAGGAGATGTGGTTGATGTACTCCTCGACGATGATCTTGATGAAGATGATGATCACGGCATTGCGCGCCGTCTCGAAGGCCCGTTCGTCGGACCAGTCAGGGTGCTCCCGCTCGATCTCGCCGGCCAGGCGGTTGTGCTCGCGCAGGAAGAGGGTGTTGACCATGGCGATCTGCGGCGCATTGTTGGCGCGATCCCCGCCGAAGGCGAAGATGTGGGCGCGAAGGTCCGCATCGGTGAACTTCTCGATGCCGAGCGGCTCGTCTAGCGACTCGAACTCGGCCTTCACCGTGCCGTCGGCCGCGAAGAGAAAGGGCGCGTACTCCTCGCCGGCGATGACCTGTGACTTCAGCCGGCCCCGGCTCCCGGCCGCTTCGGAGCCCAGACGCAAGGCATCGGTCTGGACGGGGAGGCGCCCGTAGAGGGGACAGAGGTCGATCTGGTGATTCGAGGTGTTCTGGAGGCGCACATCCTCGCTCTCGTCGCCCCGGGGCATCCGGGTACGGATGAAGCCGTCGGTGAGGTACTGGGCGAAGGCCGGGAACAGGCAGGTGGACTTGGGGCAGTACCGCTGCCCGTCGTCGCGGTCACGGGCGAAGAGCCCGACCAGGGCCTCGGTGGGAGGGAGGTCCGGCGAAAGCTCGACGGCGGGGAGGTGGCGCGAGCTCCAACGCTGGTCCGCCAACGACGTCCAGGAGATGTAGTCGTGCACCGTGCTCCATGGATGCGGTCGCTCCCGGGAGGCGTTGACCAGCTTGTTGATGGCGAAGTGGTTGATTGTCCGGCCCAGCCAGGGCCAACGGTTGGCAACCCCGATGACCACTCGCAAGAGCCAACTCGGGAGGTTGGGCATGGGTCGCATCCTCTCGTTGGCGTCCGGCCTGGAGATGGCGCTTGACATCCACCACCATACTTACGACCCTGGTGGGCATACTGCTCGACGGCGTGAACCACGTGGCCATTCTCACCAACGACACCGAGCGTCTGGTCAAGTTCTACCAAGAGGTCTTCGATGCGACCGTCGCCGCCGAGATGCCGGCAGGGGAGGGAAGACGCCTGACGTTTATCGACATCAGCCCGTCCGCCGATCTCAACGTGTTCGAGGTGCAGGACAACACCGAGGCGCAGCGTCAGACGCCGATGTTCGGTCGAGGTCGCATCGACCATCTCGGCCTTCAGGCCGCATCACTCGACGCCTTCAACACGATCCGAGACCGTCTCATCGAGCGCGGCGCCACCGATGGCTTCGTGACCGACTTCGGCAGGATCCTGAGCCTGTTCTTCCGCGATCCCGACGGACTTGAGGGTGAGGTGTGCGTGCCCAACCCGAACGCCATGCCGGGAGTCTTCAACCCACCGGGCACGCCGGCGGTGGGCTACTCCGTGGTCGACCCACCCGAGGGGTGAGGATCTGCTCGACCGAATGAGTCCACCGGTACCGGGCCTCGGCGATGGAGCAGTGTAGCACGACTCCGGTGTTACACTGGCCATATTGCCAACCTGACGATCGCCGTCGACGAAGAAACGTTGCGCCGGGCGCGGGTCCGCGCACTCCAGCGGCGCGAGTCGGTCAACGCCTATCTCGCCGAGATGCTGCGTCGGTACGCCGACGACGGCGAGGCCCAGGAAGAGGTGTTCACCAAGCTGGCCGAGATCGCCGACGCGGTCGACTCCGGCAGCGACGGCGAACGGAGGACGTGGACCCGCGACGACCTCCATCGTGTCTAGGGTCTTTCTCGACACGAACGTCCTCGCATACCAGTTCGATGCGAGCGAACCGGCGAAGCAGGCCCAAGTGCGGGCGCTGCTCCCCGATAGCCCGCACACATTCGTCGTCAGCACCCAGGTCCTGCTCGAGCTCTTCGTCGTTGTGACCCGCAAGCTGCGGCCGGTGGTTGCCCACGATGCGGCCTATCGCATCATCACCAACCTGGCTCGACTGCCCGTGGTCGCCGCCGACGCGCGCCTGGTCCTGCGGGCATCGGCCACGTCCGCGAGGCATCAGCTCTCGGTGTGGGACGCCATGATCGTCGAGGCGGCGGCAGAGGCCGGCTGCGACGAGGTCTGGACCGAGGACCTGGCGGCGGGGTCCGAGCTTCGAGGGGTGGCGATCGTCAACCCGCTGGCGGCGGATCCACAGGATCCCGGCGACGGTGTCGACGTGGCCTCTTGATCGGCAGGCGTCAGGAGCTGAAGGCGTTCGCCCCGTCGTCGCCGATCCAGTCCCACAACGGCACGGTGCCTGCGAGCTCGGCGTTGGAGACGAGGTCATTCTTGCCGAGCTTCTTGGCATCAAAGCAGATGAACCTTTCGCGATTGCCTGTGACAACCTTCATCGCGTGAACGTAAACATCTCCGGTCTTTCGGGCGCAGCGCCGCCGACCGGCGCGCTGACCTCAGAGCGAATCGGTGGACCGAGGCTAAGTTCGCCGCCATGTTCAACCTTCGACGACTGTGTTCTCGTTCCCGAGGCCGACCGGCGGCGACACCCCTGCTCGTCCTCGCCTGCGTCGTCGGGGTTTCGGTAACGACTGGATGCGGCAGCGGGTCGGGCGGCTCGACGGAGAGCCATGTCGCCAAGATCGGCGTCATCGTTCCCCTCGACGGCGGACTCACGCAGTTCGGACAGGGCATCCGCAACTCGGTGCAACTGGCCGTGGACGAGGCCAACGCCCGCGAACCGGTTCCCGGCTGGACGTTCAAGGTGGAAGCCCTCGACGACTCGTCCGATCCGGCCAAGGGCGAAGCCGCGGCCAGGACTCTGGCCGCCGACAAGTCGGTGATCGGTGTGGTGGGCACGTACAACTCGGGGGTGGCCGCCAAAGTGGCGCCGATTCTCGCCGCCGCCGGGATCGTCATGATCTCGCCGGGGAATACCGACCCCGCCCTCACCGTCGGCCCCGATCCGCAGGCGCCGTCCCGGCCATACCCCACGTACTTCCGCATGGTGCCCAACGACAACTCCCAGGCGCCCTTTCTCGCCCAGCAGGCGCTGACCGAGGTGAAGCCCACCAAGGTGGTGGTCGTGAGCCAGACCAAGCCGGTGAGCAAGGGCCTCGCCGACGGGTTCGCCCAGGCGTTCACCCAGGGCGGAGGCACGATCGCCTTCCAGCGGGTCGTCCCCGACGACATGACCGATTTCGTCGACGTCGTCAGGGAGCTGGGCCCGGCGCAGCCCGATCTCATCTTCTTCGGCGGTGAGTACAACGCGGGGGCGGCGTTCCGCAAGCAGGTCGCAGCCGCAGGCCTGACCGCCCCGGTGATGGGCGGCGACGGGCTGAAGGACGACGCCTACATCACCCAGGCCGGCCCGCCCAGCGAAGGTGACCTGGCGAGCACCGTCGGCATCCCGGCGGCGACGAACCCGGTCGCCGCCCCCTTCCTCGCTGCCTACGCCAAGGCTGGCTACGGCGAGCCGCCCAGCGATTTCGGGCCGTACGCCTACGACGCCGCCGACTTGCTGATCGCCGCGGCCACCAAGCCGCTCACCGGGGCCGCTTCCGTCGCCCGGGCGATCCACGACGAGATCCTCGTCTCCGTGCAGGCCGCCCAGGTGGAGGGCGCATCGGGCCCGGTGGCGTTCGACGCATTCGGCGATACCAAGACGAAGGTGCTCACCCTCTATCGCGTGTCCGGCGGCAAATGGCAACCGCTGAAGACCGAAACCGTGCCCTAAGCCTCGATCCACGTGTGTCCAGCATCCCGGACGCCATGAATGCAAAGGGTGGAGCAACTGGCGGGCAGCCGAGCTCTCCGAATGTGCCTCCTGCGGCAACACCGGACCTCTCTAGCTCGGTAACGAATGCCACGAGCGGATGGCGCCCGACGGCGACCTCGACCACCCGACCGCGCTCGCCGTTGTGCACGAAGTTGGAGCGGTCCGCCCCGCTGGGGTGCAGCTCTCGGTCCTGTTCCATGACCACCACCTCGTCGCCGACCTGGAACGGCTGACCCGCCACCTTCTCCGAGGCGCCCCGCAACGTCCCGTCGGCGGCCAGCAGGGCCCTGGCCCGCCCGTTGAGTTCCCGGCGCTCAACGTGGTGGTCGGCCATCATCGAGGAGGGAGCGACCGGGTCGACGTGGTCTCCGACGGTAGGGACGCCGTGCGGGCCACGCTCACCACCCGGTACGACCTGGTTATCATGGACTGCCAGATGCCCGAGATGGACGACTATCTGGCCAAGCCGGTCCGAATCGCCGACCTCCTGGCCGCCGTCGCCCGGTGGGCGGAACGGCCGGCGGGGCCGTAGAGTGCCCGCACCCGGCGACCGAGGCGCGGGCGCAGTAGCAGCGGCGGCTCGACTAGGACTGGCCCATGAGCGATCTCGAAGCGTTCGCCGGGCTCGTGTCCCTGGACCACGGGCTCGTCGTGGTCTCGACCTCCCGGGCCGACGGCACGAACCCGGTCGTCAACGCCGGAGTGCTCGAACATCCCGGGACCGGCCGGCCCGTTGTCGTCCTTCGTGGCGGCCGGGGCCTGGCGCGACTGGCACGAGTACGAACGCGTCATGGCCGCCGAGCGCCGAGCGGCGGGTCGCCGTGCTCGTCACGCCGGAGCGGCCCTACGGCATCTGCTGATCTCCCCGGAGGCCGGGTCGAGTGACCGCGAACGCGCCGGGCCACGCTGAGCCATCGCCCATAGAGGGCTGGGCCGGGGTCGACCTCGCCGCCATCTGGGCCGTCTCCCACGTGATCCTGAAGGACCAGGTGAGAGTCATTGAACGGGCGGTCGTGGCCGGCATCCAGGGCCTTCTCGACCACGAACGCCAGATGGCGGCGGGCCGGGAGGCCCACAAGCTGGCGGGGTCGCTCGGCACATTCGGGTTCGCGGACGGGAGCCGCCTAGCCCGAACCCTCGAGCTGGCCCTCGCCGGCGACGAGCCCCTCGATGCCGACCACGCCCTGGCGCTGTCGCGGGTGGTCCTCGACCTGCAGTCCGAGCTCGACGGCCCGCTCCCCGCCCCGCCCCGTCCCGCTGCGGGCCTCGCCGGGGGGCCGACGGGCGGTGGCGCGCCGACTCTGCTCGTCGTGGACGGTGACGCCGACCGGGCCCGCCGGGTGGTCGAGGCCGCAGCCGGCCAGCACGTGCGCGCCGTCGCCGCCGCGACGATCAATGCCGCCCGCGCCCTGGTCGCCGCGACCGAGCCGGACGTGGTCGTTTTGGACGCCGACATTGACGGTGAGCACGAGGTGACGGCCTTCCTCGGCGAGCTGGCCGCCCGCCGACCGGCGGTGGCCTCCGTGCTGGTCGTCGGCCACGCGAGCATGGCCGAGCGGGTCGGCGCAGCCCGAGTGCGCGTCCGGGCCGTCCTTGAGAGGCCGATGGCACCCGACGCCGTGGTTGGCGCCGTGCGGCGGATGGTGGTGCGCAGTGACCGCGCCGCTGTGGTGCTCGCCGTGGACGACGACCTCCTGTTCCTCGTCCTGATCAGTGAGCTGCTCGGTGCGGAGGGACTCATGGTCGAGACCCTGGACGACACCGGGGCGCTGTGGTCGACCCTGCAACGCGTCGAGCCCGACCTGCTCCTGCTCGACAACGACATGCCCGGCGTCGACGGCGTGTCCCTTTGCCGGGCCATCCGCAGCGACGAGCGCTGGGCCCGACTTCCCGTCGTGTTCCTCTCCGGCACCACGTCGGCGGAGGCGGTCCGGGCCATGTTCAAGGCCGGCGCCGACGATTTCGTGTCGAAGCCGGTCTCGGCCGAGGACCTCGTCACCCGGGTGACGAACCGGATCGAGCGCAGCCGGGCCCAGGCCGAGCGGGCCGCCGTCGACCTGGCCACGGGCCGTCCCCTGGCCAGTGCGTGCCTCCGCGACGCCGATCGGCTGCTGAGCGTCGCCAGGCGCGACGGCCGCAAGGCCGTCCTAGCCGTGGCCGAGCTCGACCCGTCGGGGCCGGCAGAGCTGGCTGCGATCGGCCGGCTCATGCGGCTGGCCGCCGAGCCCGAGGTCGTGGTCGGCCCATGGTTGGGCGGCCGGCTGGCTGTCCTCCTCTACGGGAGTACCGGACCGGAGGCGGCGAAGCGGCTGGGATCCGTCCTGCGTGCGGCCTGGGGCGGCTCCGGGCCGACGGGGCCACGCGTCAGCATCGGTGTGGCCGTGTGTCCTGACGACGGCCCCGACGTGCGAGCCCTCGGCGTCGCCGCGGAAACAGCCCTCGGTCGCGCCCGGCAGGTGCCCGGCAACGCAATCGAATTCCACGCCGCCCCCGGCCACGGCCGAGCCGAGGTCGTCGACGTCCTCCTCGTCGACGACGACGAGGCGCTGGGCACCCTCGTCGTTCACGCCCTTTCCGGTCGGGGCATCGGCGTCCGCTGGCTACGGGACGGGGCCGAGGCCGTCGAGCTGCTCGACGACCCGACCTTCCGGGCCCGCGCCGTCCTGCTCGACGTCGGCCTGCCCGGTCTCGACGGGCTCTCGGTGCTCCGGCATCTGGGCCGGCTGGGCAAGCTGGAGACCACCCGAGTGGTCATGCTGACTGTGCGCACCAACGAGCACGAGGTGATCGAGGCGCTGGACCTCGGGGCATTCGACCACGTGGCCAAGCCGTTCAGCCTGCCCGTCCTGGTGCACCGTGTCCGCCGGGCCATCGAGGCCAGCGGGTGACCTGCCCGCCCGCCCACGCTCGGTGATCTCCCGACAGTTCCTGCGCACTGTCCTCGCCGTCGAGGTGGTGATCGCGGTGATCGCCCTGGCATCGATCGCCGCCCACGCTCTGTGGCTCTGGCGCCGCCAACACGCCGACCGCCCCCGCCTCGACCGGGCCCGCGCCGCCCTGGCCGAGGCGCTGATCACGGCGCCAGGCGACGACGGCATCTGGAGCGACCGCATGGCCGAGCTGCGCCAGCTTCACCGCCGGGTGCAACGACGGGTGGTCCAGCAGCTCGCCGTGGCCGTGACCGGCGCCGAGGGCCGCGGCGTTAGCGATGCCGCGGTGGAGCTTGGACTGGTCGCCGCGGCCCGCCGCCGGTGCAGGAGCCGCCGGTGGTGGCGGCGGCTCCTCGGTGCCCACGAATTGAACGTCTACGGCGGCGGCGACGATGTCCTGCCCAAGCTCTTCGACGACCCCCATCCCGCGGTACGGGCCCAGGTCATCGAGTGGGCCGGCGACACACGCCGGGAGTCCCTTGCGCCCCGCCTGGTGTCCGCCATGCAGGACCCTGCCGCCATCTGCCGAAACACCGCCGCCGACAGCATCCTGCGGGCCGGGGCGCCGCTCGTCGACGCCCTCACCCGGGAGGTGTCGGCTCGGTCCGGCCAGGAGCAGGCCGATCTCCTGGCGGTGTTGGCCAGGCGGCCGGACCCGAGGTATCGGGACGTGGCGCTCGCCGCCCTCGCCGGGGACACCCCCGCGCTCCGGGCGGCAGGCGCTGCCGTGCTCGGCGGCGTGGGAGGGCCAGAGGCGGCCGCCGCGCTCCGCGGCCTGCTGGCCGACACCGACGCGCCCGTGCGGGTCGCAGCCGCCGACGGGCTTCAGCGGCTCGAGCACCAGCCGGCGGCGCCCGACATAGCCGCCCTCCTTCGTGACCCCTCCTTCGATGTCCGCAGGGCGGCGGGCTCCGCGCTGGCTGGGCTGGGCCCTGTCGGCATCCTGCTGCTCCGCCACTACCTCGAAGATGCCGACCCGTTCGCCGCCGACATGGCCCGCCATTCCCTCGACATCCTCGCCCTCCGAGCGTCCGGCCCCACAACCCCGCGCACCTGATGGCTGACCTCGCCCGTGCCGTGCTGGTCACCTTCAACTGGGTCGTCCTCGGCTACTTCCTTGTCGTCAACGGCGTCTACCTCTTCCTACTGATGAGCGCCGGTCTGGAGATGCGCACCCACCTGCTGCTGGAGCGGTCCGAAAGGCGCTGGCGCCTCCTCCAGTCCGACATCGCCCCCACCATCTCGGTGCTGGCGCCGGCCCACGACGAGGCGGCCACGATCGTCGGCAGCGTGCGGGCCATGCTGGGGTTGTCGTACCCCAACCTCGAGGTGGTGGTGGTCAACGACGGCTCGACCGACGAAACCATCCGTGTCCTCGTCGACAACTTCGCCCTGGTCGCCATCCACCCCGTCTTCCGGCGCCAGGTCGAGACCAAACCGGTCATCGCCCTGTACCGGTCCCGCACCCGACCCAACCTCGTGGTCGTCGACAAGCAGAACGGGGGCAAGGCCGACGCGCTGAACGCAGCCCTGAACGTCGCCACCGGGCAACTCGTCTGCGCGGTGGACGCGGACACCATCATCGAGCCCGAGGCCATGCTCCGCATGGTCCGCCCCTTTGTCACCCGCGACGATGTCGTGGCTGCGGGCGGGACGATCCGCATCGTCAACGGCTCGGAGGTCCGCAACGGTCGGGTAACGAGCCTGCGGGTCCCGCGCCGGGCCCTGGCCGGTTTCCAGGTCGTGGAGTATCTGCGGGCGTTCCTCTTCGGCCGGCTCGGGTGGAACCGCCTGGGCGGCAATCTCATCATCTCCGGCGCGTTCGGGCTCTTCGACCGGCAGGCAACGGCCGAGGCCGGGGGCTA
This sequence comes from Acidimicrobiales bacterium, assembly GCA_038214685.1. Taxonomy (GTDB): domain Bacteria; phylum Actinomycetota; class Acidimicrobiia; order Acidimicrobiales; family AC-14; genus CADCTB01. The sequence continues at coordinate 14,223 of JBBQRO010000066.1, forward strand.
CGCCCACGACACGGTGGGCGAGGACATGGAGCTCGTCGTGCGCCTGCGGCGCCGGTCCTACGAGTTGGGCGATCCCAAGGCCATCGCCTTCATCCCCGATCCCGTGGCCTGGACCGAGGCGCCGGAGAGCCTGCGGGTGCTGGGCCGCCAGCGCGACCGCTGGCACCGCGGCCTGTGCGACGTCCTTCGCCGCCACCGCCGGGTATTCCTCAACCCGCGCTACCGCGCCACCGGCCTCGTCGTCTACCCGTACTTCGTCGTCGTCGAGCTCCTGGCCCCGGTCGTGGAGGCCCTGGGCCTGGTCGGGCTGGCCATCGGCCTGCTGGTGGGAGCGGTCGACTGGTCTTTCGCCGTCTTGTTCTTCCTGGTCGCGTACGGCCTCGGCATCGTCCTTGCCACCTTCACCCTTGCCCTCGAGGAGCTGAGCTTTCACCGCTACGAGCGCCTGGGCGACCGCGCCCTGCTCGTGCTCTGGGCCGTCTTCGAGAGCCTCGGCTATCGCCAGCTCACGGTCGTGTGGCGGCTGCGCGGCATCTGGAAGTTCCTGCGCAAACGGACCGACTGGGGTGTCATGCAGCGCAAGGGGTTCACCCCGCCACCGCCGAGCTGACCTACGCGGGCAGCTCCCGGCGGCGCTCGGCCAGGGCACCCTCGACTCGAGCCCCCTCGGCGATGATCGTCGCCGCGCACTCGGCCGCGTCCTCAGGAATTGCGGCGCGAGTGCGGTCCTCGAGATCGGCGCACAGATCACTCAGGTGCTGCGCGCCCATGTTGGCACTGCTTGATTTCAGGCTGTGGACGGCCCGGTGCATCGCCTCGCGGTCACCCTCGTCGAGCGCCCGGCGGAGGGCTGTGACCAGGCGGGGCAGCTCATCGAGATAGGTGTCGATGAGCCGGCCCTCGGCGATCGGCGCCCGATCGCCGAGGCCCCGCAGCAGATGAGGGAGCACGGTGAAGTCGACGGCTGAGGGCTCCGGGGCGGGGGCGCTCACCGGGGGTACGCCTTCGGCCGCTCCCGCAGACACCGCGCCTGTGGCGCCGGCCCGGTCGAGGGCCGCCTCCAGATCCTCGATGCGGACGGGCTTGGCGACAAAGTCGTCCATCCCGGCGTCCATGCAGGCATCACGGTCCTCGGCGAACGCGCTCGCCGTCATGGCGACGATCCACGGCTGAACAAGATCGGTGCGTTCCCGAATGCGCCGCGTCGCCTCCAACCCGTCCATCTCGGGCATCCGGACATCCATCAGGATCAGGTCGTACGGAGCCAGCTCCAGCGCCTCGAGGACCTCCTTGCCGTTCCCAGCCACGTCGGCCCGATGGCCGAGCCGGTCGAGGAACAGCAGCCCGATCCTTTGGTTGACCGTGTTGTCCTCGGCCAGAAGGATCCGACGGAGGTTCCCGGCCCCGAAATGCGAGGTCGCCGCCCGGCCGGGGTACTCACCGGGCTCCGGCATCCTGAGGGCTCGATCCAACGCGATCCGGAGTTGCGCGGGCTTCGCCGGCTTGGTGAGCGTCGCCGCGAAGAGGCCGTCGGGCACGCGGGTATGGCCGATCGAGGTGAGCAGCACGAGGGGGAGCTCATGGCGTGCCGGGAGGTTCTGGACGGCCCGGGCCAGGTTCACACCGTCCATGTCGGGCATCTGCATATCGAGCACGGCGACGTCGAACCGCTCGCCGCCCGCCAGCCATTCCAGCGCAGTGGCGGGGACGCCGGTGTCGACGGTGTCCATCTCCCAGGAAGCGAGCTGGCGACTGAGGATCTGCCGGTTCGTGTCGTTGTCGTCCACCACGAGCGCCCGCCGGCCCTTCAGGGCCGGCCAGACCGAAGGCCAGGTCACGCCGGCGGCTACCGGCGTCACGACGGTGAAGTGGAACGTCGAGCCCCGCCCGAGCTCGCTCTCCACCCACATCGATCCGCCCATGGCCTCGACCA
>JBBQRO010000067.1:0-15961 GCA_038214685.1 Acidimicrobiales bacterium
TCACCGTCGACATGCCGCGGGATGCAGACCACACCGCGGCGACGACACCAAAGGTGAAGACGCCTCCGCTCCCCCCTTCGAACAGGGCGTCGACCGCTTCGGCGGTGCCGGCGGCCTGGTCGGTGAGGAAGGTCTCGAGGACGCTGATGACCTCCTGCTGAGCCCGAGCGAGAAGGGTTGAGCCGAAGAGGCCGTCGAGGGCTCCTAGGCCGGCGGCGATGGTGAGGAGACCCGGGAACAAGCTCAGGAGCGAGAAGAACGCCACCTCGGCGGCCAGCCCGGTGACGCGGTCCTCTTGGGAGCCCCGGGCCATTTGGCGGGCGACGTCGACGACGCGGGAAACGCGGCGGTGGCGGGCGATCCAGTCGCCGAACCTCCTGACCTGGCACTCGGGGATCAGGGCCCCAACCCGTTCGGAGACAGTCGTGGCTGACTCCGGTCAGTCCCCGCCGACGAAGAAGATCCAGTCGCCGCTCCCGGTGATGCCGGCGCGGTGGCCGACGTAGCTCCCGAACTGCTCGAAGCGCCGGAGGTCCTCCTCGCCGTAGATGCGGCTGAGATCATCACGGGCCGACGGCGGCACTTCCTGCCAGCTCTCGAAGGCATACGCGGCTGGCCACAGGTACTGCGTCGTCCCGCCCGCTTCCCGTGGGGCGGCAGGACCGTCGAGGAGTTCCACCAACATCCGCAGTGGCGCCAGCCCTGCCGTCTCCGCCTCCCTCCAGAAGGTGGCGGGGCGGTCGCCGCCGCCGAAGCTGTAGGTGAACTGGCTGTCACCGGCAAGCGCCAGCTCCGCCAGCTTGTCGTAGTCGCAAGCTCTCGCCGCCTCGACGATCGCCTTCTGGGTGGCGTAGACCGCCTCGGGGAGCTCGGGATGGCGTGTAGGCACTGGCGCCGAGCGTCCCGTCGAGCACGTCGACTTCCGGTCCGAGAGGCGGAGCGACTGCATCATGGCGTCGAGCACCTTCACGTTGTTCTCGTAGCCGCCGGCCGCGGCTGCCTCGGATGTCGTGGCGACGAGTGTCCCATCCCCCGCGTCCACGAACCAGCCCGTGACGCGCGTTCCTGGTCGGAGCAAGCCTTGCCCGGTGGTGCGTGTCTCGGCGCGCACCGTGGGGCGTCCGTCGATCGTCGTGATTCGGAGATCGAGGACCTCGCTGCCGGATGCGCCCTCGGGCTTCGGGGCCACCTCCCCGAAGCGCACCGGGTTGAGCCTCACGTTGATGGCGATACCGGTCGCCTCCGTCTGCGGTGCGAGGGTGAAGGGCTCGGGATGGAAGAACCGGCACGGCTCCGCGACGCCGGCGTCGTTCGTGCGCCACGGCTTTGGGAACTCCAGCCGGTAGCCCCGTTCTGGGGCGGCACAGCTCTGCGTTTCCGGCTGCTCGGGCGGCCGAGGTGTGGTCGTCGTGGCCCCGGGCTGCGATGGTGGCGGAGGGGTCACACGATCACCGGAGTCGCCGCAAGCGGCGAGGGCGACCGCCACGGCGAGAGCGGCGGCGGTGCGCGGGAGGATCAGGGGCTCCGGCATGGAGCGTGCCTACCCTTCCCAGGCCCGGCGCTGACACCCCTCCCCCCGGTTCGACGTTGAAGATGTAGCGAAACTGTTACGCACCGAGCCGTTAGGACCGACCGGCGTGGGGTACGAACAGCGCACTACTGAAAGTTGAAAGGAGAGTCATGGGACTCGTTCTCTTGCTACTGGTGCTCGCCCTGCTTTTCGGAGGACTGGGCCTCTTCGTCGAGGGGCTCAAGTGGGTGCTGATCATCGCCCTCGCCCTGCTCGTCGTGGGCGCCTTTACAGGATACCGCGGCCGCGCTCGAGCCTGAAGGTTGGGAATGCCGAGTCGGGCGTGCGTCAAGGGAGCCGTGAGGCTCCCGCGACGCACGCCCGTACCCGGTCTCTTGATCACCTGAAAAGAGACGCCTTCCTTGCGGAGCAGGTCCCGCAGGCCTTCGTGGCTGATGTCGTCGACCACCCCCTCAGCCACCAGGAGTCGGCCAGCTTGGTCAGGCTCCAGGTCGAGAACGGCAGCCCGTGGTCGACCGGTCGGGAGAGGGCGATCCTCTTGACCTGCTGGCGCTGGGCAAGTGGTGGACCTGACGAGGCCAAGGTTCGCTGACGCGGCACTAGTCTCGGCTCGGGCGCCCCTGCACGGAGAGCTTTCCGATGGGTTCCACCACGACGAGCGTGACAGTGTCGAGATCGAACACGCCCTGCTGTCGCAGCTTGCTGCGCAGCTCGTCCAGGGTGATCTGGGAGGTCAGCGGCCCGGTTGGCAGATCGACTCGCTCGCCGTCGAAGACCGTCTCCGGCTTGAAGTCGAGGATTCGGCGTAGCGTCGCCGATCGCTGCCGGAGGGCGGCGACGCCGACCTGCAGGAGCAGCAACGTCACCAGCGCCGTCATCCCCTGCACGTAGCTCGGGTCGTTGCTGGCCGCCGTCGAGGCCACCAGGCTGCCGATGGCCACCGTCACCACGATGTCGAACGACGACAGCTGGGCGACCGTTCGTCGCCCGGCGAGTCTGATGGCGACGATCGTTGACAGGTAGGTCGCAACGGTGCCTACGACCACGTAGCCGACCGTTCGCCAGCTCGTTCCGAGCCATTCGTCCATAAGGTCCCTCTCTCGTGTTGGTGCTGCGTTTCGGTGCAGGAACGGCCTACCCCAACGGCCGCCGGGTCGTCGGGGTAGCGGACACCTGGGTCGCCGCCTGTAACGGTTTGGTATCAGGCCGGTGTGGTTACCGTCGCCTCGCCCGGGCTTGGGTAGAAGGGGTCGTGTGTGGGAACGCGCCCAGACGGTGAGCGAAATGACCTGACCTCCATGCTTCTGCTCTTTGCCCAGACGTCTCAGGCCGACCAGCCGTGCGGGCCTACTGAGGAAGCCGGCGCATTTTGCCGACGGATCTACGAACTGACGTCCAACGAGACCGTTGCCCGAGCGAGCGACCTCTTGGTGGCCCGGCCTGCGAAGATTGCACTCATCCTGTTGATCGCCTGGGCGAGCAGCCGGCTGCTGAAGCGGTCCATCCGCCGGTTCACGAGGGGCTTGGGCGACGTGCGCGCCGACATTGCGTCGGCCGTCGACCGGTCGGCCGGCACCCTCCTGCGCACGTCTCCGGTGGCCTCGACGCGGGCCAACCAACGGGCAGAGACGATCGGCGCTCTCATCGGCAGCATCGGCACCTTCGTCGTCTGGAGTATCGCTGCGCTCACGGTGTTCGGCGAGATCGGTATGGAACTAGGCCCCCTCTTGGCCGGCGCCGGCATCGTCGGTATCGCCTTGGGCTTCGGCGCTCAGAACCTGGTGCGCGACTTTCTATCGGGGATCTTCATGCTCATCGAGGACCAGTTCGGTGTGGGCGACGTCATACGCGTTGGGCCGGCCACCGGGACCGTCGAGGGGGTGAGCCTCCGGACGACCCGGCTCCGGGATGTGGAGGGCAACGTCTGGCACATCCCGAACGGCACGATCGACCATGTCGCCAACAAATCCCAGCAGTGGTCCCGCGCCTTGCTCGACCTGCAGGTGTCCTACGGGACGGAGACGTCCCTAGCGCTGAAGGTCATCAAGCGGGTGGCGACCGACCTGTGGGCGGAGGAGCCGTGGTCGGAGGAGATCCTGGAGGAGCCCGATGTCTGGGGAGTCGAAAGCCTGGACGCCGACGGCGTTACCATCCGCCTAGTGGTGAAGACGCGGCCGCTGTCCCAGTGGAAGGTGGCGCGCGAGTTGCGGGTGCGGATCAAGCGGGCCTTTGACGCCGAGGGGATCGAGATCCCTTTCCCGCAGAGAGTGGTGTGGCACCGGGGCGACGGTCTTGCGGCCCGAGAAGACACCGGATGACCGGAAGTCAGAGTTGCACGGACGCGCGACGCGCGGTCGTCATCGCCGCTCGGCGTGATGCCGAGGGGAGGCGGACGGTTGGCGAGCACCTGCGGGAGGTCAAGCAGGCGGTGCTGGACCGGAACTGACAGCCAAGGCTCCCCGCAGCCTCCGTGCTATCAGCGCCAGCCCCCCCTGACAGCCGTCCGGTTGGGAGACTGGTCGAGTCGACGACCACTGCGAGAGGGGTCAAAGCGCCTGCCCATCGAAGACGAACAACTGGTGGTCACAGGTACGCGGATCGGGGCCCCCATCGGGAGGGACGCCGTGGTCACCGGCCGAGTTGGTGTCTGCCGGCGGCGAGAATTGGAGGTCGAGTTCGGTGTCGATCTTGTGACGGCGCACGCCGAACTGGAGAACCGCAGCTGTCTTGTTGCGTCGGTTGCCCATCTGCGCTGAGCGACATGGAGCGCCCGCCCATCCATGTCACGCTTGGTGAAGCATCCCAGGGAGGTCGGGACATGTATGAGCGAGTACTCGTGGTGGAGGACGACCGCTCTGTACGGGAGACCGCGACGCTGCTGCTCGAACGAGTCGGTCTGCGGGTCACCGCGGTCGGAGACGGCCGCCAGGCGTTGGAGGAGGTGGCGGGCCAAGGCTTTGACCTGGTCCTACTCGACCTCATGCTCCCGTCGGTCGACGGGTTCGAGATCTGCCGGACCATCCGTCGTGACTCGCAGGTACCGATCGTGATTCTCACCGCCCGGTCGGGCATCGCTGACATCGTGACAGGGCTCGAGCTCGGCGCCGACGACTACTTGACCAAGCCGTTCCAGGCCGCCGAACTGCTCGCACGCGTTAGGGCGGCACTCCGGCGGCCGACCGCCGACGGTGCCATCACTCACCTGCAGCTCAAAGATTTGGACATTGACGTCCCGGGTTTTCGCGTGACTCAGGCGGGGCGCCCGGTGGACCTCACCGCCACCGAATTCCGGTTGCTTCTTGAGCTGGCTCGCAGTGCCCCGCGCGTGGCGAGCCGGGAAGAACTACTTGAGAGGGTCTGGGGGTATGACTACCTCGGCGACTCCCGGCTGGTGGACATGGCGGTCAAGCGGCTGCGCAACAAGCTCGGTGACGACCCCCGGAGCCCGCGCTACATCACCACCATCCGCGGCGCCGGCTACCGCGTCGATCTGTAGCCGTGCTGTCGCCTATCGTCCCCCGGCGGTTCCGAACCCGTCTGACGGGGGCATTCGTGCTGCTTGCCGCGGTGACCTCAGGGGTGTTGGCGTTCGGAAGCTTCGTGGTCATCCAGGAGTACCGCGACCGGATCTTCGTACGGCACTCCGAGGATGCCGCCCGCCTGGGCCTGCTCTCCAAGCCCGGTCAGCTGTCACTGGAGGCGTTCGAGGAACTGCTCGACGAGTTTCGGGCGAGCGCTGGCTTCGAGACGGTCGCACTGGTGGGCGACGTGGTCTACTCCTCGACGTCGGCCCTCGGGCCGGACGAGATCCCCGAGGAGCTCAAGAAGCCGGTCGGCCCGGGCGACCTGGCCAACGCCACCACCACGGTTCGGGGCACGCCGTACCTCGTCGTCGCCGGGGCATCGGCAGGTGGGGCAAGTCGGCTTTACTTTTTCTTCGATCGGAGCGACCTTCTCGACAGTCTCCGGCAGTTCCGCAACGTGCTGGCGATCGGGTGGCTGGCGGCGGTCGGAGGCGCGGCGTTGGTGGGCAACTACGTCGCTCGGCGCACATTGCGCCCCGTCGCCAGCGCCGCGGATGCCGCGGCCTCCCTGGCCGACGGCCTTCTGCAGACTCGCCTGCCGTCGCCGACGGACGACGAGTTCGGCGCGTGGGCAGCGTCGTTCAACCGGATGGCGGCGGCACTGGAGGAAAAGATCAAGGCGCTGTCCGCGGCCGCCGAGCGTGAACGCCGGTTCACCGCTGATGTGGCGCACGAACTCCGGACGCCGCTGACAGGTATGTCCTCGGCAGCTTCCATGCTCGCTGAGGAGCTCGACGGAATCCGCCCTCAGGGTCACCGCCTGGCCAAGATCCTGATCGACGACGTCGGACGTCTGGAAGATCTTGTGCTCGAGCTTCTCGAGCTGGCTCGCATCGACGCCGGCCAGGACGACGTCCACCTGGAGCCCCTATCGCTGCCTCAGGCGGTGGGCGCGGTTCTTGCGACCTGGGACGGGGACGCGCCGATCGGTGAAGCCAGGGGCCCGGACCTCGCCGTTCTCGCCGATCGGGTCCGGTTCAAGCGCGTGCTCTCCAACCTTGTGACGAATGCTGTGGAGCACGGCGGGGGCCAGGCGGAGGTCGTCTGGTATGAGGAGGGCGACATGGTGGCGCTCGACGTCCTCGATCGCGGCCCAGGGCTGCCCGACGGCCACATCGAGCGGGTGTTCGAAAGATTTCACAAGGCCGACTCCTCCCGTAGCCGCCGGGGGGCGGGACTGGGACTTGCGATCGCCCTGGAGCAGGCCCGCGCGCAGGGAGGGAGCCTTGATGCCGCCAACCGCGAGGGAGGTGGCGCCCGATTCACCTTCCGTCTTCCCCCCGCCGGGTCGACATGGACGAAGCGGGCTTAGCCCCTCGACTTGGCCTTGTAGATCACCATGTCGGCGAAACGGAGCAGCTCGTGGTCACTCAACCCACGCCTCCTTGCATTCGAACTTGCGGCAAGCGGGATCGCCTCACGATGACATGATCGCGATCGCGGCCATGACGAATCCGCCGAGCGCCACCATGGCCACGCCCCATGGCAGCATCGTGGCGATTCGCGGCAAGGCCAGCGGTTCGCCCAGACGCATGGCGCGCTGCACGGCAAGGAAGCGCCGCCCAGCCGCCAGGGCCACTGCGGCGCTGAGGGCGATCAGCGGGAGGCCCAGGGCCGCCAGCCAGGCGGGCGCCTCGATCACGGTGTGGCTGGCGGCGACGGCCAGTCCGGCCACCAGAAGGGAGAGCGCAGTTCGGATGTAGGCGAGCAGCGTGCGTTCGTTGGCCAGTGACCAACGCGGGTCGGGCTCCGCACCGGCGTCAGCCCACGAGTTCCGGCCCGCCTTCATTCCGTCATCCTACGAACCGTCCTTGCGGTGAACCGGCACGTCCGAGGGAGGACACTGTCGCCATGACACCGACCGATGGCAGGATGCGCTCATGAGCACGAGCGACTGGGACTTCTCCGACCTGCGGGCCATGTTCATCAGCTGCACGCTGAAGCGGTCGCCAGAGACGTCCAACACCGAGGGACTGGCCCAAGGCTCCATGGCGATCATGCGGCGTCACGGTGTGACCGTGGACCTGCTGCGAGCCGTCGACCACGAGATCCCGGTCGGCGTCTACCCGGACATGACCGAGCACGGTTGGGAGCGCGACGACTGGCCGGAGATCCACGAACGGGTCCAGGCCGCGAACGTCCTCGTGCTGTGCACCCCGATCTGGCTGGGGGAGAAGTCGTCGATCTGCACCAAGGTGGTCGAGCGGCTGTACGGGAACTCGTCGGTGCTCAACGACGCGGGCCAGTACGCGTACTACGGCAAGGTGGGGGGCTGTGTGATAACCGGCAACGAGGACGGGGTGAAGCATTGCGCCATGAACATCCTTTACTCCCTGCAGCACCTCGGCTACGTCATTCCCCCTCAGGCCGATGCCGGATGGATCGGAGAGGCCGGCCCCGGCCCGTCCTACCTCGACGAGGGCTCGGGCGGGCCGGAGAACGACTTCACCAACCGCAACACCACCTTCATGACCTGGAATCTGCTCCACCTGGCCCGGCTTCTGAAGGACCGGGGCGGCATTCCCGCTCACGGCAACCAGCGCTCGGAGTGGGACGCCGGCTGCCGGTTCGACTACCCCGAGCACCGCTGAGCGTCACCTGGCCCAGGGGCCAGCCACCTCCAATCCGGCCTACATGGTGATCGGCGGCCGGGGTTACGACCGACCCGAGGAGGTGGCCAGCCGGCGTGGGCCGGCGACCGCCCACGTGTCGAGCATGTCGTCGGCGGGACACCGTCCCCGGCTCACATAGCGGTCGACGAACGCCTCGGTAGCGACGGTGGTCTCCCGGCCGACCCCCAGTCGGGGCAGGGCGCCGATGGCGGCGGCGAAGCAGGAGCGGGTCGCCGAGGCCAGTCCGGGATGGGCCAGCCCGTGCGCCGCTGCGTCAGACCAGCGATCGGCGACCGGCCGGCACGCCCGTTCGGCCACCTCCGACGCCTCGGGGTCGTCGAGCAGGGCGGTGGTCACCGCCACCGCCACCTGCCACCACGGGTCGGGGACGGCGTCGATCATCCGAAGCTCCAGCCACCCCTTCGGCCGTACCGGCGGGAACAGCGTGGTCAGGTGGTAGGCGAAGTCGTCGAGGGTGGGATAGCCCAGGGCGTGGCCCTCGGCCATCCATCGGGCGAACGACAGGTCGTGGCGCACGGGCTCGAAACGCTCCGGCCCGGCCCGCACCAGGAGCACCCGGGCGGCGAGCGCGTACCGGGCCCAGGCGTCGGCCGGCGGAAGCTGCGAAAGGGCGGGCGCCGACCGGCTGGGATCGACGGCGCCCCAGATCTGCTGGCGGGACGAACGGGCGCCCGTGGGACCGGCGGCCGCCATCGGCGAGTTTGCGAAAGCGGCGACCAGCATCGGGCCGAGGGAGTGCGCCAGCCGCCACCGGCGCCCGAGGTTGGCGGCGTCGCCCAGATCGAGGTTGATCTGCAACGAGGCGGTGCCGCACATCATGGCCCGGCCGGCGCCGCCGTCGCCCTCGAAGGAGGCCTCCATGGCGTCGTAGCGGGGGTTGTGCACGATGCGCTGGTTCGGGCGCGCCGGATCAAGCCCGAGGGCCTCGATGCGAATGCCGGCGGCGGCCAGGCCGGACCGCAAAACGGCGAGGTCGGTGGCGGTGGCCTTGATCGCGGCCGCAGCGCCGGCGCAGGGCCGACTGCTCAGCTCTACCTGGCCGCCCGGCTCGACGGTGAGCCGGCTGCACTCTGGGAGGACCAGCCCGTCGATGGCGGCGAAGAGGTCGTCGACTGCGGGGCGGCGGGAGGGATCGCCCGCCACCATCGTCAGCAGCTCGAGCTCGACGCCGACCCGGCGGGGCCTTTCGCCCGGTGTGAAGCAGTGGCGGCGGACGTGGTCGTGGACATCGGTGCGGGTGAGGGCCGGCGTGGGAGCGGGCATGCGCTTAGCGGTACCCGAAGGAGGAGGCAACCCATGTGAGGTTGCGGACGGGCGAGAGCCACAGATGGAGGTTGATCATCGTCAATACCTTTCGTGATCGGCGATTCAGGAAACCGGCGCCTGGGTGGCGTTGGCGACGGGGACAGCGAAGGCCCGGCACCAGATCAGCACGGTGTGCGGGGCCTGCGGGTCGATCCCGGGGGGAATGACGTAGTTCTGGGTGCCCTGGTTGCCCTTGAGGGCACCGAGGTCGACGCCCTCACCGGGCGTGCGCCGGCCGGCACCCGGCACCAGGTACACGAAGTAGTCCGGGCCGCTCTCGACGTCGATCTCCTCGAGCCGGACGAACGACGTGCCGTCGGCCAACCGGTAGACGGCGGCCGAGCCCGAGGCTCGGTGGTCGATCCCCCGCAGGGTTCCCGAGGTGACCCGGGCGGGCGGGGCGGGCGGGGCGGGCGGGGCGGGGACGGTCGTGGTCGTGGTCGTCGTGGTGGTGGTCGTGGCTTCGGGGACCGCCGGCATCGCGACCTCTGCCTGGGTCGGCACTGGAACCTGGGCCGGGGCCTCGGCTGCGGGCTGGGGAAGGCCGAGCTCGGCGGCCGACGTCGGCAGGGTCTCGACCACCGTCGTGTCGCGGAAGTACGGCAGCACGACCAGGGCCAGCACGGCAACTCCGACCAGCGCCGGCACCGTCGCCTGCACCGCTCGGCTGGGCACGAACCGGCGCAGCAGCCGGGACAGGCCGACGAGGACGACGGTCAACAGCCCGATCCGGACCAGCGCCGTCGGACTCCTGAGCGTGGCCACGAACGGGTCAGGGCGGAGTGCGGCGAACAGTGCCACCGGCAGCCCGACGATCGCTGCCCGCAGAGCCCAGTGATGCCAGCGCGCCCTGCCGGGGGGATCGATTGCCATGCCGCACAGTCTCCCTCGCCGGCCGGGGATTATGGGGTCGGCGGGGCACCGGCGTCGGCGAGGCGCGTCCCGACCTCGTCGGGGATCAGGATGCGCCAGTCCGAGGCGGCCAACTCGGCCCGCGTAAGCCGCAGCTCACCACCCGTCGCCCCCTGGCTGTCGAAGCGGAACAGCCACACGTCGCCCTGGTCGATGACCTCGAAGACGTCGGCAGTGGACTGCTGGCGCACCGAGCCGGCCGACGTCCAGCCCGCGTTGGTGCCGGGGCTCACCTCGATGTCGAGGGCGTACACGGTCGGGTTCTCGAAGGTGATCCGGGGAACGGTGGATGGGTCGCCGGAGAGGCCGGCGACGAACGTGAGGCCCACCGCCGCCACCAGCCCGAGGACGACAGCACCGGCCCCGAGGCCGAGCCGGCGGCGGACCTTGTCGGGGGTGTCGGGCTGGACGACGGTGGGAGGGTTCATAAGCCTTCCTTTCCGGGGAGCGCAGGAGTCGGTAACAGGCGGGAGGGCAGACGGCTCGCCAACAGGTGGGAGCGGGATGCGGCGAGGGGCCCGGCGATGGCCAGTACCAGGACGTAGCCGGCGGTGAAGGGCCCGAGGCGGCCGTCGAGGCCGGCGGCGACGGCCAGGCTGGCGAGGATCAACGAGAACTCGCCACGCGCCACCACTGTCAGTCCGATGTTGGCCGCAGCGTCGGCCCCAAGGCCCTGGATGCGGGCGGCGATGACCCCGGCGACGATGCAGCCGAGGGCGGTGACCGTGACTGCGGCCACGACCGGGCCGGCAACCGACGTGAGCGCGCCAGGGTCGACGCTCAAGCCGAAGGCGAAGAAGAACATGGCGGCAAAGAGGTCGCGCAAGGGGAGCACGAGCCGCTGCACCCGGTGGGCCACCGACGTCCCGGCCACGACCTGGCCGGCGAGGAATGCACCGATGGCGTCGGACACCCCGACGTTGGCAGCCACGCCGGCGATCAGGATGGCGACGCCGACGAAGCACACGGTGAGCAGCTCGTCGTCGCCGGTGCCGAGCAGGCGCCCGACCGGGCCCCGCCCCCAACGGGCTAGGGCGACCATCAGTACCAGGAACACCATGCCCCTGGCCACCGAGGTCACGGCCTCACCCACACCTTCGGCTTCGCCCAGGACGGGCTGCAGGAGGGCCAGGTAGATGGCCAGGAACACGTCCTCGACCACCACAATGCCTAAGAGCAGGCCGGTCTCGGGATTGGCGAGGCGCCGGAGTTCTACGAGGAGCTTGGTCACGATTGCCGACGACGAGATGCCGACGATGCCGGCGATGACAAGGGTCTCTCGGCCCCCCCAGCCCAGCCCGGTGCCGATGGCCACCCCCGCGGAGAGGTTGATGATCAGGTAGGCGGCGCCGGCGAGGAGCAGTCGGCGGCCGCCGGCCAGCAGGTCGTCGAGGGAGAACTCCAGGCCCAGGTGGAACAGCAGGAGAATCAGGCCCAGGGTGGTCAGCAGCCCGAGGTCGGCCGGCTCCTTGATCAGGACCGGTCCGGGTGTGAACGGGCCGGTAAGGACGCCTGCGGCCATGAACAGCGGGATGGTCGGCAAGCCGACGCGGCGGCCGGCGCGGGCGAGCAGGCCGGCGATGAGCAGGGCGGCACCGAGGGCCACCAGCTCCTTGCCGGTCTCACCGCCCGTGGCGGCCAGCAGGCCCACCGGCCCGGAGGACATCACCCGGCGACGTGCCTCACAAAGCCGTCAAGATCCTCGGGGCGGCCCACAATGACCACCCGGTCGCCGACGGCGAGCACCTCGGTGGGCTCGGGGACAACGATGGCGTCGTCGCCCCGCAAGATGGCCACGATCGTCATGCGGGTCTGGCGACGGACCTGCAGGTCGGCGATGGAGCGACCGGCCCCGGGGGAATCCGGGCCGAGAGGAACCCAGTCGATCAGCAGCCCTCCGACGACGGCCTCGATGTGGCTGGTGAGGGTGGGTTGGAAGTAGGCGCCGGCGAGGACCGCCCCCAGGCGGCGGGCTTGACCGTCGCTCAGGGTGGCCACCGCCGGCGGCCGGCGCCCGGCTGGGTCGCTCAGATAGATGTCGCGGCGGCCGGTGTGGTGGATCACCACGCTGACCTCGCCGCCGTCGGCCTGTGCCGTGTACCGACGGCCGATGCCGGGCAGTTCCTGCTCTCGGATCTGGTCGCTCACGTCAACGCCTCCTCGCCGGCTTGCGGCGCTGTTTGCGGGGACGCGGCGTCGGCGCCCGGGGGGCGGCGATCGTGGGCGCGTGGGCCCGGGTGGGAACGACGTCGTCGTCGGGGAGCGACGGTGGCGCCGGCGGGGCCGGGGGTGGGGCCGCCGGCGTGAGGGGTCGCGCCGACCCGCCGTGGCGGAGGTCACGTCGGCTTTCGAACCACACGGCCAGCGGCGTGGCGGTGAACACCGAGGAGTAGGTGCCGACGACGATGCCCACGAGCAGCGCAAGGGCGAAATCGGTGAGCGTCTCCCCGCCCAGGACGTACAGGGCGACGAGGATGAACAGCGCCCCGAGGCCGGTGTTGATCGTGCGGGGCACCGTCTGCAGGCAGGCGTCGTTCGCCACCTCGATCAGCGGATCCTTCGACCGCACCCGGCGCAGCTCGCGGATGCGGTCGAAGACGACCACCGAGTCGTTGATCGAATATCCGATCACGGTGAGAAGGGCGGCCAGGAACACCCCGTCGAGGGTCTTTCCCAACCAGGCGAACAGGCCAAGCAGCAGAAGGACGTCGTGGGCCATGGCGGTCACTGCGCCCGCGGCGTAGGTCCACTTGAAGCGCACGGCCAGGTAGGCCATCTGGGCGACGAGCGCCAGGCCCAGGGCGGTCAGGGCCTTCCGTCGAAGCTCGGCGCCGATGGTCGGGCCGACGAACTCGTCGCGTACGACGGTCGGCTCGCCCGCCGTCGACTCCACCGCAGCGCGGACCCGTCCCACCTCCTCGGCGCTGAGTTGGGTGGTGCGGATGGCGATGTTGCCGTCGCCCGACTCTTGGACCACCGCTTGGGGGAAGCCGGCGTCGGCCACCGCCCGGCGCACGTCGTCGGGGTCGGCCGGACGGACCGTGTCGTACTCGATCAGCCGGCCACCGGAGAACTCGAGGCCGTACTGCAGGCCCTGGGTGGCGATGCCTGTTGCGGCCAGGACGAGGGCCACCGCCGAGCCGGCCAGCCACCGCCGGGAATGGCGCAGGACGTTGGGGCGACGGCGGGCGATCCAGGCCCGGAAGCGTCCGCCCACCTCGAGTCCCAGAAGGCGAGGGTGGTCCCGCAATCGGGTGCGCAGCACGACGTCGACGAGGAACCGGGTGACGAAGAGGGCGGTAAAGACCGAGACGAGCACGCCGATGCTGAGGGTGATGCCGAAGCCCCGCACCGCGCCGGACGCGAAGAAGAACAGCAGGACGGCGGCCAGGAGGGTGGTGGCGTTGGAGTCGGCGATAGCCGTCCAGGCCTTCTCGAACCCGCGGGCCGCCGCCCGGCGGGTGGTGGAACCGGTTGCGGCCTCCTCCTTGATGCGTTCGAACACGAGAACGTTGGCGTCGACGGCCATGCCGATGGCCAGCACGAACCCGGCAATGCCGGGCAGGGTGAGGGTGGCTCCCAACAGCAGCAGCACGGCGAAGCTGACGGCGCCGTAGGCCATGAGGGCCAATGCGGCCAGCACGCCCAGCAGGCGGTAGTAGGCGATCATGTACAGCGTGGTCAGCAGGGCCCCGATCACCGCGGCCTGGATGCTGGCCCGCACGGCGGCGTCGCCCAGGGTGGGGCCGATGGTGCGCTGCTCGACGATCTCCACCGGCACGGGCAGGGCGCCGGCCCGAATCAGCAGGGCCAGGTCCTTGGCTTCACTCTCGGAAAAGCTGCCGGTGATGCTGGTGGTGCCGCCGGTGATTCCCTGCCCGCAGCGGATCTCGGGCGCGACCTGGGGGCTGGAGATGACCTCGGAGTCCAAGACGATGGCCAGGCGCCGCCCCGGGTCGCCGGGAGGGGCACAAGCGGCGGCGCCGGTGAGCTCCGTCCACCCTCCGTCGTTGCGGAACTCGACCTGGACCTGCCAGGCCACCGAGAACCCGCCGCCGATCGTGGCCGAGGCAGTGCTGACGTCATTGCCCGTCACCGCCGCAGGTCCAAGACCGATGTCGAGGCCCGCCTCGTCGGGGAGGGTGCGCTCACCCGCGCCAGGGGGTAGGACCGGGTGGAACGTCAGCTCCGCCGTCTTGCCGATGACGGCGACGGCCTCCTCTGGGTCCGCGACGCCCGGCAGCTCGACGATGATCCGCCGGTCGCCCGAGCGCTGGAGCGACGGCTCGGACACACCGAGCTGGTCCACCCTCCGGCGCAGGACCTCGAGCGTGCGGTCCAGGGTGTCGGAGTCGACCTGCCGGCCGGCCGCGTCCTGGGCCTCGAGGACGATCTGGGTGCCGCCCTCGAGGTCGAGGCCCAACCGGGCGGGGCGGTCGACAACGAGAAAGACCGCACCGGCCACGGTGGCGAGAACCGCAGCGGCGCGCCAGCGGAGCTTCTTCATGGGGGGGAACACCTCCGGCTCGGCCCGGCCCAGGCGGGCGCGGGCAGTTCGCTACCTGCTCAGGCGAACTGGACCGGTGGCGCCCTGAGGGCGATGGCGTGGCGACGGGTTCGGAGAGGCTGGTGGGCGCAGCAGACGGCCGATGCCCGGCGCCTCAGCAAAGCAGGGATGCCGAGGAGCGGGGCGAGGACCGCGGCCAGGGCCAGGGTCCGCAGCGGCGCGCTATGGACGGCGGCGCGAACCTCGTCGGAGACCCGGCCGGGAAGAACCGCATCGTCGGCGGGCGCGGACAGCACCCCGACCGCTGCCGGTGCATGGCTGCCCGAGGCGAAGGAAGGCTGCCCGCCCGGCTGGCCGGCGATCGCAGCCAGGAGACACACGCCCCACAGGGCCAGCGTCCACCGGCGAGGGGAACGGGTGCCGGCCACGAGACCGAGGTTATCGGTGCCGCCTACCGTCTGGTGCCGCGCCGGCTGGCGTCCAGGCCGACCACGCCCATCAGGATGAGCAGGAGGGGCCACTTCCAGCGGGCGGGCGAGGTCGCCGTCCTGGCTGAGCAGGGCGATGGCGGAGACGCCGGCCAAGCCCACCCCGGCCATCAAGGTCACAATGTCGACGTCACGCGAGCCCACGGCGCATCTCCATCTGTCCCATGCCGACCCGCATGCGCAGGACCAGGCGGCCGGCGCCCGCCCCGTGTGCCATGCTGGACCCGTCGCATGGTGGCCGTAGCTCAGCAGGTTAGAGCGCCAGGTTGTGGCCCTGGAGGTCGGGGGTTCAAGTCCCCTCGGTCACCCTCAGGGGAGCGGTCGCGACCATGCATCATGCGCCTCTAGCTCAATCTGGCAGAGCAACAGACTCTTAATCTGTGGGTTCAGGGTTCGAGTCCCTGGGGGCGCACTCGGAAGGTAGGGCGAGGGCGGCGAGCGGATGTCTGCCCGGACGGCGTCGGCGTCGAGGGCGCCTTGGGGCTGTGCACTGCCAGGTTGCGGAGCGTCCGGCCCACGGCGGCAAAGGCGATCGCCCGTTCGGCGTCCCGGTCGGCGCGAGTAGTTCTGAGGTTCCCCGCCCCGTTCACGCCCCGCCCCGCCCCGCCCCCACTCACGCCGGCCCCGCCGCCGGCGGCGGCCGTTGTCGGTGCCGGACCCGGTTGTGGAACCCGCACGCCGGTTGCCCGTTGGCCTCGGTGGTGGGCCCACCCTCCGACCAGGGCTGGACGTGGTCGACCTGGCAACGCTCGGCCGCGAGGTCGCAGTTGGGATGGAAGCACTCGCGGTCTCGCACCTCGACCGCCCGGCGGGTGGCCCCGGTGAAGACCCGCTGGCGGGCCCCGACGTCTTTGACCCGCGAGGGCCCGTCGAAGACCACCCGCTCCACCCAGGCCCGGTCGAGCCAGCGGAGCAGTGACCCCGGGGCGACCACGGCGCCGTTCGCCAGTTCACAGATGCGCCCGGCGAAGGTCTCATAGCCCACCAGCACGGTGAAGAGC
>JBBQRO010000068.1:0-15929 GCA_038214685.1 Acidimicrobiales bacterium
ACCGGTCGCCCCGCTCGACGCCCGCGGTCAGGCCCTCGATGGCCTTGGGCTGGTCACCGGCCGGCTGGAAGTCGCTGACGACCTGGAACGGAGGCACGGCGCCCAGGGTACGACCCCCCTGCGACAACTGGTGACGATCGAACACGCCCTGGCGTGTACATCCGTCACCAGGTGCCGGACGGGTTCATCATGAGATAGCATGAAATATGCCGAAGGGGTCTGTAACAAGGTTCTCGGAGCGGCAGCACGGAGTCTTCACCATCGGCCAGGCGCGGTCAGTGGGCCTCACCCGGTCAGCGATCCTTCACCGGGTGGAGTCCGGGCAGTGGGAGGCCGCCGGCGCCGGCGTCACCGCCTGGTCGGCACCACCCGGACCTGGGAACAGCGCCTGCATGCGCTCGTGCTGGCGTCGGGACCGGTGGCGGCGGCGTCGCATCGGTCAGCGGCGGCGCTGCTCGCCATCCCTGGGTTCGACCGGGTGGGCCCCGTCGAGGTCGTCACGCCTCGGCCCCGCCGGCACCGGGACTCCAATCACCGGGTACACCGGTGGCGAGCGCTTCCCGACCACCACCTGACGGTGGTCGAGGGCATCGCCACCACTCGCGTGGCCCGAACCCTCGTCGACCTTGCTGGCGTCCTTCACCCGGCCCGCACGGAGCGGGCGGTGGACAACTGCCTGGCGGCCCGCGCCGTCACCGTCGGCATGCTGCGCGCCGCCTTCATCGACCTGGCCCGCCCCGGCCGCAAGGGCATCGCCGTGATGCGCCGGCTGCTCGACGAGCGGGGCGACGGGTACGTGGCGCCGGCCAGCGAGCTGGAAGCGTGCTTCGTTGCCCTGCTCCGGCGCCATGGCCTGCCGGAGCCGTCCCGCCAGGTCGACGTCGGCGACGGTCACGGCTGGGTGGGCCGCGTGGACTTCGCCTACGTCGACGCCCGGCTGGTGATCGAGCTCGACGGCCGGCGCCACCACTCCTCGAAGCTCGATGTGGAGGCCGACGCGGCCCGGGATGGGCGCCTGCGGGACGCAGGCTGGCAGGTCGTCAGGTTCTGCTGGGCTGACGTGGTGGCCGAGGAGCCGATCCTCAGCCTGATCCGCTCGCTCCCCCTCGCACTGGTGACGATCTGACACGCCTGAGCATGTAAATCTGTCACCAGTTGCCGGGGCGGGCAGGCGGGGCGGGGTCAGGGCGGGGCGGGGCGGGGCGGGGTCAGCAGGCGGTGGCCCGACCGAGGGCGTCGCACACTCCTGCCATCGTCTCCTGGTCGAGGCGGGTGATCAGGGTCGTGCACAGGGCGGGGCGGACCACCGTCACGTTGTCGAGGCTGAGCACGCACTCCGAGGGCATCCCCTGGTCCGGTCCCAGCGCCACCTCGGTGGGGATCCCCCGGATCGTCCGGGTGGCGGGTACGGCAAGGACCTGGTTCAGCCGCGGGATCACCTCGTCACGGGTGAGGATCAGGAACGGGCGCCGGCCGGCGCGAGGGTCCTCGTACCACCACACCTCGCCACGAGCTACCACGGCTCGTGACCTGCTGCCCGTTCCTCGGCGTCGAGGCGGACGAAGAGATCGACCGCGGCCCGATCGGTCATCTCCGAGAGGTCGCCCCACTCATCCGGCGTTTCCGGAGGCACCCTTTCGTAGCCCTCGGCGATCCGGCGGCCGATCGAGTCCTCCGCCTCTGCGTCCAGGTGCGCTTGCAACACCTGCCGGATCAGCTCGGATCGGGAGATCCGCCGGCGGCGGGCCTCATCCGACAGAGCGTGCACAAGTTCGTCGGTGAGCTGCACCATGGTCTGGGTCCGAGCCATAGCCCTATGATAGCCCTGCTATTCTCGTCCAAATCGCAGCCACCCGGGGCGCCAAGGCGTCCAGCGGGCCGGAATTGTCGATGACGAGATCGGCGGCAGCCAGGCGCTCGGGGCGGGGGACCTGGGCGGACATTCGCCGGCGGGCGTCGGCCTCGTCCATGCCCCGGCCGGCGATCAGGCGGCGCAGGGCGACGTCCTCCGGACAGTCGACGACGACCACCGTCGACTCGCCGTAGGACCGCCCCGATTCCACCAGCAGCGGAATTTCGAGCACCACCACGGTGTCGGTGCCGGCCAGCTCGGCCAGGCGTTGCCCGATGGCCGCCCGAACCGGTGGATGGACGATGGCGTTCAGGTCGGCCAGCGCCGCCGGATCGTCGAAGACGATGTCGGCCAGGGCCCGGCGATCGAGGGACCCGTCGTCGGCGACCACTCTCGATCCGAACCGGTCGACGACGGCACGATGGCCCACAGTGCCCACGGCGACGGCCTCTCGGGCCAGGCGGTCGGCGTCGACGACCACGGCCCCCCGCTCGGACAGCATGGCCGCCACCGTTGACTTCCCCGACCCGATTCCCCCGGTCAAGCCCACCACCACCATGGCCGATACCGACCGTATCATCACGCTTCGACGCCCCGACTCCCTCCTCTTCTCGCCCCGCGCCGACGAGCGGCTGACCGCGGCTCGGGCCCAGGGCAAGCGATCGCGGGCCGCCCTGGCCGCTCGGGCCGGGGAGTGGCCGCCCAACTCCCCCGGAGCGCTGAACGCCTGGCTGCTGCTGGTCACCACCAAGCCCCCCGTATGGCGCGACCCCATGCTCACGTGGCATGACCAGCCCCTCACCCTGGGCGACACCAACGAGAGCTTCTTCTACCCCGACCCCCTGGGCTTCTGGAGCGAGATCCGCCGGTTGGCCCAGCACCTGTTCCGGCTCCGGTACCCCACCTGGGGCCTGGGCGAGGCGTTGGCCCTCACGAGCCTGCTACACGTCGGCGAGGATCCGACTCGCTTCGCTACTGCGTTCGAGGTGTTCTCGCCTCGCGTCGTGCTCTTCCTCGACGAGCCGTCGTGGCTCGCGTCGGGCCTCGAGGTGCACAAGTCCGTGCACCACTACATCAAGGACCCCCACCGGGCCGGCCAGGTCTACGAAGGGTTCTGGGGCGAGGCATCCGGTGGCGTGGTGGTGGGGAAGTCGCCGCAGCACCCGACCACCCACAAGCTCTACCGGGCCGAGGACATGGCTGGCTACCTGCAGTCGGCGCCGATCCCCCTGCCCTGATTATCCCGGCTCTACCAGCTGGGCGGCGTGGCGAGTGGCCATGATGGGCTTCAGCACCTGCTCGATCACGTTCCGATGGCGAGGGTCGGCGGCGTAGCGCTCGTAGGCGCCGAGATCGTCGAACTCGGCCACCACCGCGAACTGGTCGTTGCCGGCGGCCCCGCCGGCGTCTGATCCGCAGCGGTACGACCGGATGTCGGCGATCATCGCCGGCAGGGCGGTCAACGCATCGGTCAGCTCCTGAACCTGCTGATCGGTGGTGCCGGGCTTCCAGGTAAACAGGGCGACGTGGGTCACGCCTCCCATTGGCAGATTCCACCGAGGAAGTCCCGGACGAGCTCGGGCCATCGGCGCACGCCGGCCAGATCGGTGGCCACGTGCAACTCGCTCATGACCATGAGCTCGGCCAGGGTCTCGGCGGTCGACACCGGATGGGCGGGATCCCCGGTCCAGGCCAGGATCAGCGTCGGGACGACCACATTGTGGATCTCCGAGTGGCTGGGCAGGTCGGAGGAGGCCGCGCCCCGGAGGATCGACGGGACCACCTTCTCGTCCATGCGCCGCAGGTGCCGCACCCAGATGCTCCCGGCCTCCGGCAGCTCCTCGGCCAGGATGCGGGGCTGGCCGACAGATTGGAGCGCCTTCAGATAGGCGGGGATGCCGCGGCGCTCCACCATGCGGGCCGCCGCCTCGTACACCTCGGCCTGGGCGGGGCGGCCCTCCCATGCGCTGGGCGGGGTCACGATCACCAAGCCCTGGACCCGCCTGGGAGCCCGGACGGCGGCGTAGAGGGCGGTGGCCGCCCCCATCGACGCCCCGCCGGCGACGAACGGACCCTGGTTGCACACCCGCAGCATGTCGTCGACGAGTGCCGACCACCGGTAGGCGCGGTCCTCGAAGTGGGCACACTCGCAGCCCCCGTGGCCCCGGGCGTCGTACCGGAGCACCTGGGCGACCGACTCTGCGCACGACCAGTCGTACAAGCCGAGATCGTCCTCGTGCGCCATACAGCTGTTCAGCGCATGTGCCCAGACGAACGTGCAGCGACTCACCGGCGACCGACATCCCTGCTCTAGTGGTTCTTCGACCTCTATAGATCAGAGAGCCGGTCGCTGCAATAGCTGTCGAGCGCATGTAGCTGCGCTACACAGTTAGAACGGGCTGCGCCCGACAGCTCGTTCGGAGGTCCTTTCGGGTCAGCTGCTCAGGGTCGGGACCTTGATCGCAGTGGTACCGCCGGGGCCGGGATCCACGTTGAACGACGTGGGATTGCAGTTCTGCGGCGGGGGCGCCCAGATGGTGGCCCCGCCGAGAGAGAGGCCGAGCGCCTTCATGGCCGGCGTGATGATGTTGTTGAGGATGCCGGTGGACCGGCCGACGACGGCACTGAGCAGTGCGGCCTCGACGCTGGTGCTGAGCCCCACGTCGAGAACGTCGACACCAAGCACTGAAACCAGCACCTGGGTGTCGGTGGTCGGTCCGCCCAGCACGGGGAGACTCAGCAGTTGGGTCCCCGTCATCGTCTGGGGGTTGTCCATGCTGTAGGGCGGTGTGAACGTCAGCGTTTGGGTCTTTCCGGTCACGCTGACCGTGGTGGCTGCGGTCGTCCTTATCCTGACCTTGATCAGGGGGGTGACCGACACGTCGGCCAAGGTGGCCACGCCCGGCGAGGGAGCGGCCGCCCCTGACAGGAGGGGGTTCGTCGTCGTGCCGATACTGACGCTGGCCGGCTGGGTGACGCCGACGATGACGACCGAGGTGGGAACGGAGTTGCCAACAGCGCAGTTCAGCGTGTCGAGCTTGCCCTGGGCCGTACCGGCATCGATGAGGTAGGGGATGGTCACGTTGACCCTGGCGACGAGGCCCAGGTCGAGGTTCAACTTCACCTCGACCAGCAGGCGGACCTGGCTGGTCGTGGCGACCGTGCGGTAGGTGCTTGGAGGCAGCTTCGGCGGGCCCGACTTCATCTGCGGCGCCTCGATAAGGCCGAACTTCACCTTGACATCGACCAGATCCGTGATCGGCGCCGGCAGGTCGGAGGCGAGGAGGGTCAGCTCAGCGAAGTGGTCGCTGTCGGCCAGGGCCAGGCCGGCCCTCACGATGTCCAGGGCGTTGATCTGGGCGTCGGCGACGTCGACGCCGCTGCCGACGTTCCCGACGACGTCGAAGAACCTGTCGAACTGGATGACGGCACCGGCGGAGGCCCCGACCTGGCCGGCGATCGTCAGCAACTGGTTGGCCGCATTGATGTTCGCCGCAGACTCACCACTCTGGTTCATTGCAAGGACACTGGCGTCGAGCAGCTGGCGGAAGGTGAACGTGGCGCTGCCCAGGCTGTCGACCGTGCCGGCCTGATAGTTCAGGGCCGCCTTGAGCTTGCTGAAGTTCACATTCCCGGCGGCGATGCCCTGCCAGCCGACGGCATTGAGGTTGAAGCTTCCGCCGCCGAGTACCTGGTTGAGCAACCTGTTGAAGATGGCACTCTGGGCCGAGTCAATGGTGGCCACTGTCGAGCCCACCCGCACGGTGCCGATGGGGGACCCGTCGTTCACCACGCACAGGTTCGGGAGAGTGCAGCCGCTGCCGTTCCCGAGCGTAGCCACGGCCTTACGGGTGACGCTCCTGCCTGCGCCAAGAAAGGGAAAGGCGTTTTCGTGGGGGGACGTGGTGGTGACCCGCACCGCGTTGGCGAGGGGCAGCAAGAGCGTATTTGTAGAGAAGAGGCCAGTCACCGCGTCTGCCCACTCGACCACAACGGAGTAGCCCGGCTCCAAGCACGGAAAGTCGTTTCGAAGAGGAAGACAGGCGCTGTCCCGTGCCGCCGTTGTCGGATCGGCGGGAAGGGCTCGGACGCCGTCGAGGGCGGCGAGGTCGGCCACCTTTTGGTCCTCGCGAGCGTGCTGGGCGATGAAGCCGAGGTCCACGGCCAAGCCGCCGGCTATCATCGCCAGGACCAGCCCGACCACCGACAGCACCAAAACGGCCCCACGCTCGTCGTTCTTTCGTATCCTCCGGTGCGTCACCGAGTCACTCCTCTAGGGGTTTGAGTTCGGGCAATCAGCCCGCGTACTGAACGACTGCTTTGGAGATGATCTCGTTGAGCGGGAAGACGCCGAGGCCCGGCGCCGCAGCCACTACGGGATAGTTCGCCCAGTCGTACCTGACGGTCACCGTCATGCAAAGTGCCCCAACAGCAGCCGGCGGGGGACACGCTGCGTCCACCGGGACGACGGTGTACCGGCCGTTCGGTGGGTCGAGCAGGCTCAGGACCCTCGCTTCGGCCCGGTCGCGCGCCGCCTCCGGGGTGGGCGCCCCCACCGCCGCCCGGGCGCCCTCGGCGGCGGCGTTGGTGACCCGCTGCTTGGTGGCCAAGGCCATGCCGAAGTAGATGAGCGCGTAGAGGACCGACACGAACAGAACGATGATCAGCGCGAATTCGACCATGGCCGCTCCTCGCTGATCCCGGCGCGAGCGCAGCGGGCGCCGCCAGCCGTCGGCATCTGGCTGGGAGTCGTGCAGGATCACGCGTGGATCTCCATCCCTCGGTCGTGCTTTCACAGGGGACGTATCGGTCGGAGCGACGCTGGCCTTTAGGTCGTTCGACTCATATTCCGGCTACAGCCGCGCCCAGGACTGGCCGAAAACGTCTTTGGGCGACCCCGACGCGGGTGTCGGACCGCAACCCATCACTCGAACAGACCGGAGAACTTCAACATGGGAAAGCGCTCGAACTTGATCGTGACCCTCGGCCTCGCCGTCTTCATCGTCGGCGCGGCGGCCACCTACCTCGTCGTACGCAACAGCGATGACGGCTCCGCCACAGGCGCCGGCAAGGTGTCGGTTCTGGTGGCGGACAAGCCGATCCCCGCCGGCACCACCGGCGCAACGGCCGTTGGCACGGGCCTGGTCAAGAGCAAGGCCATCGACGCCGGCGCCAGGCCCCCGACCGCTCTGACCGACGCCTCCCAGCTCGCGGGCAAGACCGTGACCCTGGGCGTCTCCGAGGGAGCGATCCTCACGTCCGACCAATTCCAGACCGCCCAGACCCGCATCGGCACGCTCAAGATCCCCGATGGCAAGACCGCCCTGGCCGTGGAGCTCTCCAACGTGCCCGGCGTGGCCGGCTTCGCCGGCGCCGGCGACCGGATCAACGTGTACGGAGTTGTCAAGGCCGGCTCCGACCCGAAGATGCCGCAGGGCGCCGCCCACCTGATCATGCAGAACACCGAGGTGTTGAACGTGAACGGCACCACCCTCGCCGCCACCCAGGGCCAGCCCGGGGGCACCGGCCTCCTCTACCTGCTGGCGGTCAGCCCGGCCGAGGCCGAGCGCCTCATCTACCTGAGCACGTTCGAGTCCCTGTACTTCTCGCTGATGTCCAAGGACGCCTTGCCAGTAACGGCCACACCGGGCTCGAGCATCGCCGACGCCCTCAAGCAGTTCTGAGCGGAGGAGCCAACGTGCGCAATCCCAAAATCCTCGTCCTCGAGAAGGACGACAGCCTGGCCGATCAGGTCCGGGGCGTGGCGTCCGAGCTGCGCCCCCGGCCTGAGGTCGTAGCGTGCGACCGGCCGACCGGAGTCGAGGACGCCATCAGCGCCGATGGCCCGTTCGACGTCATGATCGCCGGTCCGAGCCTGAGCACCAAGAGCGGGCTCGCCGCCCTTCAGGCCCTCCACGACGACGCCCCGGCCACCAGCTTGGTGCTGGCCTTCGCCAAGCGGCCCGACGCCACCCTGCGCGACATCATCCGCACCGGTGCCATGGACCTGCTCCAGCTCCCGGTGGCCGACCGTAACCTGCAGGACGCAGTCGAGCGGGCCGTCGCCATGAGCCGCAACCAACCCGCACAGGCGGCCGGAACCACGGTCCACTCGACGGCACCCGCGGCCGCCAACCTGGGCACGGTCTTCACCGTCTCCTCCGCCACCGGCGGGTGCGGCAAGACGTTCTACGCCACCAACCTGGCGTACTACCTGCACCAGTACACAGGGAAGCGGACCTGCATTGTCGACCTCGACCTGCAGTTCGGGGAGGTATCGACCGCCCTTCGGCTCCGCCCCCGCTTCACCATCTCCGACATCCTCTCCCGGGAGGACATCGACGAGGTGGACCTGGCCGCCCACATCGAGGAGTACGTGGTCACCCACGACTCCGGGGTGATGGTGCTCCCGGCCCCCAAGGATCCGTCAGACGCCGACCGCATCCACCCGGTCGACGTCCAGCGAGTCATCGAGGCAGCCCGGGCCAAGTTCGACTACGTGATCGTCGACACGCCAGCGGCCCTCACCGAGATCGTGCTCGCCGCATTCGACATGTCGAACCAGCTCTACGTGATGGCCACACTCGACCTTCCGAGCATCCGCCACATGGGCGTCTTCCTCAACACCCTCGAGAAGCTGAAGATCTCCGCCGACAACGTCAAGCTCATCCTCAACAAGGCCGAGAGCGACGTGGGCCTCGATGTGGACCAGGTCACCCGGTTGTTCCCCCAGGGGTTCACCTCGGTCCTGCCCTACGCCAAGGAGGTCACCAAGTCGGTGAACGTGGGCACCCCCGTGCTGGCCTTCGCACCGACTTCAGACGTCAGCCGACGGATGGCGGCGGGCATGAGCCCGCTGCTGCCCGAGGCCAGCCGGGGCAAGGCCCTCCAGGCCGAGGGCCCCGGCAAGCGCAGCGTGTTCGCCCGCATATTCCACCGTACGCCCGCCGCGATCGCGGCCCACTCATGAGGAAGATCGGGAGGACATTGTGAAGCTCTCCGACAAGCTGGCTGCCCTCGAGGAGCAGGAGAACGCCTCGGCGTCGGCCTCCCGACCCCAGGCGCCCGGCACCGTCCGCCGGCCGACGGCGCGCAACGGCAGCCCTGCCGCCGCCGCCGACGGCGCGTCCCGCGCCCGCCAGACCTCCACGGCCAGCTGGCACGCCTCCAAGCGCAAGGTCCGCGAGCTCGTGCTCTCCGAGGTGGCGCCCAAGGCCACCGGCCTGTCCGAGACGGCGCTGGCCGGCGAGGTCAAGACGGCGCTGGACAAGATCCTCCAGCGTGAAGACGTGAAGGTCTCTCCCCGGGAACGGCGTGCGTTCGTGCAGGAGATGATCTCCGACACCCTGGGTTACGGGCCTCTCGATCCCCTGCTCGGCGACCCGACCGTCACAGAAATCATGTGCAACAACTACGACGACGTCTGGATTGAGCGCGACGGCAAGCTGCACCGAACCGGCTCGACCTTCACCGACGATCAGCAGTACCGGCACGTGATCGAGAAGATCGTCGCCGGCGTCGGGCGACGGATCGACGAGTCGTCGCCGATGGTCGACGCCCGTCTCCCTGACGGGTCACGTGTCAACGCCATCCTCCCCCCGCTGGCCATTCACGGCCCGATCATGACCATCCGAAAGTTCGCAGCCGACCCGTACACCGTGAAGGACCTCATCAACTTCGGCACCTTCACCCTCGACCTGTCCGTGGTCATGGAAGCGTGCGTGCGAGGCAAGCTCAACATCCTGGTGTCGGGTGGTACCGGCACCGGCAAGACGACCAACCTGAACGTGCTCTCGTCCTTCATCCCCGAGGGCGAGCGCATCGTCACCATCGAGGACGCCGCCGAGCTCCAGCTCCAGCAGTCCCACGTCCTCAGCCTGGAGTCCCGACCGCCCAACGCCGAAGGGGCGGGCGAGGTCCGCATCCGCGACCTCGTGCGCAACGCCCTTCGTATGCGACCCGACCGCATCATCGTCGGTGAGGTCCGTGGCGCAGAGGCGCTCGACATGCTCTCGGCCATGAACACCGGCCACGAAGGGTCGATGACCACCGTCCACAGCAACGGTCCCCGTGATGCACTCAGCCGTCTCGAGACCATGACCCTCATGGCCGGCTACGAGCTGCCGATCAAGGCGATCCGGGAGCAGATCAACTCTGCGCTGAACCTGATCATGCACCTCGACCGGATGCCGGACGGCCGCCGGGTGGTCACGTCGGTGACTGAGCTCCAAGGGATGGAAGGGGACACAATCCTTCTCCAGGAGCTCTTCAAGTACCGCCCGTTCCCCCGAGGGGAGAACGGGAAGACCGGCGGCGAGCTGGTGGCCACCGGCCTGCGCCCGAAGTTCCTCGACAAGTTGGCCGAATCCGGGATCGAGGTGCCGGCAAAGGCGTTCCGCTCGCCGACCGTAGAGCAGCCGGCTCCCGTGTCCCGCCTGCGCACCACCCGTGTCCCGTCCGTTTCCAAGCTTGCGACTGCGGAGCGTGCCCGATGAACGCCGGCATCTTCGCCATGATCTTCGTGGGTGGCGGCCTGGCCCTGGTGGTCGGCGGACTTCTCTTCCGGGTCCGCGAGCGTGAGAAGGCTCTGGCCGAGATCCTCGACCTGCCCTTCGGCGAGCGAGACGTTCGCCCCGACGCCGTGTCCGAGGGCTACAGCCCGCTCGTCGAGGGCACCATCGGCCTGGCCGGGAAGATGGTCGATCAGTTCGATGAGAAGGGCAACATGCGATCGGCCCTCGAGCGGGCCCGCATCCCGATGCGTCCCGGCGAGTACGTCATCACCGCAAGCGGAGCCACACTGGTGCTTGCTGCGCTGCTCTACGGCCTCACCGGCACGTTGTTCTTCGCGGCAATCGCTCTGGCCGCCGGACCGGTCGGCGCCGTGGGGTTCGTCCGCTACCGCATCGCCAAGCGTCGGAAGGCATTCGAAACCGCCCTGCCCGATGCGCTCACGCTGATCGCGTCGTCGCTGTCGGCCGGCCACACGTTCCTGCGGGCCATCCAGATGATGTGCGAGGAGGCCGAACCGCCGATGTCCGAGGAGTTCGCACGCGTCGTGGCTGAGACCCGGCTTGGCGATCCCCTGGTGGACGCCCTCGGCCGGATGGCCAAGCGTCTCGAGGTCCGGGACATGGACTGGGTCGTGCAGGCCATCCGTATCCAGCAGACGGTCGGCGGCCGGCTGGCCGACCTCCTGCACACCCTCGCCGACTTCATCAGGGCTCGCGAGGAGGTGCGCCGCGACGTCGCAGTGCTTACCGCAGAAGGCCGGATCTCGGCGTACGTCCTGACCGCTCTCGCCCCGTTCATGTTCTTTGCCATCCAGGTGATCAGTCCCGGCTACATGGAGCCGATGTACAGCGGGACCGGCCTCATAATGCTGATCGGGACGGTCGTGCTCATGACCTTCGGCTCCGTCATCATCTTCCGCATGTGCAAGATCGAGGTGTGATCGTGAACTCTCTAGGCTTCCTCGCCATTTCCTGCACCGTGGTCGGTGCGGCCCTCGCCGCAGTCGGCGTGGCCCGTGCCCGGCGACCGGCGTTCAACGTGGCGGAGTACTTTCATGACCTCGACGTCGAGGCCGGTCGCCCGGTCGACGAGTTCGAGGCCAAGCTGGCTGAACCGTTCTGGATCCGGGTGGTCAAGCCGTTCAGCGGTCGGGCCCTGAAGAGCGTGACCCGACTGACCCCGAGCGAGTACCTGGAGCGCACACAGCGCAAACTGCTGCTCTCCGGGCTCACCGGCACCATGCGGGCCGAGGAGTTCGTCATCGCCCAGTCCGCAGCCACTGGGCTGCTGACGGTGGGCGCCCTGAGCTACCTCCTCCTGGCTCATCCCGCCCCCCGCACTGGCATCATGATGCTGATCCTCGCTCCGGTCATCGGTTGGTGCCTTCCTGCGTCGTGGCTCTCACGGAAGGTCACCGAACGGCAGGCGGCGATCCTGAAGGACCTCCCCGACACTCTCGACCTTCTCGCCATCTCAGTGGAGGCCGGCATGGGCTTCGAGGGCGCGCTGGAAATCGTCTGCCAGCACTTCAACTCGCCGCTCTCGGAGGAGTTCTCCCGCACCCTGCACGAGATGGAGCTGGGCCTGCCCCGCCGGGACGCCTTTCAGAACCTCAAGCGCCGCACCCAGGTGCCCGAGCTGTCCAACTTCGTGCTTGCCCTTCTCCAGGCCGACGCACTGGGCATCCCGATCGGGCGGGTGCTGAAGACCCAGGCCGTCGAGATGCGGAACAAGCGACGCCAGTGGGCCCGGGAGAAGGCGGCCAAGCTGCCCGTCAAGATGCTGTTCCCGTTGGTGCTGTTCGTGTTCCCGGCCATCATGGTCACGGTGCTCGGCCCCGCCAGCTTCGGCATCGCCCAGGCGTTCAAGTAGCCGGGATGCAGGCCGTGCCGCCGGCTCCGAGTGTCCACGCGGTGCCGGCCGCACCCCTCACCACCTTCGGCGCCGCCGTCGGCTGGGCCACCCTGGCCCTGGGCCTGGTCCTGGCTGCGATCACCGGAGAGACCACGGCCAGGGTCGGCGCATGGGCGTTGGCCCTGGCCGGCATGGCCGTATGGCAGTCCGACAGAGGGGATCGTCCCCTCCTGACCGTCTCGGGCTCCTGCGCCCGGAGGGCGGTAGCGGCCCGGGGTGGAGTGGTGGCTCTGATCTCACTCGCGGTCGACGTGGCCGCCGTGGTCACCACCGGGTCGTGGGGTTCGCCGTTCGTCTTCTGCCTCCTCGGTGGGGTCATGACCATCGGGTTCGCCGGCGGATTCGCCGCGGGGATCAAGGCCGCAGTGGTCGCCACGATGGCGGTCGCCGTGCCCTTCCATCTGCGCCTCGAGGTCCTAGACGGAGCTGCGTTCCAGCTCAGCGGTCAGTGGGCTGTCGAGCTGCTGCTCGTGGCCGTCCTTGCCGCCTACGCCCGCCGGGTCTTCGGCCGGGCCGAGGAGGAGCACACACGCGCCCTCGACCGCATGAGCCAGCTCACGGAGGCCAACGAGCTCCTCGTCTCGCTCCACCGTGTGGCCCAGACGCTGCCTGCGTCGCTCGACCTCCGACAGGTCCTGACGTCTACCGTGAGCCGCCTCCGCGACCTCATCGACTGTGATGTGATCGCCGTCCTGCTGCTCGACGACGCCACCGGCACGTGGACCGTGGCCGCCGCCGAAGGGACAGCTCTGGCTCCCAGGCTGGCGGCGATCGATCTACCCAAGCCGTTGGCCGCGGCGATGACCAGCAGCGTGGCATCGCTCGTGGTCAGCCTCAGCCCCGGAGAGGGCCTTGGGCCTGAGATCCTGTCGAAGTCGGGCCTGTACGCCCCACTGCGGGCGCGCGGGGCCCTACTCGGCCTCGTGGCCATCGAGCAGCACGAGCCGGGCTTCTACGGTCGTCGGGACCTTCGCATTCTCGACGGTTTCCTGGAGCCGGTCGCGCTGGCCATCGACAACGCCCGCTGGTTCGCGCGGCTCCGGACGATCGGAGCCGACGAGGAACGAGTTCGCATCGCCCGTGACATGCACGACAGCGTGGGCCAATCGCTGGCGTTCGTGGCGTTCAAGTTGGACCGCCTGGCGGCAATGGCCGAGGATAAGAAGATGCACGATGAGCTGGACGTATTGCGCACGGAGGTGCGGGGCGTGCTCGCCGACGTGCGTGACACGCTTTGCGATCTGCGCACCGAGGTCACCGACAGCCGCAGTCTGGCCGATACCCTCGAGGAGTTCCTGGCACGTGTGCGAACGCGAGCCGACTTTGAGGTCACGTTCTGCCATCAGACATCCGGCCGCCTGCCGCTGGTGCAGGAGAGGGAGCTGTGGCGAATGGCACACGAGGCGGTCAGCAACGTCGAGCACCATGCCCGAGCCCGTCATCTGCGGGTCCGATGGGAATGCGACGGGAGTCTTGGCCGCCTGACTGTCGCCGACGACGGAAAGGGCTTCGATCCCACTGACGCCGCCGGGCCCGGCAGCTACGGGCTGAGGGGCATGCGTGAGCGCGCCGACGCCATCGGCGCCCGACTCGACATCGACTCCGAGCCGTTCGTCGGCACCGTCATCGAGTGCCGGGTGGACAAGGGCGGCATGACTGACCCGGGAGGGCGGTCCAACAAGCACTCGCTGGTCGACCATCGTCAGATGGTGGACCAGTGACGACGCTGCTGCTTGCCGACGACCATCGCATGCTGCGTGACAGCCTGCGCCGTTCCCTGGAGGAGCACGGCTTCGACGTCGTGGGTGAAGCGGCAGACGGCGCCGAAGCGGTTCGGCTGGCGCTGACCATCCGGCCCGACGTGGTGCTGATGGACGTCTCCATGCCCGTCCTCGACGGGGTGGAGGCGACCCGCCAGCTCTGTCGACTGGTACCCGACTCCCACGTGGTCATGCTCACCATGCACGCCGACGGCGAGGTCATGGCCCGGGCCATCCAGGCCGGCGCCATCGGCTACCTCGTGAAGGACTGTTCGATCGCCGACGTCGTTGCGACAGTGCACTTGGCGGCCAGCGGCGAGAGCATGCTGTCACCGGCGCTGGCGATATCGATGCTGGCCGACGTGAAAAAGACTGTGGTCGGCAACAGCAATCCTCCCGTGATCAGCCCCCGGGAGGAGGAGGTGCTGCAGCTCGTGGCCGACGGCCTCTCCCTCCCCGAGGTGGCTGCCGCCCTCTTCATCAGCATCAAGACGGTGAAGAACCACCTGGCCTCGATCTACTCGAAGCTGGATGCCCGCGACCGCACACAGGCCGTCCTTCGCGCCGTGCGCATGGGAATCATCCGGCTCACCTGACCGTATGGATCCGTCGGCCAACAGGTCGAACGGCCTATAAAGCCGGGGCCCCGAGGACCGATATATCAGGTACAACCCCCAAGCCCCCAAAGGGGCCGATACGTCCGAGAAGGGACCCGCCATGCACCTGGACATCGTCCGCTACCTGACCGCCCGCCTGAACATCCAGAACGAGCGTGGGGCCGCTCTGGTCGAGTACGCGCTCCTCCTGGCCCTCATCGCCGTGGTCTGCATCGTGGCCCTGACCACCCTGGGCGGCAAGGCCAGCTCGAAGTTCGACGACATCGGCTCCTCGCTGTAGACACCGGCTGCCCTGGCAGCAACCCCTCTGACCCTCCCCCCGGTCGAGCGAAGAAGGAGTGGACCTCGGTCCGCTCCTTATTCGCGTTCCGCCCTGTGGGTGCGTCGCCTTCATGGGTCGAACAGCCCATCAAGTCCCTTGGGGGCCAGGCCGATACATCTCGTACAAGCGAAGCCCCGGAACGGGGCGCTCCAAACCCCGAGGAGACATCACCATGGACATCTTCAAGACCATCGCCCCCTACCTCCGTGCCCGCTTCGGCAACACCGAGCGTGGCGCCGCCCTGGTCGAGTACGCGCTCCTTCTGGCCCTCATCGCCGTGGTGTGCATCGTGGCCCTGACCACCCTGGGCGGCAAGGCCAGCTCGAAGTTCACCGACATCGGCAACTCGCTGTAGACGCCGGCTGCCGACGGCAGCAATTCGACCCACAGAAAGGAGCGGACCTCGGTCCGCTCCTTTCTGCTTTTCACCGCTGCAGGACCACGTAGTCCTTCTCGCCGAACACCTCTTGCCAGCCGGCCGACCGGAGGATCTGGGCGAGGGGCAGCTGACGCCACCAGAGGACGACGTCGATCTCTCTCCGTTCCAGGATCTCGATCGTCGCCGGCCCGCCGTCGAGCAGCGTCCGGTAGTCCTGGGAGAGGGCCAGGGGGTACATGTCGAAGCGATCGTCGACGAAGACCCTGGCTTGGTCGCCAAAGCGCAGCGTCAGGTAGTTGCCGACGAACTCCTGGTGGGCGAGACGATGAGGTTCGGCCAGCAGGCCCTGTCCCTCGAGCCACGTGACCGACTCCTCCGGGTAGCCGACGGTATCGATCGGATCCGACGTGAGGGCCAGCGTGCCGAAGACGACGAACGCAGCGGCGATCGTCGCCAGCACCGCCCGGTTCATGCGAGGGTTCCCGCCGGAGCGCCCTGGAGGCACTGCTGCGGTGTCGGATCTGCGAACGGCCCGTCCGAGCACCGGCGCCAGCACGACGGCCAGGGGCCC
>JBBQRO010000069.1:0-15850 GCA_038214685.1 Acidimicrobiales bacterium
GTGAACCACATCGGGCAGAGCTGGCCGTACCAGTCGGCCGGCGAGCCGGCGAGCGAATCTCCGTCGAGCATCCTCAGAGGCGAAGCCTTGTATCGGTTGCTTGCCGGCCAGCCAGGACTTCTCGACAGGTACCTCGATACGGAAGTCGGCAATCCAAAGGCCATCCATTTGGGGGGGCTCCAGCAAGATCAGGTGCGGCACAGCGTCCCGTCGTATGTCGGCGAGCCGTCCGTCCCCACCGTGGAGGTCTCCGGCAGGGTAGACGGGCGCTATCTGGACCCACGGTTTCCGCGCCGTATCGGCAATATCACATCCTTGTGACGTCAGGATGCCGAAGGGTGGACAATCGCCGGGATCGAGCTCAATGACGATGGTCTCGTCGGGGGCGGTGTCCGACGAGAATGCTTGCGTTGTGGCCCAGACTCCGCTGCTTGGGCACCCGGCATAGAAGAATGGCGGTCGCTCGACGAGGTCGCCTTGCTCGAACCGGCCAACGGCTTGGACCACCGCTGGGTCCCACTGTGCGACCAGGCCGGAGTCGATCACGATGGACGCCGGGGAGCTGGCCTCGCGCGACGAGCGCGGCGAACCTCAGGTGGTGTCACAGGTGGTGGCGCGGTGTCGTAGTCGTCATCAGCAACAGCGGCGTAGGTTCTTGCCGGCTCGAACTCACGAAAGAGCAGACGCGACGCCGCCTCCTCGAGCTCTCCAAGGTGACCGGCTCGGAGCAGGTCTGCTGGCGCTGGGTCCCCGGCGTACAGCCAGCTTCTGGCACCGTCGCTACCCAAGGCCCGCGTCAAGCCAGCTGCAACTGCGTGAAGGCGCCAGACCGGTGCGTCGGTCGTCGAGCGCGACTCTGCCGAGCGTCCAGTACGTAGTCGCCAGAGTGTGCTTCTGCTGATCCCGGTTGCCGCCTCAACCTGAGAGTCGGTCAGGCCGAGCCATTGCTTGATATCTGAGACTGCCGCGTCGACGGTCGCCAAGCCTGCAACTGCTGACGGCACATCCGCCGGAGGGTCTTCGACGAGGTCCGACCTCTCCAGACCCGGTCGGTCGGCGAGCATTTCCCAGCCCGATGGAGACCCGAGGCCCACCACCGATCCGACCCACATCGTAAGAGGCCGAGGTTCCCAGCCAGACGGAAGGTGCGACCAGAATCGCGGTGGTTGTGCTGGTGACCGGGGGCCCAGCGCCCAGCTGTCGACGACCATAGAGCGTCTGAATACGACGACCCTGTCGGGAGAGGCGATGAACGAGTAGACCCGTGATCCAAGGAAAGCGAACGCCCAAGCCTCAGGGTGAGTCGCTACCTCTGGGGCCTGTGCCTCCGTCCTGTCAGTCGGGGGCCAGAAGACGTCGTCGTCGGCATCAGCGAAGAGCACGTCAGACATTCTGCTCCCCCGAGAGGTATCGGACCAGATCCTGTGAGATCACCTGCTCGAACACGGCGTCGGCCGTGCGGTGAAACTCGTCAGCTGTAGCAAGCACCTCGTCGGCCACGAACCGTCGTGCCTGTTGACGGTACACATCGAAGTCGAGGAGATACACCAGCTGGTCCTCAGGATCATTGACGGTGCCATGGCGGAGGACGCAGACGCGACCGTTGCCCAGGTCGAGGTCGACCTGCTGCCGGGCCGCTAGAACGGCATCGCCCAGTACATTGTGGAGCGTCGGGCCGAGGATTGTGGGATGAATCCACCGTGACCACTCGCGTGGGGTCATGACCCCAAGACCTTGCACACGGTCGACGTAGCGCAAGCCGAGCCGCTGCTCCATCGTAGGTGGTGCCGCCGCCTGGACCGCAGTGAGCACCGCACGCAGACGACCCTGGAAATCGGGCCATGTCGTGTACCTCGTAGTCTCGAGTGAGACGTGGCCTGGCAATAGGGCAACAGTCCAGCCGCCATCGGCCGTCTTGAGATGCCACCCATGAGCTACGTCCGTCGAGGGCAGTGCTCCACCTCCCACAGCGATCATCGCCGTATGCATCTCGACCTGTTCGATTCGGCCGAACTCTCCCTCGGGGCCCCCGAGCGCGTCTTGGATCGCCAACGCTATGCCGGGGTCGAGGGGTCGCTCCTCATGGCGCACCTGGCAGACGACTAGCTCAAGAGGGGACCTCGGCAGGAATCCGAAGCTTGCGGGGGGCAGCGCGACAGGCACGATTTTGATGCTACACTAATGCAACAGCAACGCAACATCGTGCGAACGGATGACGAGGTCCCAGTGGCAACCAACGGCCCGAAGGGTGGCGGACGGATCGGCGCTGTGCGCCAACGCTCTCAGACACGCAACCCCTTAACGAAGACCTGGACGAAGCGTGGACCGGACGGCAAGTTTATGGACGGTAAGAAGGACGGTACGCCATTCAAGGGTGTCCGCAAGGAGCGCTAACGTGCATTACATCACCGCCGTGCGTCTCAGCGGCGGTGAAGGCGAGCGCTATATCGCCTCGCTCAAATGGTTGAACACCACCACCGGAGTGAGCGGGACGTCTCCAACTAGTGCACTGATTGAATGGGTTCAGAAGGGCAACACACTCGTTGTTGGCGGAGAGCACGGGCGTGCCGAGGTCAAGGTGATTCGGCCCGCTGGAGGGCGGGCATATTTGCGATCGTCAGCTAACGGGCAATGGACCGACAACCTCCTACGGTTGCCTAGGTTCTGAGGAAGCCAACCATGCTGGATCCTCGGAAATGTCCGGTGGGCAGCGTTCGGCGTGTGCTGCCGGGTTTGGCCGCTGGGCCCGCGGAAGCGTCAGCGCCCCGTCCTGAATGGGAAGTTCTCGGGTGGGCGCTACGACGACCAAGAGTTTCGCGATCCGCACATATCGACGGTTGCGTGTAGTCAAGCTCGCGCCAGGAGCGAATCGCTCATGTTGGCCGAGGTCACGAGTGTGGTCACACCAATGTCGCCATGCGACCGACGGCTGCATCGCTTCAGGGGCACCCATTGGCATGACACCATTCCTGCCAGAGGCCTGTGATGCCAGCAGCCCAGTCGTATGTTCGCCGGTCGTCGCACCCAATCTGACCAGCGACCGCGACGACGGCCTTCGAAAAGGCGAGAACTGCGCCCTCGCATAGACGTCCTTCATCGTGAACCGTCGACTTCCGGTCAAACCAAACCTGCCCGTGTCCTCCCTTGGACCACTCTGTCGTTGCGACGTGAAGATGGCCCGTCGGATGTGCATGGACCGACAGCTCCGGGTACGCGAAAGGCCCCGCTGCATCCGAAACGACAGAGGTCAGCGTGGGCCGCTTTTCACCGCCGATGCTGAGTACCGAGCCCTTTTTGTCGAGCACATACCCGCCAGCGTTCACACTGGCGATCTCAAGAAAGCGCGTTCTCGCATATTCCAGATCGCCTGCATCGCGATCCACTCGCACGTCGGGTAGGTACCCGAGCAAAAACTCCAAGCCCCGGATCTCGACGAGCAGCGCACGCCGAAGCCGCTGTTCGGCACTACTCCCCGCCAGGGCCCACGCCACGGTCGAGGCCCGTTCTGCGATGCTTCTCGATAGAGGAGCGATCGACGCAAACCGCACTGCGGCGTCCTGTTCAATGGTGAGGAGGCCAAGGGCGGTGAACGTTGCGGCAGCATCCGCCAGCAGCGACCGCGCTTGAGTGAGCGGGAGGTTCGTTCCGCTTTCTATCTCAGCCACCAGGTACGTGAAGAGATGGGTTTCAATCAGGGAAGCTCGGTCGGCAGGCGACCCTGGCTCGACCTTCCATACGTTTCTCATCTCATCGATCATCCCAAGGTCGAGGATGGCCGGAGCTTGCCGGTACGCGGTGCTGAGTTCGGCGCGCACTCTGGCGTCGAACCCGGGCGTCACATTGGCGAGGGCTCCAGCGCTGGCCGCCCATCCGCTGTCGGTCATACGCGAACCGTATCTGCGAAAGACATATTGTCCGCCGACCATCCCGTCCCTTCCGGGGCAGGACCACGAGCGAACAGATTGGCGGCTCGGTGCTCGCCAGGGTGGCCCAGAACGTCCGCCCCGGTATGTCTCCGGCCAGTGCCCGCTCTTGCTGCTCGGGTCGCTGGCCCCGTGCCGGCGACGGGGTGCTCGTTCGAACGGCGCAGTTTGCCGGGTGCTCGGGGTTCCGTGAGTGGTTGTCTGGCCTGCCGCAGGCGTCGACGGAGAACGGGTTGCGGGCCTCGTCCAAGTCACGCGCCCAACCGCACGGCGGTGCTGGTGCACATCTGGTGCACATCACGGCGGTAAATGGGGAGTACTTGCGGGTACCCACGGACAGACAAAGGCCCAGGTCAGAGGCACTTTGCGGAAATTCTCGCAGGTCACGAAAGTGCCCGGATTAGCCTTGCCAAGGTTGGGGTCGCGGGTTCGAATCCCGTCGTCCGCTCCAAGGAGGTGCAGGTCAAAGGCAAGTTCCGAGCCTCTGACCGGCTCAATGATCGACGGCGAAACGGCGGAGGGCCGCCTCTCGCGCAGATCGCTGTCGTCCGGACTCCGTCGGGTCGAGCAGGCAGGCAAGCAGCGTCTCGAT
Source organism: Acidimicrobiales bacterium (assembly GCA_038214685.1). GTDB lineage: Bacteria > Actinomycetota > Acidimicrobiia > Acidimicrobiales > AC-14 > CADCTB01. The sequence continues at coordinate 4,516 of JBBQRO010000069.1, forward strand.
CAGCTCAGGCTGGTCGGTCCGCAGCACCCACTGTGTTGCGCCGTTCCTCACTTCCAGGCGGATGCTCTTGAGTTTGCGTTGTTCGTGAGGTCGCTTCATGGCACGCCCATCGAGCACGCGGGAGTAGTCGACCCGGGAGAAGCCCTTGCGGGTCATGCCCACCTTCCAGGCTCGGCCGTCAGGGTTCACGAACACATAGACGGCGCCCCCGCTTCCGGCGATCTCCGTCGCCTCCGGCCGATACTGCATCTGATGATCGACGACCTCGCCGATCATCGTGAAACCGAGGTCTGCCAGGAGCTGTTCCACGGGCGAAGAGTAGGAGTTCTTGCTGCCGGTCTGGCGTACGGCTGGCTTCGCGACCCAGGCGGCGTGCCCAAGTCCACGAGGTCGACTCCCGCGATCCACCCTGAGATCCCACCGTGCTCGATGCGTTCGAGCGTGCAATTGTTGGGCGCTGCGGTCACGCAGACGGTCCTCGGTGAGGGAGACGAGCTCCTCCCACCATTGAGGGGCTCCTGCAGTGGTCAGGGGGCACTTGGCCGTTGACACAGGACCCGCCCGGATCTGTAGTCGACGGCACAAGGCCGTAGAGCGCGATCTGGAAGGTCCCCTTCGGCAACCATTCACCGTTGAGCACAGTGGAGGGAGCGTTGCGGATCGTCACGTCGAAGCCCGCCTCCTTCCACTGGCTCTGGAGGATCTGCTCGGTCAGTTCGCGCCGTGTGTTCCCGGTTGCCGTGCTGATCTCGACCACGGCCCGCTGGTCGCTCTGGCCCAGACGCCATCCGCGCCTCGTGCCCACCCGTCGCCCCGCATGAGCTCGCCCACCTTGGCGAGGTCGCGGGTGTAGGCCTTGAAGGGTTCGCTGTACCACTGCCGGTTGCCCGGCGACATCATGGCTTGCGCGGCCGTGACGTCCGGCTTCAGTGGGCCGGAAAGCGCCTGACGATAGCGTCCCGGTCGGTGGCATGCGCCCGGGCCTGGCGGACGGGGAGAGCGTCGAGCGAGGCCTTGGAAGTGTTGAACATGAGGAATTCGTAGGTGAGGCCCGTGCTCACGTTGAACGCCGTGTCCGGCGTGTCCCGGAGGTTGGCCGTCTCGGTCTGGGCGCCCTGAACAAGGGCCAATTCGTGATCGCGGACATCGACTGCCTTGTCGTCTCCGGTCGGCAAGCCGCCTTTGCCGGAGCCATCGTGCTCGGTGGGGGAATCTTCGCCGACTTCCGGTACATCCGTGCCGGCGTGATGGACCTGTCTCCCGGCCGACCTGACACTGCGGTGACGGGCCGGTCGCGCACGACACCGCCGCGCGCCTTGGTACCGGCAGCGGTTGAGTACGGGACGGTTGACTCAGGCGACATCATGGTCATCTCCGGCAGCTGATCCAGCCGCCTGTGGGTGACCGACCCATTCACGGTCAGATGCACGTCTCCGGACGACGGACCGTGGTGCGCCACGACGCCATCGGTCACCCAGACCTCGACCTGCCGGACACTGTTCGTATTTCTCAAACAGTCGGTGACTCTGAGAGGTGGCACCGGCGGGAGGACTCGCTTCCACGGTGTCGCATGTCGGCGAAGGTCGGCAAGCGATGAACGACAACATAAAGGAGAGGCGAAATGAAGCTACTCACAGCGGTGATGCTGCCAGCAAGTGGCAAGCGGACCGCACCGGCCCTTCAGCACAGGGAGAACCTCGAGATGACGACGACTTTGACCCGCACCGACGCTGAACGGCTCCTCCCGGAGGGCCGTCCCTCAGACGACCGCCGCCCGCGGCGCCTCCGCTGCAGCATCGCCGGACTGGCAATCGCCGGCGCCCTGGCCATCGTGGGCACGGCGACGATGAGCAACGCCGACTATTCCGACACGTACGTCTCCGACCAACTGGCCCGCCAGCGGATAACTTTCAAGGCCGCAGACGCCCTCACCGACGCCGAGCGGGCGCGCCCCTGCGTGGTAGCCAACGCCGGCAAGCCGCTGACCACGGGCAAGCAGGCCGAGTGCTACGCCAACGACTTCATCGGCACCCACGTCATGGCCATCGGCAAGGGCCGCACCTACGCGGAGTTGGAGGGCGTCCGCACCGGGCTTCTCGCCCAGATCGCCACCGCCCAGGCCAACAGCGACCCTGAGCTGGCCAAGCTGCAGAAGGACCTGGCCGACCTGACCGGCCAGCGCGAGAGCTTGTTCAAGGCCGAGATGCTGCGCGGCGCGCTGCTTTCCTCCTTCGGCTTCAGCACCCTCGGCCAGAAGGCTGGAGAGGCTGCGACCGTCGCCTACGCCGCCGCCGGCGTGCTAGCAGCCCTTTCTCTCGGCGGTCTGATCTTCGCGCTGCGCACACCCGGACGCCCCCGAACCCGGGCCAGCTGACATCTCGGGATTGAGCTCACTCGCGTTGGTGGGACCGCGACGAGGGCATCAACGGCGGCGGCCTCGCCCCGATCAGCCCGTGGACCTGACCCGGTTTGCCGGACGGGGTTGTGTGTTGATCAGTCGTTCTTGAACGTGGCGAGCCAGCTTTCCGAAACGGCGTTATCCCAGCACTCGCCCTTGTGGCCGAGCGAGACTCATGACCCGAGCGGGTGATGACGGGCCGGCGAAGGATCACCCACGACGGATTCGTCCCCGCAGGGCGGCGAAGCACATGGACATGCTGAGGGTGCCGACGATGGCCAGGGCGAGGGCGGCATGACCGAGCTCGTCCCACCGCCAGCCCCGGAGGGCCAGGGATCGCAGGCCCTCGAGCAGGTAGGTCACCGGGTTCCATGCGGCCACGGTGTCGAGCCAACCGGAGAGGGCCGAGCGGGGCACGTAGGACGAGGTGAGGAACAGGAACGGGAAAAACAGCAAGAAGCTCGAGGCCACCGCGGCCGGGTTGCCCGTCTTGAGGGCGATGGCGTAGCCGAACCCGGCGAAGGCCAGGCACCAGAGGGCCGCCAAGGCCATGAACACGATCACCCCGAGCGGCCCGGCCTCGAAGCGCACGCCGAGCGCGAAGCCGAGGAGGATGATCGGCACCGTCAGTGCGGTGGCCACGGCGACGTCGGCCGCCATGTGGCCGAGGAGGATGGCACTGCGCCGCACGGGCGTCAGCAGCAATCGGTCGAAGTAGCCGTTCTGCACGTCGAGTACCAGGGCCGCGGCTCGGGACACGCCGGTGACCCCAAGCAGGATGGCCGTGGCCATCTGGAAGGCGGTGAAGTCGAAGCCGGCGATATTGGTTTCGGTGAGGTTCTTGAGCGTGCCGATGTTGACGACGAAGAAGAAGAAGGCGATAAGCACTGGGGGGATGACGGCGGGGAGGTCCTTGGGGACCGCCCTCAGGGCCCGCCCAGCCACCGATGCCACGTCGTGGAGGAATCCGCTTGGGCGGGCCCGGATGGCGCTGGTCGGGAACGGCAGTGTCGAGTTAAGGATGGTCATCGCAGGGCCTCCTGGGGCTGGCGCTCGGGTACGGACTGGGGCGAATGGGTGCTGGAAAGGTCGGGGGTGGCTCGTCCCTCGGGGCGGAACCGGGTGCCGGTCAGCTCCAAATAGACGTCGTCGAGGGTGGGGGTTCGCAGGGTCAGGTCGCGGACACTGACCGCGGCGTCGTTGAGGGCGATGGCGATCGGGCTGATGGACGCGGCGCCATCGGCGGTGGTGACGACCAACTCGTCGCCCCGGGCCTCGACCGCGCCCACACCGGCCACGCCGGCCACCGACGAGCGGGCGGCCATGGCGTCACCGTCGACGCGCACCACGATCACGTCGTGGCCGACGCTGCGCTTGAGATCCTCGGGCTTGCCCTCGGCCACAAGGCGGCCGGCGTCGATGATCCCGACCCGATGGGCCAGCTGGTCGGCCTCCTCGAGGTACTGGGTGGTGAGAAACACGGTCATCCCAAGCTCCCGGTTGAGCCGACGCACCTCCTCCCACACCCGCAGCCGGCTTTCCGGATCGAGGCCGGTGGTCGGTTCGTCAAGGAACAGCACCTCGGGGTTGTGGACGAGAGCCGCGGCCAGGTCGAGCCGGCGGCGCATCCCTCCCGAGTAGGTCCCGATGCAGCGGCCCATGGCGTCGCCGATGTCGATGAGGGTGCCCAGGGCCAGCATCCGCTCGTCGATCTCGGACCGGGTCAGCCCGTAGAGGCGCCCTTGGAGCCGGAGCACCTGCTCGCCGGTCTGCTTCGGATCGAGAGCGACGTCCTGCAGGGCAACGCCGATACGTAGCCGAACCGATCCGGCCCCGTCCACCACGTCGTGGCCGGCCACGACTGCGGTGCCGGAAGTCGGGGCGAGCAGGGTGCACAGCATGCGCACAGTGGTGGACTTCCCGGCGCCGTTGGGCCCGAGGAAGCCGTAGATCTCGCCCCGGTCGACAGCCAGGTCGAGGCCCCTGACGGCCGCCACGGACCCGAACTGACGGACGAGGCCGGTGGCGGCGATGGCCAAGCCCTCGCCTGGATGAGGTGATGTGGTCATGACTGCAACCTAAGACCGATTGCGGAACGTTTGGTTCCGCAATCGGTGAAAGACTCGAAAATATGAGCGATACCTCGGGGCGTCTCCTGCGGCTCCTGTCGCTGTTGCAGACCCACCGTGACTGGACCGGCCCCGGTCTGGCCGAGCGTCTCGGCGTGTCGACTCGAACCATCCGCAATGACGTCGACCGCTTGCGCCAGCTCGGCTACCCGGTGCATGCCACTCCGGGAGTCGCCGGTGGATATCGGCTCGGCGCTGGCGCAGAGCTCCCGCCGTTGCTCCTCGATGACGAAGAGGCGGTGGCCATCGCGGTGGGGCTACGGACCGCGGCCAGCAATAGCATCGAGGGCATCGAGGAGACGTCACTTCGAGCCCTCGCCAAACTCGAGCAGGTGTTGCCGAATCGCCTGCGGCGGCGGGTGAACGCCCTCCAGACCCACGTCGAACCCCTCCACTGGGGGACCCCGCACGCCAACGTGGACCCCGAGTCACTGGCAGTGCTGTCCCAGGCGTGCCGGGACCGCGAGCAGGTCCGCTTCGACTACGCCGACAAGGACGGCGTCGAGACGCTCCGCCTGGTCGAGCCGTACCGGCTTGTTCCAGCCGGCCACCGCTGGTACCTCGTGGCGTGGGACTTGCGCCGACACGACTGGCGGACGTTCCGGGTCGATCGGGCTGCCCGACCGCGCCTTGCCGGAGAACGCTCCCTGCCACGAAGCCTCCCCGCCGCCGACGCCGCCGCCTTCGTCCGCCAGTCCCTGTCGAATTCGCAACCGGGCCACGTCGTGGTGGTGGTGCTGCACGCGCCGGCCGAGGAGATGGTCGGTCGCCTCGGTCGCTCCATGGGCAGCGTGGAACCGATTGACGACGGAACCTGCCGCGTCAGGATGAGCGCCGACAGCATCGAGTGGCTCGCGTTACGGATCGCCGTCTTGGGTGTCGACTTCGCGGTCGAGTCCCCGACGGAACTGACCGAGTGTCTCGGAGGAATTGCCGAGCGCATCACAAGATCCCTGGGGACGACGCCGAAGCGATGACCGCCCCGTGCGCTGGGTGGTGGCCGAACGGTACATCGACTTCCTGATGCCCGAACGAACGCGACGTGCATGCCCTGGGGCGGGCGGCGGTGTCACCATCGGTTGGTCCGCTTCTCCTGTGAACGTTCGCGACTGCGGGTGCATAGGAGAAATCCCCCACGCAGGCCCCGCCCGATGAAACGAAGTATGGCGAGGAGAGCCTCCGGTTGGAGCTCCGACGGCAGCGCCTTCCGTATGATCCCGTGATGCCCATCGTCCCCGAGGAGGTCTTCGGCCTGCCCGGGCCGATTGGTGCCGATCTCCTCGAGGCCGCGAGCTGTGCCTCCTTCGGGGCGTATCGGGCCGCAGCCCTGCTCGCCCGCCGGGCCGCGGAGCAGGTCGCCGTGCTACGGCGGGTCCCTCTGGACATGCGCACGCTCGACCAGAAGCTGGGCTGGCTGCTCCAGGCCGGCCACCTGCCTCGCACATCGGCGCGCGACGCCCGGACGGTGCGCGACGTGGGCACGGCCGCCGCCCATGGCGGGGAGCCGATCACCAGGGAAGAGGCTCACGCCGTGGTGAGGGCGGCCTTGGGCGTGGCCCGGGCCTCCCTGGCCGCCGACTCCTAAAAGGACCCGACTTCGGCGCTCACCAGGAGCGCCGGCGCCGGCCGGCCGCGGGGGCCGGGGCCCTGCGGGCGCCGCCACCGGGCTGGGAGGGCCGTCCGCTTCGGCCGCGTGACGCGCCTGCTCGAGACGGTGCCTGCACCTGCACGGCCGCCTGGGGCCGGAACACCGGCTCGGCGAACGGGCCGGTGAGGGCTGCGGTCTGCGGCGCGCCTGGGCTGATGCGCGCCGACTCCGGACGGATGCCGGCCTGGCGGATCATGGTGGCGACGTCGCGGGCCTGATCGGGGAGGATCACCGTGACGACCGTGCCCTTGGCCCCGGCCCGGGCGGTGCGGCCGGAACGGTGGAGGTAGGCCTTGTGCTCGGTAGGCGGGTCGACGTGGACGACCAGGGCGATGTCGTCGACGTGGATGCCACGGGCGGCGATGTCGGTGGCCACCAGGACGCGGGCCGAGCCGTCGGCGAAGGCGGCGAGATTGCGGTCGCGCTGGGGCTGGGACAAGTTGCCGTGGAGGTCGACGGCGGGGATGCCCCGCTCGGTCAGATCCTTGGCCAGCTTCTTCGCTGCGTGCTTGGTGCGGGTGAAGAGCAGGCTGCGCTCCTTGCCCGATGCCAGCTCGCGCACCACCGCGGCCTTGTCCTCGGAGGTCACGCTGAACGCGTGGTGCTCGAGGTCGGGCGGCGTGGCGTCGACACTGTCCACCGAGTGGGTGACGGGGTTGCTCAGGTACCGACGGACCAGGGTGTCGACCGCCCGGTCGAGCGTGGCCGAGAACAGCATGCGCTGGCCGCCGGCCGGGGTCTGGTCGAGGATCCGCTTCACCGCCGGCAGGAAGCCGAGGTCGGCCAGGTGGTCGGCCTCGTCGAGCACGCAGACCTCCACTGCGCCGAGCTTGCAGTGGTTCTGCTGGGCCAGATCCTCAAGGCGACCAGGGCAGGCGATCAGCACGTCGACGCCGGCGCGCAGGGCGGCGACCTGGGGGCCCTGGCTGACGCCGCCGTGGATGATGGCCACCCGCAGGCCCATGGCCTGGGCGATGGGGGCGGTGGTGGCTGCGACCTGGGCGGCGAGCTCACGGGTGGGCACGAGGACGAGGGCCCGGGGGAAATTGGGCCGGCGGGTCTTGGTCGACGCGGCCAGGGTGACGACCGTCGGCACAGCGAACGCCACGGTCTTTCCGCTGCCGGTTCGGGCCCGGCCCAGGACGTCGCGGCCAGCTAGGGAGCTGGGCAAGGTGGCGGCCTGGATAGGGAACGGCGTTGGGCAGCCGGCGCGGACCAGGGCGTCGATGATCGGTGTCGGAACGCCGAGGGCCTCGAAGGTGGTGTCGACGGGCGGGGTGTCGACGACCTCGAAGTCGAACGCAGGGGCGGTCGACTCGACCGTGGGCCGGCGGGCGGAGTGGGTGGAGGGCTGGCCGGGGCGGCCGCGACGGCGCGTGGCGCGACCGGCTGGATTGGTGGGCATGGGTATTTCCCTTTCGATTCGGACGATTGGCCGTTGATGCTGCGGCCACACGCTCCGAAGAACGGGAACCCTGCGCTTGCGATGCGCAACTTGCACTCGACCCCGATGGCGCCGTGTGGCGCGACCGATGCACAACTCTACCGGACAGTGGCGAGCTCCCGCACGGATGGGCGGTTGCGGGCGAGCCGGAGAAGCCGTACCGCCTGGGTGGCCGTTGCCGACCCGCAGGCCGTGCCTATCCGGCGGGTCGGTGGCCCAGGAAGAACGAGCGGGGCGTGCGGTCCTCCGAGGTCACCTCGGTGACCACGCCGGCATCGAACCCGGCGTCGGCGAGGAGGCGGAGCCAGTCGTCGCGGTCGAACATCCCGTGGCGGTGGGTCTCGTGCACGACCTCCACGGGCGCATCGCCCTTCCGAAGCAGGAACGCGTACTCGGTCTGCGTCCAGGAGTCGTCCGGATCGGGATCGGATGACCACTCCAGGTACCGGATGCCCCGACCGTCGCCGTCGTCGCTCCCACCGTGGTCGCTCGACGCCTCGAACGTCTGCCTGGTGTCGTCGGGCACGAAGACAGCGATGCCGCCGGGGTGGCAGTGCGTGAATGCAGTGTCGAGAGCCAGCGCCAGATCGCCCTCGGTGGTCATGTAGTCGATGGCGTCGTGGACGAACACTGCGTCGAAGTGGCGGCCAAGACGGACCGAGCGCATGTCGCCCCGGTGGTGGGCGCACTCCGGGTTCAACCGTCGCGACACACCGAGCATCGACTCGGAGAGGTCGACGAGGGTCATGGCGAAGCGGGCCTTGAGGTGCACGGCGTTGCTGCCGCCACCGCTGCCCAGCTCGAGCACGTCATGCACCGGGATCGACGCCAAGTCGAGCAACCTGGTCGCGAACGCAGCTTCCTCCGCGTAGTCCTCCGGTGGCGAGATCAGTGGCCACCATTCGGCCAGGTCGCCGTAGAAGCGGGGTCCTGTGGAGGCTGCCGTCAACTGGCGGCTGCGGTGGGCGCAGGCGGTCGCATGGCGATCGGCTGCACTGGCGAGAGGGCGGCGTCGAAGCAGGGCTGGCACAGCTCCCGGCCGTCGAGGCGGCGCACCCGCGTCTCCATGGCTCCCTCCCCACAGTCGGCGCAGACGATGCTGGCGTGGATACGGGCTTGGCGCGGTGGGGCCGAGTGGAGCTCCTCGATCTTGTAGAGGTCGTCCGGTTCGATGGCGAGCACCGCGCGCGACTGGCTCACGTGCAGCTCCTGGAACCTGGCCCGCTCGTCATCGGTGGCCGAGCGGTTCCGGACCTTGGCAAAGAGAGCCTGATGCTCGGGATCTCTTTGCCAGGCATCGGCCCGCATTGATATCCGAACGGCTCGACCGTCGGAGCGGCGGAAGAAGCTGAACGCGTTCTTGCCCCAGTCGCGATGGATGAGGTTCCCCTTACCGAACGTGCAGCCGGTGAGGAACTGGATGGCGTCGACACCGCACATGTCGGTCTCGACCACGGCCACGACTTCCTCGTCCTTGGCGTGGGCGCCGATCTCGCGCAGGGCGAGTTGGGCGGCCTGGACCCCCATGGCCAGCCCCGGGCACATGTGCCCGTGGAACTCCACCACACGGTCGAGGATCTGCTCGTCGATCATGGCTGTCTCCTTGCGGAACGGGTGTCAGCCGACCTTGGTGCCGGCCTTCCTGGAATCAGTTGTGGTGGGCACGGCGCCGGCAAGCCGGCGCTTGCTGACGACGGCGGCGAGCACGAGCATCAGCCCGACGACGAGCAGGCCCACCACGCCGGCGAGGACGACCTTGGCCGTATTCGACGATCCGCCCCCGATGGCCTCGAACTGGGCGGCGGCGATGTAGACGTCCTGGAGGCCACCTCCGGTGGCGGTGCTGTCCTGGAAGTCCTTGTCGGAGTTGCGGGTGTCGTCCCATCCGAAGATGGCGTAGGCGTTGGTGGAGGCCACGCCGGGTTGGGAGGCGATGTCGTAGTTGTTGCCCCAGATCCCCAGCTTGCGGTCGATGCTCTGGTCGGTCAGGCGGATGTTCTTGCTCCACGTGCGGCCGTCGTCGTCGGAGTAGGCGTAGTAGGCATCGGTGCCTCGCAGCCCTTGGATGTCACGGGTGTCCCACCACGCCACGTCGACCCGGCCGTTCGGGGCGATGCTCAGGTTGGGGAAGAACTGGCCGCCGTACAGCTCGGGGTCGTCGTCACTGAGGGCTTTCGCCTCGCTCCAGGTGGTTCCACCGTCGTAGGACACGCGGTTGTAGACCTCGCTCAGCCCGGTGACCGCCGGCGTCGGGTTGCGGTTGTAGACGATGTGCAGGGCCCCGGTCTTCGGACTGATCTGGAACTGCGGGTAGGCGCTGGCCGGCCCGCCGGTGGCGTTCTCGTAGCTGAAGGGGATGGCGACGGCGCTGCTCCAGGTCCTGCCGCCGTCGGTGGACTTCGACAGGGCCAGACCGCCGGGCGGGGCGGGCGAGATGTTGGCCGCCCCAGTGGGCCACATCACGTAGGCGTTGCCCTTGGCGTCGAGGCGGGCCACCATGCCGTTGCGGCTGCCGGCCGAGCCGAAGTTGGCCGCCTGGTTGGGTTGAGCCGCCTTCGAACCGGCCGGTGGAATGGTGGTGGTGGAGGTGGGCCCGGGTGCCGCCGTCGTGGTGGTGACGGCGGCCAGAGCCTGGTCACGCACGGCCTGGGACTCGAAGACCCCCTCGGCCAGGTTCACGGCCTCGTCGAACGTGCGGCCCCCGTCTCGGGAGACCGCCACCATCGGGCTGGAGGGCACGGCGTTGGGTGCGGGCGGGCTCGGGAGGCTCCGGGAGAAGGTGATGTACACGACGTCGTCGGCGCCGCCGTTGGCGTCGACCGCGAGACTCTGGACCGGCCGGATGTTCTCGGTGTCGTCCCCGGTCCTCTCCCGGGCGCTGCGCACCACCACCGTTTCCCACGAGTCGCCCAGATCCGACGACCGGGCCACCATCACCGCGCCGCCGGTGCGGGCCGCTTCCTCGGTGCCCCATCCGTTGAGGGCCATGTAAAGCATCCCGCCGCCGCCGAAGGCCGTCGGCGCCTGGATCACGCCCCCCTGGCTCTGGGAGCAGAAGGGGAAGCTGGCTGTGTTCGGGGACGCATCGGGCCGCACCCAGGTGGAGCCGCCGTCGACGGAGCGGACCAGGCCGCAACGGCGCGTCCGCAGGTCAGCCCACCCGCCCACGATGCGCAGGGGGTTCTGCGGGTCCACCGCCATGGCCGGGCTGGAGTACAGCCGCCCGGGGTCAAGATCGATCTTGGTGGCCTGGACGGGCCGGGTAAGCGTCGGCGGTCCGGCGGCCGGCGCCTCGGCCTGCACCAGCAGCACACCCAGCCCGGTCACGAGTGCCGCAAGCGCGCTTCGGGGTCGGTTCATCGTGGTGATGCTCCTTGGGTGTGGAGGCGCTTGTGGTTCGCCATCATGCGCGGATCTCGCAAATGCATTCTCGAAGCTACGGTGACCGAACGCAAGGCCCAATGCGGAGAGACTCATCGGCTCTGTCGATTGAACTCATGGATGTTCTCGATCAATCGGGCGGCTACAGTCCTCTTTTATCAGGCATGTACGGGTCGAAGGAACCATTCGATGAACCTCAACCAGCTTCGTTTCGTACGGGCCGTCGCCGACGCGGGAACCTTCACCGGGGGCGCGGTCCGCTGTTACGTGACGCAGTCGACGCTGTCCAGCGGCATCGCCACTTTGGAGCGGGAGCTCGGCGAACGCATATTTCT
>JBBQRO010000070.1:0-15699 GCA_038214685.1 Acidimicrobiales bacterium
GGCCTGCTCGTAGGTGACCTTGGCCGGCATCGGCGGTTCGTCGGGGTTGACGACCACGTCGACGAGGGCCGGGCCCCGGTGGGCCAGGGCGGCGGCGATGGCCGGCTCCACCTCGGCGGGCTTCGTCACCCGGATTCCGAGGCCGCCGCACGCCTCGGCCCACGGGGCGAAGTTCGCTTCCTTCTCCCACCGCACCCCGTGCTCGGGGAAGCCGAGCGCCATCTGCTCCCAGAAGATCTGACCGAATGAGGCGTTGTTGTTGATGATGACCTTGATGGGCAGCCCGTAGCCGGCGGCGGTGAGGAACTCGGCCATCAGCATGGCGAAGCCGCCGTCGCCCACGAACGCGATGCACTGGCGGTCGGGGTGGGCGATCTGCGCGGCGATGGCGTACGGCAGGCCGGGCGCCATGGTGGCCAGGTTGCCGGAGAGCATGAACTGGCGATCGCCGCGTATGTCGAAATGGCGGGCCGCCCACGTGGCGATGGTCCCCGAGTCGGTCGTGAGGATGGCGTCGTCGTCGGCGAGACGGTCGATCACCCGCATGAGGAACTGCGGCTGGATCGGCTCTCGGTCGTCGCCCTCGAGGGCGGCCATCTTCGTGCGCCAGTCCGTCATGTCCTCCTGAGCCGAAGCCAGAAACGTCCGGTCCTCGTGGCGGGACAGCAGGGGCAGCAACGCCTGGAGCGTCTCTGCGGCATCCCCGACCAGTGGCACCTCGGTCGGAATTCGGTCGCCGGCCCGGGTGGGATCGGCCTCGATCTGGACCGTCCGCACCCCGGCCTCGGGCAGGAACTTGGTGTACGGGAAATTGGTGCCCACCATGAAGAGGGTGTCCGCCTTGTCCATGGCCTTCTCCGTGGCCAGGGTGCCCAGCAGGCCCACCCCGCCCGTGGTCAAGGGGTGGTCGTCGGGCACGACTGCCTTGCCCAACAGGGTCTTGACGATAGGGCTACCCAGCACCTCGGCGACAGCCAGCACCTCGGCTCGCGCGCCAAGGGCCCCGGCGCCCACCAGCATCACCACGCTCCTCCCCTCGTTCAGCACTGCTGCCGCCCGCTGCAGGTCAGCCGGGCGCGGAACTCCCGGCGAGGCCACATAGGTCGGCGCGGTCTGAGGCGTCCGGGCCGGGGCCCCCACCTCCCAGGGATCGGCGTCGGCCGGCGCCTGCTGGATGTCGACGGGGAAGGTGATGTGGGCGACACCTCGTCGAGCGAGGGCCGTCCGGACGGCCTTGTCGACCAGCGTAGGAATGTGCAGGGGGACGTGGATCATGGCGTTGTACTCGGCCACGTCGATGAACAACCGGTCGAGGTGGACCTCCTGCTGATAGCCGGTGCCCAACAGCTTCGGGCCCTGCATGCCGGTGATGGCCAACACGGGAACGTGGTCGAGCTTGGCGTCGTAGAGGCCGTTGAGGAGGTGGATGCCGCCGCCGCCCGACGTGGCCAGGCAGACTCCGATCCGCCCCGTGGCCTTGGCGTACCCGGTGGCCATGAAAGCTGCGGCCTCCTCGTGGTGGACCATGACGAAGCGGATTCGGTCCTGGTGGCGCCGGAGGCCCTCGGTGATCCCGTTGATCCCGTCGCCAGGGAGGCCGAACACGGTGTCGACGCCCCAGTCGATCAGTCGCTCGACCAACAGCTCGGCTGCGATCTTCTTCACGTTCAATGTCTCCTTATCGGCAACAGTGATCCGAGCCCGGCCCGGGCCCGCCGGCCGACCGACACTCCCGGTTGCTGGGGTGGAGGTTGGCGCATGACGCGCAGGTGCCCCTCCCGGCTGGTGACTCTGTAGGAGGTCTGCCCGCTTCGATCCCGCCGGAACTCGATGTCGATACGGGCCGCACCAACCCGCAGCCCCACGAGGCGGAGGTCCGGCATCCAGGAGGGGAGCTGGGGATTGACGAACAGCAGGCCGAGTGGGGCCACGGGCTGAAGTCCGAGGAGGGCGTGCACGACCAGGACGATGGCGCTGGCCGACCAGCCCTGGGGCTGGTTCGAGGTGGGGTACACGCCGGGGTGGGGATGCTCCGCGTCCCGGGTGACACCCCCCAGGACCTCGGGCAGGCGGTGGCCGGCGAACAGCTCGGTGGACTCGAACATGGCCCCGGCCAGCCGGTGCAGCTCGTCGACACAGCCGTAGCGGGCCAGGCCGAGAGCGAAGGAGGCGTTCTCCACCGGCCACACGCTGCCCCGGTGATAGCTGAAGGGGTTGTAGGAGACATGGGCCGCCGACAGTGTGCGCACGCCCCACCCGCTGAACAGGTCCGGCTCCAGCAGGCGCCGGGCTACCACCGGGCCGAGGTCCTTGGGCACGATGCCCGCGGCCAACATGTGCCCCGGGTTCGAGGAGATCGATTTCAACTGGGTGCCGTCGGGGCCGAGGGCCATGGCATAGAACTGGCGATCCGGCATCCAGAAGGCGGGCTGGAACCGCTGGCCCAGCCGTGACGCGGTCCGCACCAACTTCGCCGCTTCCACCCAGTGGCCGCAGAAGGCGAAGGCCACCGCCGCCATCCTCAGTCCGGAGAAGGCATAGGCCTGCACGACGCTGGTGGCGATCGGGGGCTCGATCACCGTCCCGTCGTCGTCCACGATGGCGTCGCCTGAGTCCTTCCAGCCCTGCTGTTTGACGCCGTGGGCCGATTTCGTCTGGTATTCGAGGAAGCCGTCGCCATCGCTGTCGCCGTAGCGCTGCATCCACTCCACCACCCGGCGAGCAGCCGGCAGGAGTTGGGTGACCACGGCCCGGTCGCCGGTCCACAGCAGGTACACCGCCAACATGATCAGGAAATCGGCGGGTGCGGTGTAGTCGCCGTAGTACCGGGCGAGAGGGTCTTCCCCGAGCAGTGACAAAGGACCGCGACGGGCCTGGTGGAGCATCTTGCCCGGTTCCTCGTCGAGCCAGTCCTCGACCCGTTCGCCCTGCCACGCGGCATTGGTCAGCAGCGTGTCGCGCAACATGGTGGGCATGGCCAGGGCGGCCTGACCGGCGATGGTCAGGCTGTCGCGACCGAACAACTGCTGGAAGATGGGCAGCCCGGCGACGGGGGTGGCCGGGCCGGTGCGCACACCGAGGGGCAGCGAAGCCAGGTCGTGAACGGCGGTCTGCCAGGCCTGGGCCACGGTGGCGTTGGTGGTGACCAGCACGGGCGCCTCATCGAGCAGGGCGCGCTCGACCGGTGCGATCGAGGCGACGCGCTCACTGAGCAGGCGGGCCCGTCGATCGGGCTGGACCGGGTCGAGCTGCGGCACGGCGCAGAGCTCGATCTCCGCCGGCCTGCCCGGCACCAGCTCCAGGGGGATGACGAGCGCGCCGTCGGCCCACGACGCCGGCGCCGGAGCGCGCTCGACGCGCACGGCCACACAATGGCGGAGCTTGGGGTGCAGGTAGGCGAAGACCACCTCCTGGGCATCCTCGTCCCAGCGGGCCTCCACCTCGGCGGTCTGCACGCGCTTGGCACTGCCCGCCTCCTCGATGTCGGCGAAGTCGGCAGCCAGGTTGACGCCGAGCTGGAAGCGGGCCGGCGGCGACCCCGCTTGGGCCCCTGCCGCGTAGTTCTCTATACGGATGTGGGTGCGCAGGCCCTGGTCGCTGACCGTGGTGGCGATCTCCAGGTAGACGCTCGCCTCGGGCACGTGCGGCCCGCCGGCCACTTCTGCATAGGCCAGGAAGCCGTGCCGGGTAGTGGCGCTGGCCGCGAAGGCGACGAGCGGCTCGCCGTCGGCGGTCAACTCCTGACGACGAAGCAGTCGGGTGTTCTCGACGTAGAAGCCCTCAATACCGTTCCCGGTCACCGCTCCGTGGGCGTCGGTCACCAGCAGCGAGTACCCGCGGTAGACGAAGCGCTGGTCGGGCCGGGCCCGTAGCTCGAACGGCGCGGTCATGAACCCTCCCCGGCCCTGCGGACCATCACGTCGGCGGCCCGTGCCACCAGCGCCATGATGGTCAGGGCGGGGTTGGCTGCGCCCTGGGTCGGCAGCGTGCTGCCGTCGGTGACCCAAAGGTTCGGCACGGCGAAACTGCACAGGTCGCGGTCCACCACCCCGGTCTCAGCCCGGTCGCCCATCCGTGCCCCGCCGACCAGGTGTGCGTACCGGTTGATGGTGATGACCTCCTCTGCGCCCGCCGCGGTCAGGATCGATTCAGCCGTTGCGGCCGCGCCCTTCATGAGCTGGCGGTCGTTGTCGCACTGGGAGTAGCTGAACCGGGCGATCGGCATGCCGTGACGGTCGGTTTCGGCGTCGAGGGTCACGCGGTTGTCGGGCAGCGGCAGGAACTCACACAGTGCCCCCAGAGTGGCCCAGTGGATGTAGTCGCGCATGTACTCCCGCAGGACGACGCCCCAGTGCCCCTGGGCCAGGACATGCTCAGCGAAGGTCACCGGAAGGGGGCTGACGCACTGGATCGAGAAGCCGCGGCGGAAGGGCTTTGCGGGGTCGGTCTCATAGAACGCCTCCGAGGACACCTCGGGGGGCGGGGCCTTGTACGCCCGCACCTCCTCGGAGAACCGCCCAGCGGTCTGCGGGGCGCCCTGCACCATCACGAACCGTCCGACCAGATCGTGGTCGTTGCACAGCCCGTCGGGAAACCTTCGTGACGTCGAATGCAGCAGGAGCCGGGGGGTCTCGATGGCATACCCTGCCACCGCGATCGCCTTGGCCCGTTGGAAGCGCTCCCGACCGGCCCGCACGTAGCGCACGCCCGTAGCCAGCCCGGTCCGCTCGTCGAGCTCGATGCGCGTGACCATCGAGTCCGGTCGGATCTCGGCGCCGCGGGCCAGGGCGTCGGGAATGTGGGTGATGAGCGTCGAGGCCTTGGCGTTGACCTTGCAGCCCTGTTGGCAGAAGCCGCGATAGATGCAGTGGGGGCGGTTGCCGAAGCGTCCGTTGACGATGGCCACCGGCCCGACCCGGGTCTCGATACCCAGCTTCTCGCAGCCGCGTTGGAAAACCAACCCGTTGCCGCCCACGGGGTGCGGGGACTGCGGGTACCGGTGCGGGTCACCCCAGGGCCACGCCTGCCCTGCGACCGGCAGTTCAGCCTCGAGGTCGTGGTAATAGGGCCGCAGGTCGCCGTACGCCAGGGGCCAGTCGGCCCCGACGCCGTCCTCGGTGAGGGTCCGGAAGTCGCTGGGGTGGAAGCGGGGCGTGTACCCGGCGTAGTGGACGGTGCCGCCCCCGACGCCACGTCCGGAGTTGTTCGACCCCAGCGGGACCGGATCCATACCCTCGATGACGCGCGGCTCGGTCCAGTACAGCTGGTGGCTGGCGACCTCGTCGGACACCCAGTCTGCGTCGGGATCCCAGAACGGACCGGCGTCCATGGCCACCACCCGCCAGCCGGCTCTGGCCAGGCGTTGCGTCAACACACCCCCGCCGGCGCCGCAGCCGATGACGACCATGTCGACCTCGTCGGTGTCGTCGAACCGGCGCATGTCGCGCCGCAGCGCGTGCGGAGTGCGCGTCCCGTCGTTGGGCAGCAGCCAGGCACTGGCGTTGCGGTTGCGCACGCTCACGGTGGGGGTGCTTGGTGTTCGGAGCGGGCCTGAGCTGCCCGCCTCCCCCAAGGCACCGGGTTGCGTGCATCACGCTCCGGCCGCTCCCAGGGCTCGCGCGCCTCCAGGCCGAGGTTCTTGTAGCCCCGGGGATACGCCGGCCCGCCGAAGCCGATCTCGTTCCACGCCCAGGGATGGCTGTAGAACGCAGCGCAGCCGTAGCGGGTCCACAGGCTCCACACGTGGCGGGCGGGCAAGCCGTGCCAGACGCCATCACTGTGGTCAGCGGTGACGTAGTCCAAGACGTCCTGCAGAACGTCACGCTGGGCGTCGAGGTCGAGGTCGGCGAGCGATGCGCCGTGGGCAGCCTGCGCGTCCTCGTCCATGGCGGCCAACGACCGACACCAGGCCTCACCGTCATGGGGCATGTCCGCGTAGCGCCAGCCGTCGGTCATCCCGAGCGCCAGCCGGGTGTCGACCGCGGCCACGAGGTTCAGGCGAGGCTCCACATCCTGGCCGAGCAGGCGGTCGAGCAAGGCCGTGGCAGTCGCCCCCTCCGACTCGGTGAAGTAGCGCAATGGCGGGGGCGGGCCGAGCCGGCTCAGGACCACGCCGGCAGTCAGGGCATCCCATGTCGACGCCTGAGCCAGCACGTCGTAGCCGTCGAAGCGACCGCGGTCGCCGGGTGTGGTCAAGGCTCTACGAGCCTTCCCGTCGTAGGACGGCAGCCAGCAGGCCCATCCCGCCGACGACGACAACCAGCAGCGGGGCGAAGAGGGGCGGCCCCATCTCCATGTTGTAGCGGGCCATGCGCCAGCCGCCCGGGCGTTGGGCAATGCCGCGGGCGTGCAGGTACGTGCCCTGCAGTCCGTTGGCGACCACGGCGGCGGAGGCCAACGGGAGCGCGGTCTTGGCGATCCGCCGACTGAAGACCCCACCGAATCCTGCGGCTGCCGCCACGGGCGACATCGCCACCGGTATCCACATCATGTGGTTGGCGAAGCTGGCCCGATCGTGCTCGAGCCAGATCTCCGCGCCGGTCACCAGGGCCCCGACCGCCGCCAGGCCGGACAGGCTGCGTTCGAACCGTCCCGTGCGCACGTTGTCCAGGTAGACGGCGGCGGCGTGCTCGGCCACCTCGAGAGGCCGGCGGGGCCGGCGCAATCTCATCGGAACTCCGGCGACGGGTTGCCACGACAACCCGAGCGCCTGGCGACGCCGATCATTGGCTTCGCCACCTCTCCGCGTCGGCGCGCTTGAAGGCCAACCCGTGGCCGAGCCGGGCCCGGTCGGGTACGAGTCGCCCGTCGACGGGCTCCGGGACCCCGTCGAAGAGCACCCGCTCGATGCGCACGTGGTCGTGGAACCACTCGATATGGCGGACCGGCGCCAGCGCGACGCCGACGTGGGCGTGCAGGGCGGGTGCGGTGTGAGCCGAGAGGGGCAACGACCGGGCCTGGCACAGCGAAGCCACCTGGACCAACCCTGTGATGCCGCAGCGGGTGGCGTCGGCCTGCAGCACATCGATCGCCCCGGCGGCGAGCATGCGCTCGAAGTAGCCCACGTCATAGCCGTACTCGCCGGCGGCGATGTCCATGCCTGCCGGAGCGCCGTCACGTACCCGGCGCAGGCCGTCGAGATCGTCGGAGGACACCGGCTCCTCGAACCAGGTCACACCGAGGTGACCAAAGTCCTCGGCGCGGTCGAGTGCCTGGGCGGATGTATAGGCGCCGTTGGCGTCGACAAAGAGCTCGGCCTCCGGGCCCACGGCCTTGCGGGCGGCCATGACCCGCTCCGTGTCGGCCGCCGGGTCGCGCCCCACCTTCATTTTCACCTTCCCGATCCCCTGGGCGACCCAACCGGCCAGCTGCTCCTCGAGCTCCTCCAGGCCATAGGAGGTGAACCCGCCGCTCCCGTAGACGTCGATGCCGTCGCGCACCGGGCCGAGGAGGTCACACAGGGCAATGCCGAGCACCCTGGCCTTGAGATCCCACAGGGCGGCGTCGACGGCGGCAATGGCTCCGGCGGCGATGCCCCCCCGCCCTACGTTTCGGACAGCTCGCACCATGGCCGTCCACGCAGCCGGGATAGCCATGGCGTCAAGGCCCACCACTGTGGGGGCCAGCATGCGCGTCACCAGCCCGGCCGCCGCGGCCTCGCCATAGCTGTACCCGAGGCCCCAGACTCCTCCCGCAGCGACCTCGGCCACGATGAGGGTGGTCGCGTCCCACTCCAGGGTGCCGTCGGATTCGGGTCGATCGGTGGGGATGGTGAAGGCCGACGCCCGGACCTCGTCGATCTGCGTCACTGGCGTGAGGAGCTGGGTACGTCCACCTGGGCGAACCAGCGGCCACCCGCGGACCACGCGCTCGTCAGGTCCATTCCGGCTTGTGAGGCGGCCCCGTCGATAGAGGCAGCGTCCACCACGGTCCAGCCAAACCAAGGCCCGGTGACAGCGTTGTGCTCGAGCCGGGCCCGACCGCATCCGCCTCCGGTCCCTGGAGCCCCGAGCTCGACCAGGATCCGCCCGCCGGGCTGCAGCACTGATGCCACTCGCGCGAGCAGCGCCACCGGGTCTCCCCCGATCCCGATGTTCCCGTCGAGAAGAAGGGCGGTGGCCCACATTCGGCCACCCGGCACCGGGCCGAATATCGAGCCCTCCACCACTGTCGCGCCCCGGGAACGGGCCAGGCGCACCGCCGACGGCGTCACGTCGATCCCCAGGCAGTCCACGCCCCGCCTGGCCAAGGCCAGCACATGACGGCCCGGGCCACATCCGATGTCGAGGACAGGCCCGACCGCCCGGTCGAGGAGGCGCTCGTCCTCTGGGGCGGCCGGTCCGAGCCAGCGCTGCCAGTCACCGGCGACGACCCCGCCCCGTTCGTCGCGTAGGCTCAGCGGTCGGGACGGCTGCGTCCCGGTTATCACCGTGTCGGTCAACCGATCCTCGCCGTGACCCGGTGAAGCCCGGTCGCCCCTTCGGGCCCGCTAGTCATGTCCTTTTCGATCTGCCCTGCGCCGGTGCCGTCGAAGGCCCGGACGACGAGGCGGTGCTCCCCGGGCCGGTTGGGCGTCCATTGGTAGCTCCACAGGCTCCAGGTAAGACGGGAAGCGGAGTAGTCGATCCTGGCCGGCTGCCAGCTGGCACCGTCGTCAACGCTCACCTCCACCCTGGTCACTCCCCGGTCGCCGGCGAATGCCGTGCCCCGCAACATGGCTCCCGCCATCGGCAGCGGGCGGGAGAAGTCAGGGGCGGTGAAGCGCGACTGCGTCTTGACCACGAAGTCCGGTCCCCACCCCTGGTTCTCATAGAAGCCCTGCTCCTCGGTGGCCGACAGACGAATCCGGTCGATCCACTTCACGTTCTTCTCGCCGTACAGGCCGGGGACGATGATGCGCACCGGGAAGCCATGGCGCTGCGGGAGAGGCTCGCCGTTCATCTCATACGCCACCAGAGTGGTGATGTCCATGGCCTTGTCCAGCGGAAAAGTGTCGGTGTAGCCGTCAACGCCGTGGAAGACGATGTCGCGCACGTTCCCTCGGGGCCGAGCCTGCTCCAGGAGCATGCGGAGAGGCACGCCCTTCCATTGGGCGTTGCTCATAAGGCCGCCGCCGACGCCGTTGCTGATGCAGGCCAGAGTGGACTCCTGGACCACCGACGGCAGCGCGCTAATGGCGGCGAAGTCGTACTGGCGCGGGTTGTCCACCTCGCCGCCCACCTCCAGGCGCCAGTTCCCCCGATCGACACGGGGGTCGATGAGGTTCTGGGTCACGACGTAGAACTTGTCGTTGGGGGTGATGGGCTCGATCTCGCCGTTCAGCTGCAGGCCGTCATAGCCGAACGTCGACCGGGTGTAGAGCCGCTGCAACACCCCACCCGTCGCGACCGCCAAGCCCAAACCCGCGCCGCCGGCCAGGAGCGCCCGCCGCCCGACCGGCTCCCCGGTGGCGATCACCTCGTCGGGTCGGCGGACCAGCAACCGGTAGGTCACCACCAACCCGGCGGCGAAGACGCCATAGGCGAAGAGCAGCGCGGCGGCGTTGGCCAGGCGGGCGGTGCCGCGGGCCTCCCCCCGGTAGTAGCTGGCCAGCAGCGGCCAGAAGAGAGCAACCGAGACGACCCAGGCGAGCGCCACCGTTGCGCCCAGCACCAGGAGGGCTCGTCGGCTCACTCCGGAGCGGCCGAGCGCCGGTCCCTCGGCCAGGCGCTGACGCTCGGTCATCCGGGCATACAAGGCCCCAAGGGCCGCACCCAGGATGAGCGTTGCCGCCAGTACGCCGAACACGCTCAATGCCTTCAGGCGTCCGTAGCTGCCGATCAGGCCGATGAGGTCGAGGAAGGGCCTGACCGGGACTCGCTCGCCGAGCCGGTCACCGATGAGCTCGGCGGGAGCGGGAACGCCGAGGCCCAGGCGCAGCAGGGCCTGCACCAACGTCATCAGCAACGCGGCCACCAGGCCACTTAGCGCGCCGACAGCTACCGGCCCTCTGCTGGACCTGTTCTCACTCACGTGCCTGTCACCCTTCCACAGCTATCGAGGCGCGAGAAGCCCTCGCGCCCACGTGTCACCCTTTCGTCACAACCCGCTCTGCCGCGTTCTTCTCTTGGCGGTTGGCGGCGACCGCCCAGGCGACGGCGGCCAGACCCGCACATGCGCCGAGGCCCAACGCGACCTGGGTCGTCTCGGGCAGTGGCGTGGAACGGAGGGCCAAGGGCCGAGCACCGACTTCGCCTGGTTCCCTGCGAAGCTCATCGTGCCCGCTCCGAGGGCGCCGAGGTCGTACTCCAGCACGGCCCGTCGTCCTCCCCGCCTCGGGCCTCGATAGCCGTCCACGAACGAGGCGAGCAGGTGCGGCTTCCGGTCGAGCCCGCCCGACACTCCCCTCCCTCCATTGGCGAGCAGTGTCTCGATCGCCGCATGGAGCGTCGGGACGTGGGTCCACATACCGTAGAACGAGATGATCCCTTCGGTGTCGATCAGGAACACGGGATCGGCCATCTCTTCGCTGTAGGCACGATGGACGGTGCCGGCAATGTCGTCGACCAGGAGCGTCCAGGGAAGGGCCTCCTCCCGCTTGTACCGGCGGGCGGCTTCGACCTTCTCCGCGTACGTCTGATAGCCGGGTCGGTCCTCACCGGGATGCGCTTGACGAAGGAAGACATCGACGAACTCCACCTGGTCACCGAAACGGGCGTGGAGCTGCTGAAGCGGCGCAACTGCGCCGAGGGTGATGGGTCAGGTCTCGCTGCCGAAGTGCAGTAGCACCGGTCGGCCTCGAGTATCGGCCAGCCGGAAACGGTCGCCTTCGGTGGACTCGAGATCGAAGTCGGGAGCCTGCGATCCGGGGCGCAGGCCCGCACCTTGCGACGTTCGTAGCAGGTCAGCCACGAAGTGCTTCGGCCAGAAGTGCTCGTAGTTGTAGGCCAGGACGTCGTCCGCGGACGACGTGATTCCCGAGCTGCTCTCGGGTCGATCGATGGACATCATTCGTTCCTTCCGCCCGGCGGCGCCGCCTTATGTGTTCGATCGGCGATCTGCCGGAGCCCCGTTCCTACCGTCGTCCAATGCGGCCCAATCGTTACAGAGGTCTTACAACTGCCCGTCCGACGGCTCTCGCCGCCGTCGCCTGACCGGCCGTCCCGTTAGGATGCGAGCATGACGACAGGACTACCGGCTCGCCTTTACGCAAGACTCGCGGGTCCCTCGGTGCTCCTCATCGGCATCGTGGGCCTTGTTCTCGGGAACCGGCCGATTGGCGGGGCCCTCAACATCGACCTGGTCGAAGATGCGATCCATCTGTCGACCGGTGGGCTCCTGACCGTGCTCGGCTTCGCCCGGGTCGACGACCGTATCGTCCGGACCGCCGTCGGAGGCCTGGGCGTGGTCTACCTGGCCGTCGGAATCGTCTCCTTCTTCGTGCCTGATCTGTTCGGGCTCATTCCCCACGAGTACAGCGGGCTCGACAACGCAATTCACCTGGCTCTGGGAGTGCTCGGCATTGGTGCGGCGGTTCTGTCCGTCGGGGCGGAGCGACGGCTTGCGTCGTGAGGTGACAGGTCCCTTTCGTGAGCACCCGAACCAGTCGCCGAAACGCCGGCTGGCGAGAGTGAGCGTCACGTTGGTCCTGCTGGTCGCGATGGCGGCCTGTGGCGACGACGGGAAGGAGACGGCGCGCACCGACGTGCCCGAACCTGCCGTGGCTCCGGCGGTCGCCGGGCCCCCACCTGGGCGCATCGTGGCTCTGCCCGGCGAGCCCGAGGGCCTGGCTCTGGACAGCCGGACCGGAACGCTTGCCGTGGCGGTGCGCAAGCCCGATGGGGTAGCCCTCGTCGACCTGGGCAGCGGGATCGAGCGGGCCCGCGTTCCGCTCGGCGGCTCACCGCGCCACCTGCAGCTCGCCGGTCCGGGCGGGCCGGTCCTGGCCCCCGCCGAGGGCAATGACCGTCTCTACCAGATCTCCCTGCCGGCGGGAACGGTGGTCAGCGAGACGGCGGTCGGCCGCCAGCCTCACGACGCGGCGCCGGCGGCGGGGGGACGGGTATTCGTAGGCGATGAGTTCGCTGACACCGTCACGCTCATCGCTCCCGACGGGACGACACGGAAACTCCCGGCGCCGGCGATGCCCGGAGGGGTGGCATCATCGCCTGACGGTTCAGTGGTGGTGGCGGTGGGGGTGCGTGGGCGGGAGATCGAGGCCTACGCCCCCGACGGTCGGTCGCTGGGGAAAGCCCCCTGCGGTGTCGGACCGACGCATGTGCGGGCGGGTGCCGCCGGCCTTTTCTACGTGGCCGACACCCAGGGGGACAGCGTGTTGGTGTTCGAGGCCGGGCCCGGCGGGGTGCGTCAGGTGGAGCGGGTATCGACCGGTGGCGCCCCCTACGGCTTGGCGGTCGACTTCACCCGGCGACGCCTGTACGTGACCCTGACGGGAACGAACCAGTTGCGGTCCTACCGGATCGAGGGGTCCAAGCTGATCGCCGATGAGAGCTGGGCCACCGTCCGCCAGCCCAACGACGTGGCCGTCGACGAGACGACGGGGCGGGTAGTGGTGGCGGGCACCGCCGACAGCGTGCTGCAGTTCCTTGATCCCTAACCGGATCGCTACGCTCCCGGCCGAGGTTCCCCTGGGGCGAGGGCGCAGCCGTTGATGCAGTACCGCTTCCGCCCCGGCCCCGGGCCGTCATTGAAGACGTGGCCCAGGTGCCCGCCGCAGCGGCGGCAGACCACCTCGGTGCGGGGGATCCCGAGCTTGTAGTCCCGGCGCAGCTCCACGCCGTCGGGCACGGCATCGGTGAAGCTCGGCCAGCCGGTCCCCGACTCGAACTTCGCCTCGGCCGGGAACAGGGAGGCGGCGCACGCCCCGCATCGGTACACGCCCTCGGCGTCGGGCACCACTGCGTCGCCGGTGAAGGGCGCCTCGGTACCCCGGCGCCGCAGCACGCGGAACTGCTCGGGCGTGAGCTGGGCGCGCCACGCCTCCTCGCTCTTGGTGACCTCGCGCTCGGCGTGGTCGCGGCCCCCCCGCAGTCGGCCGAGGAAGCCTGTGGACCGAGCGCCGCTTGCCGTCATGTTCCTCCTCGGGGCTGGGATCGAGCGGCCGTCTCGGCCAACTCCCGGAACAACCGGCCGTAGGCCTCGCTGTAGGTGGGGAACAGGTGGACCAATCGGACCAGCACGGAAAGGCGGATCTCGGCGTGGATGGCGAGCGCGGCCTCGCCGATCCATTCATCGGCGTGCGGCCCGATGGCGGCGGCCCCGATCAGTACGCCGCGGGAGCGGTCTGCGGTCAGCACCAGGCGGCCGCCGTCGCCGTCGCTGCCCGCCCGGGCCAGCTCGCCGAGCTCCAGCGCGGCGGTGACGGTATCGATGCCCCTCTCCGACGCAGTGGCCTCGTCCGTTCCCACCGACGCCACCGCAGGATCGGTGTACACCGCCCGCGGAATTGCCCGGTAGTCGGCCGTGAGCTCGGGAGCGCCCGGCGAGCCGGTTCCGCCCTCGGCCGCGACGATATTGGCGGCAATGATCTCCGCCTGATAGTTGGCGGTGTGGGTGTACGGGGCCACGGCGGTGACGTCGCCGGCCGCCCACACGTTCTCCTGACCATGGACACGGCAGGTGCCGTCAATGCCCAGTCCGCCGTCGCCCACCTCGATGCCAAGGGTGTCGAGCCCGATCGCAGTTGTGTTGGCGGCCCGCCCCACGGCGAGAAGCACCCGCTCGCAGTTCACCGGTGACCCCGCATTCAGATGGAGGCGGGCCCCGTCTCCGACCGCCTCGGCGCGGATGGCCCGGGTGCTCAGTCGCACGTCGATCCCGTCGCCGATCAGGACCTCGGCCAGTCGCCTGGAAACGCTGGGCTCCTCGGGCCCGAGCAGCCCGGGACTCCCCTCCACCAAGGTCACCTTCGTCCCGAAGCGGGCGTAGATCTGGGCCAGCTCACAGCCCACCGGGCCACCGCCGAGAACGGCCATCGACCGGGGCAGCTGCGGCGAGGAAAGGGCCTGGTCACTGGTCCAGGTGGGAACGGTGTCGAGGCCCTCGATCGGCGGCCGCACCGGTGAGCTGCCGGTGCCCACCACCAGGTCGACGTAGCCGTACTCGACATCGTCGACGATCACCACGCCGGGTCGGACGACGCGTCCGCGGCCCCGGAGGATCCGCACGCCGAGGTCTTCGAGGCCCTTGACCTTGGCCGAATCGTCGCGATGGTGAACGATCTGGTCGCGCCGTGCCACGCCGAGCGCGAAGGCCGCTTCGTCGTCGCCATCGGCCATGGGCTCAGCCGAGGTCGCTCCCAGCTCCCGGCCACGGCCGACCAGATGGCGGACCTGGGCCGACCGAAGCAGGGCCTTGCCCGGCATGCACGCTACGAAGGGGCACTCCCCGCCCACTCGGACCGCCTCCACGAGGGCGACAGACCGCCCGGCCCCGGCCAGATTTCGGGCCACTGCGGCTCCCGCCGAGCCGGCCCCCAGCCCGATGACATCGAAACGCTCCATCAGGGGCGGTCGAGGGCACTGAAAGCCAGGCTCGTACCTGCGGCGTACACGAGATGGTGAAGGGCGTCGGTGGCCAGGGCTTTGGCGCCCCACTCCCGCAACGGGGGAGCGACCCCGAGCGCGGGAAGCATGACCAGCCCGCTCCCCCAGACCGCAACAAAATGGACACCGCCTGCCACCGGCCCGCGCAGCCCCGCCGCGCCCAACACACCTCTCAACGCGCCCCACGACGTGCCGTAGGCCCAGTGGACGACATTTGAGAACCGGGCCTTCTCGGTTTCGCCCTTCGGTTCGACGCCCAGAACCTTGGCGGTGGCGTCGGCGGGCGCCGAGCTCGCCTCCCGGCCCTGAACCTTCATCTCGATGGTGCTGGCAAGGGTCATCAGCGCCGTCCCGGCCACGCCGGCCGCCAATCCCCTGCCCACTGCGCCAGCGACATCACCCGTCCGCATCTCTCGTCTCCTCGCTCTCGGATCTCGATCGTCCTGTCACGGGAGCACCGACATCGACATCCCGTAGTCAGCGTCGCTGTCGGTCCACCACCCGATGGTCTCCAGACCGGCTGCGGCCAGCTCGGTGACCACGCCGTCGGCGCGGAACTTGGCGCTGATCTCGGTGCGCAGATCCTCGTCGGCGGCGAAGTCCACGGTCATGTCGAGCGCGGTGATGTGCACCGTCTGGGCGTCACGGGCCCGCAGCCTCATCTCCACCCACTCCCGCTCGTCATCCCAATGGGCAACGTGGGCGAAACAGTCGAGGTCGAAGTCGGCTCCGAGCTCACGATTCAGGCGGCGCAGGACGTTGCGGTTGAACTCGGCGGTGACACCCGCGGCGTCGTCGTAGGCGGCACGCAGACGACTGGGGTCTTTGACCAGGTCGGTGCCGAGCAGCAGCGTGTCCCCCGGAGACATGCTTGCCGCCAGGCTGGACAGGAACGCTGCCCTCGGCTTGGGCAGGAGATTACCGATGGTGCCGCCCAGGAACGCCACCAGACGTCGGCCGCCTCCCGGCAGCTCGCCGAGGTGACGCTCGAAGTCGCCGGCCACCCCGTGCACCTCAATTCCCGGGTAGGCACCGGCCATCCTCATGGCGCTGCCGGTGAGGACGGGCAGGCTGATCTCGAAGGGAACGTAGCGGCGGAGCCGGCCGGTCCCGGCGAGGGCGTCGAGCAGAAGCCGCGTCTTGTCCGAGTTGCCCG
>JBBQRO010000071.1:0-15576 GCA_038214685.1 Acidimicrobiales bacterium
TGGACGCCGCCGCGCCCGTCGAGCCCGAGCCGCCCGAGTTGCCGGACCCGGCCACCGGGTTCGACGTCGAGCCCGACGACGCCGACCCCGTGTTGCCGGAGTTCGTCGCGCTCGACGACGCCGAGGCGTCGGCCGGCGCCCCGCCGCCGCCGCCGTTGGCAGTCGGGGTCACGTTCACGTTGGAAGCCCCGCCGTTGCCGCCGCTGGCGTCGGCGATGGCGATACTGCTGCCGCCGGTGGCCACCGCGTTGATGGGGCCGCCGCCGATGCCGATGACGGTCTGGGTGGCCGAGCCGCCGGGGCCGGCGATGGCCAGGGCCGAGCCGCCGTTGCCGCCGGCGCCGCCGCGGGAGTCGATGCCGGTGGCGTTGCCGCCGCCGCCGTGGCCGGAGGTCGTCGGGTTGACGGTGACGTTGGACGCCCCGCCGTCGCCGCCACTGGCGTCGGCCGTGGCGATGCTGCTGCCGCCGGTGGCAACGGCATTGATAGTGCCGCCGCCGACCCCGATGACCGTCTGGTTGGCCGAGCCGCCCGGGCCGGCGATGGCCAGGGCCTGGCCGCCGTTGCCGCCGGCGCCGCCGCGAGAGTCGATGCCGGTGGCGTTGCCGCCACCGCCGTGGCCGGAGGTCGTTGGGTTGACGGTGACGTTGGACGCCCCGCCGTCGCCGCCACTGGCGTCGGCCGTGGCAATGCTGCTGCCGCCGGTGGTGATGGCGGTGACCGTGCCGCCGCCGACGCCGATGACGGTGTTGGTGGCGCTGCCGCCGGGACCGGAGACGGCCACGGCATTCCCGCCGGCGCCGCCGGCGCCGCCGACCGAGGTGATGTTGGTCACGTTGGTGGCCGCCCCGCCCGAGCCCGTCTGGGCGTTGGCGGAGGAGTTGGCGCCGGTGTTGGCGGTGCTGTTGGCGTTCCCGGTGGCGATCGCGTTCCCCGTGTTCCCGGTGGAGCCGGACGGGCCGCTGGTCGCTGGGCCGGCGGTCTGGCTGGAGGAGCCAAGGGCCGCTGAGGCGCTGTTGGAAGCCTGAGGAGTCGAGGTGCTGGCGCCCGTGCCGCCGGTGCCGCCCGAGGGGCCGCTGATGGATTGGGGACCGGTGTTGGCGACCGAGTCAGCCGAACCGGTGGTGCCTCCGCCGTCGGGTGTGGAGTTGTCGGACGTGGAGCCGGCGGAGTTGGAACCGCCAGTGGAGCCCGAGGTCGCCGAGGGTGCTGCGGTGACGCCGGAGC
Source organism: Acidimicrobiales bacterium (assembly GCA_038214685.1). Taxonomy (GTDB): domain Bacteria; phylum Actinomycetota; class Acidimicrobiia; order Acidimicrobiales; family AC-14; genus CADCTB01. The sequence goes on from JBBQRO010000071.1 coordinate 1,228, forward strand.
CGCCACCGCTACCGCCGCCGGCGTTGGCCGTGCTGCGGCTGGTGCCTCCGAGGGCAGTACCACTGACCGGGCCGCCGCCGATGGCGATGGCCAGGTTGGTGGCACTGCCTGCTGTGCCACCTTGAGTGTCACCACCCAGTGCGATCCCATTTGCATACCGGGCTTTCCCGATGGCAATGGCCAGTGTTTCGGCATTTCCGCCACCGGAGCCGCCGATTGACTTGCAATCGGCATCTCCACGAATGGCGATACAAGAAGACTTCGCATTGCGGCCTTCGCCACCGATCGCCGTCGCATTGGCACTGGAACCAATGGCGATGATCATGTGGGAGGCGTCGCCACCGACCGGGCTGCGGTTGGGAGCACCGCTCGAGTTGCAACCCGAGCCGATAAGCACCTCGAGCAGTTGGCCCTGGCCGTTGTCGTCGCGGACCGTCCGGCACTTCTTCCCCTCGGCGTCCCGGGTGAACGTCACGCCGGTGGCGCTGCTCCCGCTGCTCCCGCTCTCGCTGCCCACTGCGTCACCGGAACTCCTGGTGCCGCCGGTGGAGGGGGCCGAGTTGCCGGCGGCGATCGCGTTGCGGACGGTCGATGGCGAGATGGAGCTACCCGTCGACGGTCCGGCGGCGGCGGGTGCCGGTCCGGCTGACGTGGTTCCCGTCGCCGGCCCGGCGGCGGTGCCACCAGCGGGAGCGGGCGTCTGCGGTGTCGCTGCGGTCTGCGGCGCGGGACCGGAGTTGGTCACCGTCACGTTCGACGTCGGGCTCACCGTGGTGGAGCCGGCCGTCGTCGGAGGGGTGGCGCTCTTGGTCTCGGACTGCACGACGCTCGGCCCGTTCGACGAGCTTGGTGCGCTCGACTTGCTGGCCGCCTGGAGGACCGCCAGCGAGGGCTTCGAGCCGCCGCTCCCACTCGGGGGAACAGTGGTGGTCGGAGCCGGCTGCACGGTGGTGCTGGTGGAGGCCGGCGCAGCGGTGGTCGGCGGAGTGGCCGGAGCCACTGTCGTCACCGGAGCACTGCTGGCCGCTGTCCCCTGAGTGTCCGTCTGGACACCCGCCGGCGGTGAGGCCGGGGCAGTCTGGGCCGAGGCTGATCCGACGTTCAGCACCAGGAAGAGCCCAGCCAGGAGCGCGAAGGATGCGACCCACCTCAGGGGCCTCACCACCTCGATCCTGGGACTGCTGCTCATCGGGCTGAACCGACCGCCTTGGTTGCACTGCGAGCGCGAGGGCCGTGGGGCCTTCGCAGGGACGAGTGAGGTTTACCATGGCCCCGAACAGGGCGGCAAGGACCGTTTAGCCCCCTGACCTGCACCTTTCTGCGTGTTGGAGGGTGTTGGACCGCCCCAACGGATCGCGTTGGAGCGAGCCTCCCTGCCTGGCGGTTCTCCTGGCTGGCCGAACGGGCTGGTTGTCCACAGTCGTCGGGGCCAGGAAATTTCTGCGGTCACCCGGACGCTGCCCCGGACGCCCGGTGGGTGATGGAGCCGCCCGGCCCCCGTTGCAACGTTCGAACCGGCACTGATGGAGAGGATCCCGGCCCTTTTCGACCGTGGCGCGGGGTTCTGTTGGAACCGCCACCGCGACGCCGGCCACCAGGTTCCGGCACCCGCCGGTCGGTCGGAGAACGAGGGAGAAGTGGCAGGCGTTACCGCCGCGCCGGAAAGTGGGTGCGGGAACGGTCCGGGCGGCCTCAGTCACGGCCGCCTCCACGACCCCCTCCACGAGCGCCGCTTCGACCGCCTCCACGTCCGAGCGTGGCCCGAGCGACCCTGCCCTGACCACCCTCGACTTCGTGTCCTGTCCGGGGCCCGACGTCGACGCGACGTGGGGGGATCGAAACAGCGGGCGCCGGCCCTGCCCGTCGCCAGCCGGGGCGTCGCCACCGGTCGGCGCGGGCGGTCGGCCCGAGCGCGCAGATGCGGCGAACACTCGGGCTTCGACCTCCTGTCCGACCGGCTGTCGCGCCCTCGCGGAAGGGGTCACCGGGTGGGCGCGATCGACGGGCCGGACCCGTGATGTCGGCGGCACTCTGCGGCGGCGGTGACGCCCCCGCCGCCGGAGCGGTCGCCGGGCGCGGCCTAGCGTCGTCACCGGGAGAGCCCGAAGGTCCCACCAGCTCTGAACCGGCTGACTTGGCGGACTCGCGCCTCGGCACCCTTGCGTTGGGGTGGGCCCGGCTGGGCTCGAACCAGCGACCGACGGATTATGAGTCCGCTGCTCTGACCGACTGAGCTACGGGCCCCTAGTGGACCCTACCGGCCTTGCGCTCCGGGGGTGGGACTCGAACCCACAACCTAACGATTAACAGTCGTTTGCTCCGCCAATTGAGCTACCCCGGAATCGGCTCCGATGCTAGCAGCGCCTTCACCAGACCGATCACGCCACGATGAGTCCTGGCGCACGCGTACCGAACTGAGGCGCAGCCGTGTTGGTGCTTGTTGTGCCGAATTCCCGCATCTGGGACCGCTCGGTACGGAGCGCTGAATTGGGAGACGGGAATGCCGGTGACCTTCGACCAGAACTCCTCGGCCGCCGATAAGTCGAGTCCTTGGTGCAGATAGAGCGACATCCGCAGACGACGCTCGTCAATCTCGAAGAATCGTCGAAGCCAAGCGCAGAACAAGACCATCATCGCCGGATCGCTGTTTGTGAATACAACCCGTTGGCCGGTCTTGCTGCCCTCCCCTGCGTAAAGGGCCGTACCCGCAATCAGCAGATCGCGCTCGGACAACGCGCCGATACGAGCCCTTCCCGCCTCCAACAGGTCGGCGATCTCGGCGGCCTTCCGGCGCTCCAACGCGTTGGGCCGGCGAGGCCCGAGCCGGCGGGGGCCGAGCTGGACGGGCACGTGGCGCGTCCACAGCGAGACCGAGCTGCGCGACACCCGGAGGTGGACGGCGATGTCGGGCATGGTCCACCCGAGGGCCCGCAGCCGGCGAGCCTCGGCCCGCTCCGCCAGCTTTCCCCGATATCCCACCCCCTCAGGCTACTCGAACGTATGTTCGATGGTCAACCACGCCCCGCCGGGGTAGGAAATGGCCATGAGATTTCGATTGGGACTGGTGACCGGGATGGCGACGGGGTACTACCTGGGGGCACGCGCCGGGCGGCAGCGGTACGACCAGATCAACCGGTCGCTGGCCAAGCTGCGGCGGTCGGAAGCGTTCGAACACGTCGTCGACTCGGCCAAGAGCGCGGTTGAGGAGGGGGTCGACAAAGCCCGCTCGGTGGTCGAGTCACGGGCCGACGACATACCCAGGAACGGGGACAGCCCGGTCGAGGCCAGCGGCATCATCCTCCCCACCGAGCCTCCTACCGGCCTCGGGGGTTACTCGTCGTCGAGGTAGTCCCGCAGCTTCTGGCTGCGGATGGGATGACGGAGCTTGGCGAGGGTCTTGGCCTCGATCTGGCGGATTCGCTCCCGGGTCACCCCGAACTCCTTGCCCACCTCTTCGAGGGTGCGGATCTGACCGTCTTCGAGCCCGAAGCGCAGCCGGACAACGGCCCGCTCCCGGTCGGTCAGCTCGGCCAGGGCCTCCCCCACCGCCTCCGACAACAGGGCGCGCGTGGCTGCGTCGGCCGGGGCGACGGCCTGCTGGTCCTCGATGAAGTCACCCAGATGGCTGTCGTCCTCGGAGCCCACCGGCGTCTCCAGCGACACCGGCTCTTGGGCGATGCGTTGGATCTCGCGCACCCTGGCCGGCGCCATGCCGACTTTGGCGGCCACCTCCTCCACCGTCGGCTCACGTCCGATCTCCTGCAGCAGGAGGCGCTGCATCCGCAGGACGCTGTTGATTGTCTCCACCATGTGGACGGGGATCCGGATGGTGCGGGCCTGGTCGGCGATGGCCCGGGTGATGGCCTGGCGGATCCACCACGTGGCGTAGGTGGAGAACTTGAAGCCCTTGGTGTAGTCGAACTTCTCGACCGCCCGGATGAGGCCGAGGTTGCCCTCCTGGATGAGGTCGAGGAACAGCAGCCCCCGGCCCATGTAGCGCTTGGCGATGGAGACGACGAGGCGCAGGTTGGCCTCGATGAGCTGCTTCTTGGCCTGGAAGCCGTCGGCCACCAAGCGCTCCAGGGGGGCGCACTCGTGGTCGGGGATGAGCACGCCGGCGCCGTAGCGGTCCTCGAGCTCGGCGATCTGGGCGACGGCATTCAGACCGGCCTCGATCCGCCTGGCCAGCGACACCTCCTGCACTCCGCTGAGCAGGCTGACCTTGCCGATCTCCTTCAGGTAGGTGCGTACCGGATCCGCCGAACCGCCACGCCCGATGTCGGCCCGCGCCCCACCTCCGTCGTCGACCTCGGGGGCCCGGCGCGGTGCCCGCGGCGAGGGCGCCGGCGGCGGGGCGGCCGGCGGGGCCGGCGCAGCCATCGGGGTGGCCGGCGGCGGCTCCTCGGGGAGAAGGAGATCGGCACCGTTCAGCTCGACCTCGCCCTCGTCGAGGTGGATACCCTCGTCGGAGAGGCGCCGGCGGAGCCCGTCGATCACGTCCTCGGTCAGCTCCACGTGCTTCAGGACGGCCATGACGTCGTCGACACTCAGCGCCCGCCGGGCGCGGCCCTGATCGAGCAGCCGGGTGAAGTCCTCCGCCGACACTCCCGCCGGTGGCGTGAGCGCATCGCTGCTCTGGCTCATGCTCCCACCTCGAAACGGTCGACGAGCCAGCGTACCAACCTGCCCGTGGCGTCGACGCCCGTTGCCGGGTCGGTCAGCTCCTCGAGCGCCAGCTTCAACCAGGCCACGTCCTCGTTGAACCCGCCGGCCCGACGGTTGGCCGCGTCCAGTTCGGCGATCGCCCGCCAGGCCGCCTCCCTGGCCAGGCGGGCCAGGACGTCGTCGGCCGAGGCGTCGGCGTCCTCCACGGCCAGCCGCTGAAGCATGGAAGCCGCCTCCGACTCGGCGGTGTCGATGGCCTGGGCCAAGGTGGTCGACCCGCACAGCGCCCGGTATCCGGCCAGCACCACCGGGTCGATGAAGAGCGCCTCATGCAGGCGGGTGGCCACCTCCTCCGGCCGGTGGACGGCCAGCCGCAGGGCTTCCACCTCCGGCCCCTCGGGTCTACTCGGACGCGTGGTCGTCCGCGGCGGCTGCCGCCCCTCCAACAGCATCCGCAGCCGGGCGGGCTCGATGCCGGTCCGGTCGGCCACCGACATCACGTACTGGTCCCGCACCAGGTCGCTCGGGTGCTCCCGGACGGCGGTCATGGCCGCCTCCGCCGCCCTGGCCTTGCCCGCCGGCGTGCGCAGGTCGGAGCGGAGGAACAGCCGGTCGAGCCGGAAGGTGAGGAATGGCTTGGCCCCCCTGATCGCCGCCTCCAGGGCCGCTGGATCCCGGCTCGAAAGCTCCCCCGGATCGGTACCCGGGGGCAGGTCGGCCACGGCCAGGTCGAGCTCGTACCGCCGCTCCCATTCGTAGAACCGCTCGGCTGCAGCCTGGCCGGCGGCGTCGGCGTCGTAGGCCAGCACCACCCGGCGGGCGAAGTTCTTGAGCACACGCACGTGCTCGTCGGACAGGGCGGTGCCACAGGTGGCCACCCCCGACTTGATGCCCGCCCGGGCCAGACCGATCACGTCGGTGTAGCCCTCGCACACCACCACCTCGTTGGTGTCGACGACGGCCGCCTTGGCCCAGTTCAGCCCGTACAGCACCCGGTTCTTGGAGTAGAGCGGGGTCTCCGGCGAGTTCTTGTACTTCGGCCCCTCGCCCTCAGCCAGGCGCCGGCCGCCGAACGCCACCGGGTCGCCCCGCACGTCGAAGATGGGGAACAGCACCCGGCTCCGGAAGAAGTCCTGCACTCGGCCGGTCTTGTTGAGGAACCCCAGGCCGGTGTCCCGGGCCAGGTCGGCGGGCAGCTTGAGGGCCCGGCACAGCTCGTCCCAGCCGTCGGGCGACCACCCGATCCGATAGGCCCGCACCACGTCGCCGTCGTAGCCCCGGGAGCGGAGGTAGTTCCGGGCCCCCTTGGCGTCGGGCCCGTCCAGCAGTCGCTGGTGGTACCAGTCCACCGCCCTCGACATGGCCTCCACCAACCGGGCCCGCCGCTGGCGCTCCTGGGAGACGGCCTCGGTGTCGTAGCGGATCTGGATCCCGGACCGGGCGGCCAGGCGCTCCACCGCCTCGGCGAACTCGAGGTGCTCGACCTCCCGCACGAAGGTGATGACGTCGCCCCCCACCCCGCAGCCGAAGCAGTAGTAGAGGCCTTCCTCGGCGTTGATCGAGAACGACGGTGACTTCTCGGCGTGGAACGGGCACAGCCCCTGCCACCGCCGGCCGGCCCGCTTGAGGGCGATGTGCTCCCCGGCGACGGCCACGAAGTCCGTCGCCGCCCGAACCCGCTCGATGTCTTCGGCCAGGATGCCCATCTACTGCCGGACGGTACCTGCCTGGGCCCAGGCCCGACGCACGGCCGGCAGTGTGGGCGATTCGCGGCGGCATACCGCACCGAATCGCCCACACTGCAGCAGGTTCAGCCCTTCGCGCCGCCCGTGAAGTTCCACTCCCCGAGTCGGACGGTCGGCACGTGGTAGGTGCCGTCGAATAGGCGGGCGTCGTTGCCCACGCCCAGCACATTGCCGGGGCGCAGTGCGTCGACGTAGGACTGGGTGAAGCGCAGGTTCGGCACCCCGCCGACCACCCGGCCCCCCTCGATCAGGAACGTGCCGTTGCGGGTCAGACCGGTGACGACCTGGGTCTTGGGGTCGAGGATGCGGGTGTACCAGAACTCCGTCACCAGCAGCCCCCGCTCAACGGAGGCGATCAGGTCCTGGGGTGACAGGTGGCCGGGCGCCATGAAGAGGTTGGTGGCGACGCCCCCGCTGTCGCCCCCGAACCCGTGGCCGGTACTGGCCACGCCGGCCCTGGCCGCCGTCTTGCGGTCGTGGCAGAGGGCGACGGGCACGCCGGCGGTCACCAGATCCACCCGGCGCTTGGGGGTGCCCTCACCGTCGAAGCCCCGGCTGATGGCCCGGGGGTCGGTGGCGTCGTCCCACAGGGTGACGGCCGGATCCAGCTGGGCTGCGCCCAGCTCCACGAACGACCGATCCTCCTCGAACGTTCGGGCGTTGAACCCGTCGCGCAGGAACTCCAACAGGTTGGCCACGCACGAGGGCTCCAACACCACCTCGTACCGGCCCGGTTCCAACTCCAACAGGTCGTCGCCCCGGCGGGCTTTCTCGGCTGCCGTCCGCCCGGCCGCCGCCCCGTCGATGTCCGACAGTCGGCTCGAGCTCTGCCAGCCCCGCCCGTCCGACGTCGCCGTCCGGTGGATGGCCTCGATGGTGGCCGAGCTGGAGCGCCCGGTCAGACGCTGGCCGGCCGAGTTGGCGTAGGCCGACTCCGACCCGTTCGAGTCGCAGAACCCGGCTCCCCGCAAGTCCGGGCCAGCGTCGACGAACTCCCGCACCACCGCAGCCCGCCGGGCGGGGTCGGCCAGGTGGGTGGCGTGGTCATACGACGTCACCGCCAGCGCCGGCGCCGGCGGGGCCAGGCCGGGCCACTCCGGGTCGACGGCCCGCATCTCGGCCGCGGCCAGCGCCCGCTCCACCAGCTTGGCCAGGCCGGCCTCGTCGGGCCGGTCGGTGCTGGCCGACGCCTGGCGCCCACCCACCGACACCCGCACGTGGGCGCCGACGTGCTCGTACGCCACGTTCTGGTGGATGGAGGAGTTGGCGAAGCGGGTCAGGGCGGCCCGCCCGGTGCTGGAGCTCGCCTGGGCCTCGGCCCGGTCCCCCACCAGCTCGACCAGCCGGTCGCAGATCTCCAGAGGGTCCATCATTTGGACCGCACCCCCACCCGCACGCCCCGGAAGCGGCCCGGCACCGACGGATGGCCGGTGTGGCCGTACTGCTGGGGCTGGCCCTTGCCGCAGTTGGGCGTCCCCCAGAACACCCACTCATCCGCCCCGCCCAGCATGTCGAGCGACGCCCAGAACTGCGGGGTGATCCCTGTGTACGTCGGGTTCCGCAGCAGGCGCCCGAGCCTGCCCCCCTTCACCTCGTAGCCCCGCTCGCAGCCGAACTGGAAGTTCAGCCGCTTGTCGTCGATCGACCACGACCGGTTGGTCTCCATGTAGACCCCGTCGTCGGTGGCGGCGATGATCTCGGGGAGCGACGAGTCCCCCGGCAGCAGGCCGACGTTGGTCATGCGCACCATGGGCAGGCGGTTCCAACCGTCGCCCCGCACCATGCCCCCCGGCGGCAGGCCGGCGACGTGAGCGGAGTCCCGCCCCGACAACACCCCCACCCAGACGCCGTCCTTGACGATGTCGACCCGCTGCGCCGGCGTGCCCTCGTCGTCGTAGCCGAACGAGCCGAGCGCGCCCGGCAGGGTGGCGTCGGCGATGATGTTCATCAGCGGTGACCCGTACCGGAACGTCCCGAGGGTCGACAGGTCCAGGAACGACGTGCCCGCGAACGCCGCCTCCCAGCCCAGGATGCGATCCAGCTCGATGGCATGGCCCACAGACTCATGGATCTGCAGGGCCAGCTGCTCCCGCCCGAGGATCAGATCGGTCACCCCCGACGGGCACGCAGGTGCCGAGAGCAACTCGACCGCCTCCTCCCCCACCCGCTGGGCGTTGCCGGCCAGGTCGGCGTCGCGCACCATCTCGTAGCCTCGCGTCCCCCAGATGCCGCCGATCCCGCCGTAACTCCGGCGCTGGGTCTCCGACTCCCCCACCGCAGTGGCCTCCATGGACGTCCCACACTCAACGAGATGCTGTGAAATTCGGTGCCCCTGCGAGGAAACGAACCACTTCTGGGTGTCCCAGGCGTGCATGTGGGCCGTCGCCACCCCTACGCCAGACACCGCCTTCATCACCGCGGTCACGTCCACGAGTAGGTCGCCCCGCTCCGACAGCGCCACGTCGAAGGGGTGCTCCTGCCAGCCAGAGTCCCAGTGGGCCTGGGCCACGCCGACGTCGGCCAGCTCCACGGGCGGCCCGGCTACTACGGCCGAGGCCTTGGCGATGGCCGCGGCCTCGTGGCCGGCCCGGGTGGCGGCGGCCCCCGACGGGTCGGGTGTGGCGAAGAAGCCCCACGACGACCCGATGAGGGCGCGCACTCCCACGCCGGCGGACTCGTTCTGCGACAGGCTCTGCAGCACCCCGTTGCGGGCGCCCAACCCCTGACTGGTGGTCACCATGGCCCGGGCGTCGGCGTAGCTCGCCCCCGCGGCCAGCGCCCCCTCGACCGCGGCTTGGGCGAAGTCGAACATGGCCGCGGACGCTACTCGCCCCCCATCCAACTGGTGACACTTCGACACGTCCTGGCGTGGAAAAGTGTCACCAGTTGCGGCTCAGGCGCCGGCGGCGAGGATGGCGTGGGCCGCGGACAGCCGGGCGATCGGCACCCGGAAGGGCGAGCACGACACGTAGTCGAGACCAGCCTCGGTGAACAGGGTGATCGACTCGGGGTCGCCACCGTGCTCGCCGCACACCCCGAGCTTGAGCCCCGGCTTGGCCTCGCGGCCCCGGGCCGCGGCCAGCTTGACCAGCTCACCCACGCCGGCGACGTCGATGGTCTCGAACGGGTTGCGCTTCAGCAGATTCTGGCCCAGGTAGGCGGGCATGAGCCGGCTCTCGATGTCGTCCCGGCTGAAGCCGAACGTCATCTGGGTGAGGTCGTTGGTTCCGAAGGAGAAGAAATCGGCCACCTCGGCGATCTCGCCGGCCCGCAGCGCGGCCCGGGGTGTCTCGATCATCGTCCCGATCGTCACGTCGACGCCGCTTGACACGCCTTCGACGGCCGACTCCACCCAGCCCCGGGCCAGGGCCATCTCCTCACGGCCGACGGTGAGGGGGATCATGATCTCGACGATCGGCTTGCCGCCCGCCGCCACCCGGTCGGCGGCCGCCTCCATCAACGCCCGCACCTGCATGGCGTAGAGGCCGGGCTTGATCACGCCGAGGCGCACGCCCCGCACGCCGAGCATGGGGTTGAACTCATGCCACGACTCGGCCGCCTTGAGCAGCTTGCGCTCCTCGGTCGTCAGGCCCGCCGGTTTCGAGGCCTTGATCAGCAGCTCCTCGGTGCGGGGCAGGAACTCGTGCAGCGGGGGGTCGAGGAGCCGGATGGTGACGGGCAGGCCGTCCATGGCCTCCAGCACCTCGTAGAAGTCGGCCTTCTGGGCCACCCGCAGCTCCTCGAGGGCGGCGGTCTCCTCGTCGTCGGTCTCGGCCATGATCATCCGGCGGACGATCGGCAGCCGGTCCTCGGCCAGGAACATGTGCTCGGTGCGGCACAACCCGATGCCCTCAGCCCCGAACCGGCGGGCGTTCGACGCGTCGGGCCCGGTGTCGGCATTGGCCCGCACGGCCATCTTCCCGGCCCGGATCTCATCGGCCCAGCCCAGGATGGTCTCGAACTCCGGCGGCGGCTCCGACACTGTCACCTCGACCGCGCCGAGCATCACCCGACCGGTGGATCCGTCGACGGAGATCACGTCGCCCTCGGTCACCGTGACCCCGCCGGCCTCGAAGCTGTTACCTCTTATATGCACGTCATCCGCGCCGACCACTGCCGGCGTGCCCCACCCCCGGGCGACGACCGCAGCGTGGCTCACGAGCCCGCCCCGTGAGGTGAGGATCCCCTTGGCCACGATCATGCCGTGCACGTCCTCCGGCGACGTCTCCTGGCGGACCAGGATCACCGCCACACCGCGCTCGGCGGCCTCGGCGGCGCCGTCGGCGGTGAAGTACGCCCTGCCCACGCCGGCCCCGGGCGACGCGGCCAGCCCGGTGGCGATCACCTGCACGTCGCCCCCGCCCACCTGGGGGTGCAGCACCTGCTCGAGGTGCTCGGCGGTGACCCGCTGCACGGCCTCCTCATGAGACAGCGACATGCGCTCGTCGGTGGTCATGTCCGCGGCCATCCGGAGCGCGGCCACGCCGCCCCGCTTGCCCACCCGGGTCTGCAGCATCCAAAGCTTGCCCTGGTCGATGGTGAACTCGGTGTCGCACATGTCGCGGTAGTGGCGCTCGAGGCGGTCGAAGATGGCCAGCAGCTCGTCGTAGATCGGCGGGAACAGTCGCTGCATCTCCCCCAGCTCGAGGGTGTTGCGGATGCCCGCAACCACGTCCTCCCCCTGGGCGTTGACCAGGAAGTCGCCGTAGGCGCCGGCCTCGCCCGTGGCCGGGTCGCGGGTGAAGCCCACGCCGGTGCCCGAGTTGTCGTCCCGGTTCCCGAACACCATGGCCTGCACGTTGACCGCAGTGCCCAGCTCGTGGGGGATGCGCTCGTGGGTGCGGTATGCCACGGCCCGGGCGCCGCCCCACGACTGGAACACAGCCTCGATGGCGCCCCGCAGCTGGTCGACGGGGTCTTGCGGGAACGGAGCGCCGGTGTGCTTGGCCACCACGGCCTTGAACTCCTCGACCAGCTCGGCCAGGGCCGAGGCCGGGAGGTCGGCATCCGACGTGGCGCCCGAACCGGTGCGGGCGGCGTCGAACCGCTCGTCGAACTCTTCGCCCGGCACGTCGAGCACGATGCGTCCGTACATGGCCACGAACCGGCGGTAGCTGTCGTAGGCGAACCGCTCGTCGCCCGTCTGGGCGGCCAGGCCCTTCACCGAGGCGTCGTTCATCCCCAGGTTGAGGACGGTGTCCATCATGCCGGGCATGGAGAACTTGGCCCCCGACCGCACGCTGACCAGCAGCGGGTCGGTGGCGTCGCCCAGCCGCTTGCCCATCGACGTTTCCAGGGTGACGAGCTGGGACGCCACCTCCTCGTCGAGCCCCGCCGGCCACCCGCCCCCCATGTAGTCCCGGCAGGCGTCGGTAGTGATGGTGAATCCGTGGGGCACGGGCAGCTGCAGCACCGAGGTCATCTCCGCCAGGTTGGCCCCTTTGCCCCCGAGCAGGTCCTTCAGGCTCATCGGCGGCTGTGAGTGCGGGTGGTCAAAGGCGTAGACGTAGGTCACAAGCTCTCCTGGACGCGGTGGAACAACCCTTCCACCCTAGTTGGACCCCCGGGAGGGCCCGCCGCTACCCCAGCACGCCCCGTCTGCTCCGCGAGCGCCGAAATATGGTCCACCTGGACCATGCTTTTGCGGCTCCGAAGTGCGAGGGTGACCCGGCAACCCGTCGGGTCACCCGTACGACAGAGAGGCTCAGCTCAAGAGACGTGACCATGCCGATCCCTGCGGGCACCACGTTCTGGGACGTCTCGGGCACGCTGCCCCTGGCCGTCGGCGGACCGCCGTGCGCTACTCCGCCCAGGGGTGGGACCGGATCGGTCGTGTGCGCCGGCGCCCTCGGGGCCCCGGGCACCCCCTCGGAGGCGACCTTGATCTTGCGGGCCGGTCCAGGTGAGGGTGCCCGCAGCGTTCGACGGGTTGGCCGTGGTGGCCCCTGACGACGAGCCGGTGGTGTGAGGAGAAGCCAGTGGGCAGCCGGTCGGTGACCGAGGCGACCTTGTGGGGCGTCTCGGCGTAGTTCGAGACGGTAATGGTGTAGCCGTTGGTCCCGCCGGGGGACGAAGTGGGTTGGTCGGCGGTCTTGCTGACGGTCCCGACCAGGATGCCGTTCAAGCTGGAGATGGTGGTGGAGGAGCCGGCCCCGATGGTGACCGACCAGGCCAGGCCGGCGCCGTTGTAGCGTTCCACGTTGGACAAGCACGTGTCGTCGTTAGCTCACGCGCTCCAGTAGCGCTTCTCTCGCTCGCCGACCAAAATTCATCCGTACTCCCCGGCCGTGTCCCGGTCGGCGTCGCGAAACCGCCCGCCTCAGGCCAGCCGGCCCCGGATTTCCTCGATCAGCCCGTCGATCGGCACCCGAACCTGCTCGAGCGTGTCGCGATCGCGGATGGTGACGGCCCGGTCGTCGAGGCTGTCAAAGTCGATCGTCACGCAGTAGGGCGTGCCGATCTCGTCCTGCCGGCGGTAGCGCCGGCCGATGGCCTGGGTCTCGTCGTACTCGCACATGAAGTGGGGCTGGAGCAGCTTGAGCACCTCACGGGCGGTGGGCGTGAGCGTGTCCTTCTTCGACAGCGGCAGCACCGCGACCTTGAACGGGGCCAGCTTCTTGTGCAGGCGCAGCACGGCGCGGGCCTCGCCGTTGACCTCGTCCTCGTCATAGGCCGCGAGGAGGAACGCCATCATCGAGCGTCCCACCCCTGCGGCCGGCTCGATCACGTGCGGCACGTAGCGCTCGTTGGTGCCCTGGTCGAAGTACTCAAGGCGCTCGCCGGAGTGCTTGGCGTGCTGGGTGAGGTCGTAGTCGGTCCGGTTGGCCACACCCTCCAGCTCGCCCCAACCCCACGGGTAGGCGAACTCCACGTCGGCCGTGCCGGTGGAGTAATGCGACAGCTCCTCGGGATCGTGGTGGCGCAGGCGCAGCTTGTCGGCCGGGATCCCCAGGTCGACATACCAGCGCAGCCGCTCCTCGCACCAGTACTCGAACCACTTCTGACCGTCGGCCGGCGGCACGAAGAACTCCATCTCCATCTGCTCGAACTCGCGGGTGCGGAAGATGAAGTTGCCCGGCGTGATCTCGTTGCGGAACGACTTGCCCTGCTGGGCGATGCCGAACGGCGGCTTCTTCCGGCTCGTCTGCAGCACGTTGGCGAAGTTGACGAAGATGCCCTGCGCCGTCTCCGGACGCAGGTATGCGGTGGCGCCTTCGTCCTCCACCGGGCCGACGTGGGTCTTGAACATCAGGTGGAACGGCCGGGCCTCGGTGAGGTCCTTGCTGCCGCACTTGGGGCACACCCCTTCGATCTGGTCCTCCCGCCACCGCTCCTTGCAGTTGCGGCAGTCCACCAAAGGGTCGGAGAACGTGGCCAGGTGGCCCGATGCCTCCCACACCTTGGGCGCCATGAGAATGGCGGCGTCGAGGCCGACGATGTCGTCGCGCTCCTGCACCATGGCCCGCCACCACGCCTCCATGACGTTGCGCTTGAGCAGCACACCGAGCGGCCCGTAGTCCCACGTCGACCGGAAACCCCCGTAGATCTCACTCGACGGGAACACGAACCCCCGGCGCTTGGCCAGGTTGACGACGGCTTCGGTGAGGTCGGGCACGGCGTCGAGCGTAGTGGTACTGCTCATGCCGCCCACCTGAGTATCCCCGCCGCCTCGCGGCACACGTCGTCGATATCCTCAGGCGCCGTCTCCAGCAACCGCCAGCCCACCGCCTCGATCCGGTTCCGCCGCAGCCGGTCGCTGCGGAACGGCCCCCGCCCAGCGTGCCACCGGAACCCGTCGAGCTCGATGGCCAGCCGGTACTCCGGATAGGCCAGATCCACCCGGGCCACCAGCACGCCCCGATGCCAGATCTCGTACTGCCTCACCGGCTGGGGCAGGCCGGCCGCCAGCAAACCCCGCACCACCCGCATCTCGGCCACT
>JBBQRO010000072.1:0-15420 GCA_038214685.1 Acidimicrobiales bacterium
GCGGTCCATGGCCTCGCCCGCCGGCGCCCGGCTGCCCGAGCCGCTCTTCACCGTGCTGGTGGGCTATGAGACCTTCGCCGGGCGCATCTGTGAACTGGCGAACGGCGCCGTGGTCGCCCCGGGGTCACTGCTCCGCTGGCTGGACCGGGCCTGGGTGGAGCGGGTGGTCTTCGACGGGCCCTCGCGGGTCAAAGACGTCGGGGTGCGCCAGCGGGTCTTCACCGGGGCCACCCGCCGGGCGGTCGAGGTGCGAGACCGCGAGTGCTTCCATCCCTACTGCGACCTCCCGGCCGAGCGTTGCCAGATCGACCACGTCCAGCCCTGGTCGGAAGGGGGGCTGACCACCGAGGCCAACGGGCAACTGGCGTGTGGTGTCCACAACCGGGCCCGGCACCGACAACGGCCGCCGCCGGCGGCGTGAGTGGGGCGAGGCGGCGGGGCGGGGCGGGGCGGGGCGGGGAACTTCAGCTCAGAACAATTCCGACCGACTCGCCTCGTCGGAGGAGTTCTGGCGCGCCGCCGCTGCGGCGACGGAACTGCACAGCTGCCAATCGAGACCGACGGGGATCGAGTCGAGAGGCCGGGGAGCCGGAGAGCCCCGAGGGTCAAGGATAGGGTCGTCCGATGTCCGGCGACGACGCACTGGGCGGGGCGCGCCGGGTGCTCATCTACGGCGTGACCGGGTCGGGGAAGACCACCCTGGCCGAACGGATCAGCCGCATCACCTCGCTGCCCTGGTACTCCGTCGACGACCTCACGTGGCAGCCCGGATGGGTCGAGGTACCGCCCGAGGAGCAGCGCCGGCGGATCTCGGAGATCTGCCGACGACCGGAATGGATCCTCGACACGGCCTACGGGAAATGGCGGGACGTCCCGTTAGCCCGGGCCGAGCTCATCGTGGCGCTGGACTATCCGCGATGGGTTTCGCTCCAGCGCCTGGTCCGGCGTACGGCGGTTCGCTGCGTGAACCGCACGCCCATCTGCAACGGCAACACCGAGTCGCTGAGGATCGCCGTCTCCCGCCAGTCGATTGTGAGGTGGCACTTCCACTCGTTCGCCCGCAAGCGGGAGCGCATCAGGCTCTGGGAGGCTGAGGAGGGAGGTCCGACGGTGCTGCGGCTCACCACCCCTCGTGAGACCGAAGCCTGGCTGCACCGGTTGGCGGCGACGGGCCCGTCGCCACCGGGATGAGCGACTACAGCGCCTTGGGCCCAGCGCCGCACCAGCGACACCGGCGCTCGATGAACACGAACTCACCGTCCACCTGCATGGTGTGCCCGCCTCCCATCCCGTGGCGTCCGACGAAGCACTGCACCCGGTGCCAACGTTCGCCGGAGTCGCGGTCACCGTAGGACCATGGGAGCAGCAGGTGGGTCAGAAAGGGCCCCCGCTCCCGACGAGGCTCCGAAGCGTCAGGTTCGGGCGTCGGTTCGGTCCACAGCTCCGGGAGTTCCGCCATGGCCCACAAGCTCCCACCGTGGCTCTCTCGCCGCAATGGATGACACGCACACCTACCGCCTCCGGGGACCAAGCGCTCGAGGTCCAAGACGCCGGCGCACGGTAGCGTTCCCTGGTGGCCGGCTGGGGGGATGTGTTGGCCGACGATCAGGACCTCGCCGACCGTGTCCGCCGGTGCTTCGCCATCCGCAAGCACGCCACCCTGGCCACCCTCCGCCGGGACGGGTCTCCGCGGATCAGCGGGACCGAGGTCACCTTCGGCGACGACGGGGAGATCTACCTGGGGATGATGCCCGGCTCCCTCAAAGCCCTCGACCTCCGTCGCGATCCCCGCCTCGCCCTCCACTGCCCGACGGAGGACACGCCCGAGGCCGAGCCCACCTCGTGGCTGGGCGACGCCAAGGTGGCCGGGCTCGGGGTCGAGATCACCGACCCGGCACCTGCCAACGGTGCCCACCGGTTCAGAATCGACGTCACCGAGGTGGTGCTCACCACCGTGGGCGGAGACCACCTGGTCATCCGCTCGTGGCACCCCGGGCGCGGTGTCGAGATCCGAGACCGACGCTGAGCGCCGCACCCCGCCCGTTGGTGGCTGCCCTCTGCGGTGGCGTGGGCGCGGCGCGGTTCCTCCGGGGTCTGGTCGACGTGATGGACCCTCACCGGGTGGTGGCGGTGGTCAACACCGGCGACGACGCCGTGCTCCACGGGCTCCACGTCAGCCCCGACCTCGACACCATCACCTACACCCTGGCCGGGGCCATCAGCCGGGAGCGGGGCTGGGGACTGGAGGGCGAGACGTGGACGGCCATGGAGGCCCTGGCCCGCTACCCGTCCAGCCTGACGTGGTTCGGCCTGGGCGACCGGGATCTGGCCACCCACCTGTTCCGGACCCAGCGGCTGGGCGACGGCGCCCCGCTGTCGACGGTGACCACCGAGATCGCCACCGCGTGGGGCGTGGAGGTCTCGGTCCTCCCGGTCACCGACGACCGGCTCGAGACCTTGATGGAGGTGGAGGACGAGGGCGAGATCGGCTTCCAGGACTACTTCGTGCGACGCCGGCACTCGGTGGCCGTACGCGCCGTGCGCGTCCGAGGCGCGGAGGCGGCCCGGCCCGGCCCCGGCGTGCTCGACGCCCTGCGTGACGCCGAGGTGGTGGTGATCTGCCCGTCGAACCCCAACGTCTCGATCGGGCCGGTCCTGGCCGTGCCCGGCGTGCGCCAGGCCGTGGTCGCCCGGCGGTCGAGCGTGGTGGCCGTGTCGCCCATCGTCGCCGGTGCTGCGCTCAAGGGCCCCGCCGACCGCCTGTTGGCCGAGCTGGGCCACGAGGTGTCGGTGGTGGGCGTGGCCCGCCTCTACGCGCCCCTGGCCGCCACGCTGGTGGTCGACGAGGCCGACGCCGCTCTCGCTCCGGCCGTCGAAGCCGCGGGCATGCGCTGCCTGGTCACGCCGGCGGTGATGCGGGGGCCGGCCGAGGCGGCCGCCCTGGCCCGGGCGGTGGTGGGGGCGGCGTGAGGCGCCTCGAGATCATCGCCGTGGAGGGCCTGCCCGAGATCCGCTCCGGTGACCGCCTCGCCCCCCTGCTCGCGGCCTGTGCCGAGCTGCTCGACGGCGACGTGGTGGTCGTCACCCAGAAGGTGGTGTCCAAGGCCGAGGGTCGCATGGTGGCCGTCGATCGCGACGATCCGGCCGCCTACGCCGCCGTCGTCGAGGCCGAGTGCGTGCGGGTGCTGCGCCGGCGGGGCGACCTGGTCATCGGCGAGACCGCCTCGGGGTTCGTGTGCGCCAATGGGGGGGTCGACCGCTCCAACGTGCCCGACGGCTTCGTCACCCTTCTCCCGGTCGACCCCGACCGTTCGGCCCGTCGCATCCGAGACGGGCTGCGGGCGTCGCCCGGGGTGGAGGTGGGGGTGATCGTGTCCGACACCTTCGGCCGCACGTGGCGCCAGGGCGTGACCGACGTGGCCATCGGGTGTGCCGGGATCGCCGCCGTCGTGGACCTGCGCGGCACCTCCGACGCCCTGGGCCGGTCGCTCGAGGTCACCGAGGTGGCCGTGGCCGACGAGCTGGCCTCGGCCGCCGAGCTGGTGATGGGCAAGGCCACCGGCGTGGCCGCCGCCATCATCCGGGGCGTCGATCCCTCCTGGTTCCGGTCCGCCTCCGTGCGGGGCGAGATCGTCCGCCCGCCGGCCGAGGACCTCTTCCGGTAGCCGATCCCTAAGCGGACTGCGGTCACGAATCGCCACGTCCCGGCTCGATTGCCGGTCCGAACACCGTCTGCTGCCGCACCGCACCCATCACGGTGACCAGGGCCACGTCGGCCGACGGCACAGGGAAGACCCTCGTGCCGTAGAGGGCGAGCTGGATGGCGGCGTGGATCAGGTTCGCTCCTCCGAGTGACGACTGGTAGATCCCGGCCGAGAGCCGGGGGTTCACCTCCAGAAGCGTCGCCGCCGCTCCCTCGCCCCGAACCTGAACGTTGAAGAGGCTGCGCATTCCGTACCCCTCGGTCACCCGGCGGGCGAAGTCGACCAGGTCGGGGCGATCGACGATCCGACGGATGCCTCCCTCGCCCTTGACCCGGACCACGGCCAGGAGCAGGGCGCCGTCGTCGCCCAGGCAGTCGATGCTGTACTCGGGGCCCGGGAGGAACTCGCTGACGACGAGCGGCTCGAACGACGCAACCGTGGTGAGGATGCGGACGATCTCCTCCTGGGTGATGTCCTGGCTCGGGCACTCATAGAGGGAGCCGATTCCTGCCGGCTCGGGCGCGACGACGCGGAACCCCTCGCCGCCGGCTCCGACCGCGGGCTTGAGGCACGCCACCAGGTCGGCGGCGTGCAACCCGCCGAGGGCGGCGACGAACTCCTCGACGGTGGAGACGGTCGAACATCTCGGTACCCTCAGTCCCAACCGGCCTGCGGTCTCGTACATCGTCGACTTGGACGAGAGCACCTCGACCACTGCGGCGTCGCTGGCCAGCAGCACGGTCCCGTTGGCCCGGAGGTCCCCTGCACGACGGCACAGGGCCAGCAGCTCCCGCTTCGGCACCACCACGTCGATCGAGTTGGCCCGGCAGAAATCGACAGCCCAGTCGCCGTAGGCCGCGCCCCCGATGTCCGGTTCGAGCCCGGCATGGTCGCAGGCGGCGAGCACGGGGGAGGCGGGGTTCACGTGCGTGCCGAAGATCTCGTAGCGATGCCCGTCGACATTCTCCCGAAGGAGGCGGATGGCGTAGTGCACGCTCCCGAACGTTGCATTGACCCACACGCGCGTCACCGACAAGCCCCTCTCCGGACGGCCCGAGCGGCGTATGCGCCGCTCCCAGCCGTCGACAGTGTAGGTAGCGGCGTATGCTGATCGGGTGCCGGCGATGGCGCACTGAGAGAGGTCTCATGCCCCGTCGGATCGAGTGGCGTTTCACCGAGGAGTCCCGGCTCAGCATCGGCCACTGGTACGAGGCGTTCGGTGACCCGGCGAACGAGGCACTGCTCACCCTCACCCAGGTGATCCACATCACCGACAACCCCGTCTGGTGTCTCAGCGAGCACACCAACGTGGTCCGTCAGGTCATCGCCGCCGCCGACGAGCTGATCCGCAACCTCGACGAAGCCATGCCGGACTCGGCCGAGAGCGGCGGCATCGGCGTCGGCACTCCGATGGGCCAGAGCGTCCTCAACGCCCACAACGCCGTCCGCCACGTCACCATGCTGCTCATCGATGCCCTGGTCGAATGCCGCAAGGGCCGGATGGACTCCGCCCTGCGCCAGGACCCTCGCCTGGCGGCCGACACGATGTACGCCTTGGCCGATGCCCTCAACACCCAGGCGTGGCTGGCGTCGAGCCTGCGATACGAGCCCGGCGGCGACTAGGCGACGGAGACCGCGTCGGCAGGCTCGGTGGTGGCCTTGGTCGAGGGACCGGCCTTTTTCATGGTGGCCCGGCCGATGAGTCGCACCAGCGCCGCCACCACCAACACGCTGGCCGCGAAGCCGATGGACTTGGCCCAGTCACCGACCGAGAGCGGCACGGTGGAGAACACCGAGCCCCCGACGGTCACGATGATCAGCTGCAGCAGGGCGATGGCCACGACGACCCAGAGGAACGAGAAGCTCTTCGTCAGCCCGGTGAACGGGCTGCGGTTGAAGCGGGTCGAGCGGGAGTTGAACTCGTTCCAGATCTGCATCCACACGAACATGTTGAAGAGGAACGTGTTCCGATAGATATCGTCGTCGGTGTCGACGAAGATGTTCGTGGTCAGGATGACGATGAGGACCACGAACATGTAGAGGCCGATCACCATCACGCTGATCCACATCGACCGCGAGATCAGCGGCTCCTCACGTCCGTGGGGAGGCTGGTCGAAGAGCTCGTCGGTGGGGGGTTCCAAGGCCAGGGCCAGGGCGGCGAGAGAGTCCATGATCAGGTTGACCCAGAGGAGCTGCACGGCCGTGAGCGGCGTCCCGTACCCGGCCAGGGCGGCGACGAAGGCGGTGGACAGGGCCACGACGTTGACCGTGAGCTGGAACTGCAGGAACTTGCGGATGTTCTCGAAGACCGATCGGCCCCAACGGATGGCCCGGACCAGGGAAGCGAAGTTGTCGTCGACGAGCACGATGTCGGACGCTTCGCGGGCCACCTTCGAGCCGGACCCCATGGAGAAGCCGACGTCGGCGGTCACCAGCGCCGGCGCGTCGTTGACACCGTCGCCCGTAACGGCGACGACATCGCCCTGGGCCTGGAGCAGCTCGACCATCCGCTTCTTGTCGTCGGGAAGGGCGCGGGACAGCACCGAGATGCGGCGCAGGTCGGCGGAGATCTGCTCGTCGGTCATCTCGCGGAAAACCGGTCCTTCGAGGGCGATGTCGCCCTCGCGGACGATCCCCGACTGGCGACCGATCTCCTGCGCTGTCTCGTGGATGTCGCCGGTGATCATCATCACTCGGACACCCGCCCGGCGGCACAGGTCGACTGAGTCGGGCACCTCGAGCCGGATCGGATCGGCGATGACGAAGACGCCCGTGAAGGTCAGGCCCTGGTCGAGCTGGTCGTTGTCGGTGCCGGCGGGCTTGGCACCCTGAGCGAAGCCCAGCGTGCGGTTGCCACGGCCGGCCGCCAACCGCAGCGCCTCGAGCACGGCATCGGCCCGGGCCTTGTCGAGGGGGACCACATCACCGTCGCTGAGGATGGTGCTGCAGTACGAGAGCACCACCTCGGGCGCGCCCTTCATGTGTACCAGGGACGTGCCGTCGCCGTTGTCGGCGACGGTCAGCATGTGCTTGCGGGTGGAGTTGAACTCGCGGCGGGCGACGACCTGGGCGTTGTCGCGCACGGCCCGGTAGTCGAAGTCCTGGGCGACGAGCCACTTGAGCAGCGCGCCTTCGGTGGAGTTGCCGGCCACCACGATCTCGCCCTCGCGCTCGATGAGGTCGGCGGTGGAGTTGACGGCCACGCTCTTGGCCAACGACTGGAAGGTCGACGCCTTCGAGGCATCGCCCGCCACCGCGGCCAGGGTCGCCGCATCCCAGGTCTGACCCCCGATGTCGGCGGAGTTGAGCGTCATCGCGCCCGCAGTCAGCGTGCCTGTCTTGTCGGAGCAGACGATGGTGGCCGCGCCCATGGTCTCGCACGCCGCCAGCTCGCGCACCAGAGCGTTGTCCTGGGCCATCTTGCGGGTCGTGTAGGCCAGGGAAAGGGTCACCGCCAAGGGCAGGCCCTCGGGAACCGCCACCACGATGATCGTCACCGCAATGATCAGGGCATCGAGGATGAACTCGGCGAACTCCGAGGTAAGGCCCACCGCCGGCGCTTCGTCGCGTAGAAGGCCTGAGACGATCAATGCGAAGAAGGTGAGGACCGCCGCATAGGTGCCCGCCTTGCCGATCTTGCTGGCGAGAGCGTCGAGACGCTCCTCGAGGGGGGTGGTCTTGTCGCGCTCACCCGTGGCCAGACGGGCCTTGCCGAAGACGGTGGCGTCGCCCACCTCCGCGACGACGGCCCGACCGCTCCCGTCGAGCACCCGGGAGCTGGAATAGAGCTTGTCGCCGACCGACTTGGTCGTGTCGGGCTCGCCGGTGATGGCCGCCTCGTTGATGAGCAGGTCGGCGCCCCGGACGTAGGTGGCGTCGGCCGGGAGCACGTCTCCGGTGTTGATCTCGAAGACGTCGCCGTGGACGAGCTCCTCGGAGTCGATCTCGTCGACCCGGCCGTCACGGACCACCTTGACGCCCGTCTTGCGCGACACGGCGTCGAGGGCGGTGTAGTCGCGGTTGGCCCGGACCTGGTTGTAGGTGCCGACGGAGGTGACGACAAGCACGGCCAGGCTGATGGCGATGCCGTCGATCCAGTGGCCGGTGAAGGCGCCCAACACCAGCGAGACCGCGGCACAGGCCAGCAGGATCTTGAGCATCGGGTCGCCGAAGGCCTCGATGAACAGCTCCCACCCCGACTTGGTGGGGAGGGGGCTGAAAGCGTTGGAACCCTGAGTTCGGCGCTCCTCGACCTGGGCCGAGGTCAGCCCGTGGCTGATGTCGACATCGAGGTCGGTGGTCATCTGTTCTGTCACCGGTACGACTCCTCTAGGGACGGGAGAGAGACGGACCTCGCGCCCGTGTGCGAACGTCGGCGCGGGCCGAGCACGGCGGCGACAGGAGCGAGTTTACAGGTGGGGCACCACAAACGGGAGCAGGTCCTGGAACGTGCGGCCGCTGCAGTTCTCCCCGATGGCGTGCATCTTCCAGCCACCCTGGCCGTCGCGATAGACCCGGCACATCACCTGGGCGGTGTGGTTGCCCTGGCTGGAGAGGTCGTAGCGGGCCACCTCGGTCCCGGTGGCACGGTCCACGATCCGGCAGAAGGCGTTCTCGATGTGCGTGAAGCTCTGCCCGGTGAAGCTGTTCACCGTGAAGACCAGCGTCGAAACGTTGGCCGGCACCCGGCCGAGGTCCACCTCGATCACCTCGTCGTCGCCATCGCCGGCACCGGTGAGGTTGTCGCCGGTGTGGTGCACGCTGCCGTCGTTGCTCCGGAGCTGCTTGAACCACACCTGGTCGACGAGGGCCTTGCCGGCGTCGAACATCAGACACGATGCGTCGAGGTCGACCGACTTGGGGGCGGCGAGGCGCTTCATGAACCCGCCCGAGGCCTTGGCGACATCCCAGCCCAGGCCCATGGCCACATTCGACAACTGACCCCCGCCGGACTTTTCCAACGAGATCCTCTGGCCCTTGGTCAGACTGACACCCATGTGATCTCCCTCCGAACGATCAGGCGTTGACCCGATCAGGCGTTGACCCGATCAGGCGTTGACGCCGTACCCGGCGGCCAGTGGCCCGAGGCCGCCGACGAAACCCTGGCCGACGGCCCGGAACTTCCATTCGCTGCCGGCGCGGTAGACCTCGCCGAAAACCATCGCCGTCTCGGTGGACGCGTCCTCGGCCAGGTCGTAACGGGCGATCTCCGAGCCGTTGTCCTCGTTGACGACGCGCACGAACGCGTTCGTCACCTGACCGAAGTTCTGGCTCCGGGACGCCGCCTCGTGGATGGTGACGGCCACGACGACCTTGTCCACGTCAGCCGGCACCGAGTTCAGGCTGATACGGATGGACTCGTCGTCGCCTTCACCCTCGCCGGTGGTGTTGTCGCCGGTGTGCTCGACCGAGCCGTCGGGGGACTTCAGGTTGTTGTAGAAGATGAAGTCGGTGTCCGACCGGATCTTGCCGGTGGCGTTCAGGAGGAAGGCGCTTCCATCGAGGTCGAAGTCGGCGCCATCAGTGGAGCGGGCGTCCCATCCGAGGCCGACGAGGATCTTGGAAAGGCCCGGCGCCTCCTTGGAGAGATTGACATTGCCACCCTTACTGAGGGATACGGCCACGTGCGCGCCTCCTTGCGGTCGAGTGGTCTATGAAACCACTGGTGTTGACGAACCTACCTGCCAGACGGCCACCCTAGCAGCGCGCCTCTCGGCGGGCGGGCGGCTCACCGGGCTGGAAGTCAGGCCTGAGGCAGCAGGCCGAGGCTCGGCGCCGCCCTCACCCACGACGGGTACTCACCCATCATCAGGTCGTAGAGCTCCTCGTCGGGCACCGCCTCGGGGTCGACGATGGAGAAGAAGTTGGCATTGTCGACGTAGCGCCCCGACATCGAGTCGAGCTGCTCGAGGAAGCCGAAATCGGATTCCATCATGGCGGCGAGCTTGGCCCGGAAGCCCTTCTTGGCGGTCGAGGGAGTGACGTTGGACCTCCCGATGCCGATGAACTGCCAGAAGATGGGCTCGTAGGCCGCCCACGTGATCTGCTCCTGGGTCTTCGGCTTGTCCATCGTCTCCCCGTCGGTGAGGAACATGACGTAGGTCGGGAGCATCGAGCGGACGGCCTGTTGGCGGCGGCCGCCCCCGGCGTCGGGGAAGTAGAACGAGCGGATCATCCGCATGGCCTCGGCGTAGTAGGTGCCACCCTCGAGCGGGTGGGACCCCAGCAGCCCGTCGACGAAGCCGCGACAGTTGCCGATGTCCATCGTGCCGACGTCGTGCGCCTGCCGGCCGAAGAGGAAGACGTCGATGTCGCCGTCGTCGTCGAACCGGGTGCCGAGGGCCAGGACCTTCTCGGCGAAGCGCTGAATCTTGCCCGACTGGTACAGCCCGGCCATGGATCCCGAGATGTCGAGGCACAGAGCCACCTTGGCCCGGTGCTCCTGCAGGCCCTGCTTGGCCAGGCTCACCGCCGCCTTCTTGGCCAGGGAGACGAGCTGGGGGGCCTCGGCGGCCATCCGCTTCTCGAGGGCCACCTTCTTCAGGTTCACCGCGGACGGTGGCGCCGACGACGGGGCGGGGGCGGCCGCCGGGGGCGCGTCGGCCTCGACGCCGCCGAAGTGCCGCAGGAGGGCCGACAGCCCACCGTCGAAACCCTGGCCGACGGCGGCGAAGCGCCATCCGTCCTTGCGGTACAGCTCGGCGATGATCACCGCCTTCTCGCGGGCGAAGTCGCGCCCGCTGAAGTCGAAGCGGGCCACCTCCTGCCCTCCGACCAGGATCCGCAGGTGACCGCCGGCGGCATCGGCCATCGTGGCCGCGCCGTCGATGGCCGCGGTGAATACCAGTCGATCCACGGTCGACGGGATCCGGGCCAGGTCGACATCGAAGGCCTCGCCGTCGCCGTTCTGCCCGCCGACGGCGACGATCGAGCCCTCGGGGGAGGAGGTCTGGTTGAAGAAGATCAGATAGCGGTCGTCCGACAGCTGGCCGGCGGCGTCCACGCCGAAACAACTGACGTCGACGCTGACGCCGGCGATCCCGACGCCGACCCGCAGGCTGGTGGCGGCCGTGATCGCGTCGAGCTTCGACTTCTGGCCCCGGATGAACCTCTGCGACACGACCGCCTCCTCGATTCCGTCGACCACGCCGTCAGTCGACAGTAGCCATTCAGCCTCGGCCGGCCCAGGCGATGGCCGCGGCCAGCACGCCGGCCCCCGCGGCCACGCCGGTTTCGGAGACCAGCACGTCGACCGGGCACCCGACCACATCGAGTTCGCCGTGGGGGGGGCGGATCGCGAAGTCGGCTCCCTCGAGCATCCTCCGGTCGAGCAGCGAGTCACCTGCGGCGCCGACACGTGTCGGTCCCGTGCGCTCGCGCACCTCCTGCACCGCCGTCCACTTCTCCACCCCCGCGGGTGCGGCGTAGATCTTGCGCCCCTGCTCGGAGAGCACCCAACCGCCCGCCCCGAGCCAGTCGCCCAGCTCGGCGATGGCGGGCACGTGGGCCCTGCGCAGGTCCAGCACGGCGTACACGAACACCTCGTCGGCCACCTTGGCGCTGAGCACCCAGTCCCCGAGCGCCACCATGCGCCGCACCACCTCCTCAGGATCGATGCCGGTGCCGACGACGGTCCCGACCATCGACTGGTGCCAGGCGGCATCGGGCCGGCCCCGCCGCAGGATGTGGCCACCGTTGGCGCAGATCGCCCACTCCGGTGTGCGGTCGCCGGCGAAGAGCTGAATACGCCGGTACTGCAGCACGGTCCTGGTGGTTACAGGCACGAAGACGCTCAGCGCCGCCAGCTCCCGGAGCAAGGAGGGGACCTCGGGCGTGACGTAGGAGATGGGTCGCCCGTCGAGCAGCTCCACGCACAGGAGGGCGGCGGCGTCGGCGTCTACCGGGTCGGGCCCGCCCAGGGCGGCGGCGGCCAGGGAGTAGATGAGCGTGCGGTCGAGGTCGCACGCGAACAGGCAATCGACGATGGCCTTACCCCTGCTCCGTACGGCTCAGCGGCATGACCAGGCCGCAGCACGAGTACGTCATGTCGGCGTAGGGCTCGACGGGTACGCCACGGTCGGCGGCCAGGACCAGGACGTGTTCCAGCTCGTCCATGCGGTCGGGGCGAACCAGCACCTTCCACGGCTGGCGCCGCAACAGCACCCGCGTCGCCTCCCCCACCCCCGGCTTCACCAGGTTCTCGTCGTCGATCCCGTGGAGGCTGGCGATCCGTCGCACTGCCGCCCAGCCGGCCCACGACGGCGACACCGCCTCGTCGTCGAGGCGTCGCGCCTCGACCACCGCCTCGGCGGCGACGTCGTCGAAATGTGCCGAGACGGTGTCGACGAAGAGCACGGAGACGTCCTCGGACCGGAGGTCGCCGTAGAACTTGGCGCCGTGGAAATCGGCTGGGCCGATCAGGTGGTTCAGGACCGTGCGGCTCACCAGTCCGGAGACGGTGGCGTTGAGGCACGCGCTGGGCACGAGGACGTCGTGGCGCGTGCCGAAGAGCGCCGCGCAATCGCCGGGGTCGGCCAGGACCGCCATCCGGTCGTCGAGGCCCAGCGGCGCGCACGCCGCCGCCAGCTCGCGCTGGATCGCCCCCTTGCCGCTCCACCCGTCGACGAACTGCAGCCCTCGACCCGGGTGGCGGGCGCGGATGTGGTCGATCGCGTTCTCATCGATGCCGCGACCCCTGATGATGGAGACGCTGTAGTGCGCCACGTCGAGACCGTGGCGGGCCAGGAGGTACCGACGAAGGAGGATTCCGACGGGGGTGCCCGCCCGGGCCAGCGAGACCAGCACGATGTCGGGGCCCCGGGAGGCGATGACCCGCTCGGCGGCGATAGCCGCGAGGAGGGCGATCCGCCGGGCGCCGGCGGCGAGCAGGTCGTGGAACAGTTCGGTGTACCGCGCCGTCGGCCGGTACTCAACCGGCAACCGCTCGGAGTAGTGCCCGCCTCCCTGCATGGCCCGCTCCCGCTCGTCGAGCGGGCTCTCGTCCATGACGCGGGACAGATCCGTGAGCAGAAAGGTCACGTCGGCGGCCGGATAGCTCCCGGAGAACCCGACAGTGCCCGGGCCGGTCATAAGCCGGCGGCGACGAGGTGCAGCGCCGCCGGGCGGGCGGCCGAGAGCGCACCCACCAGGGGCGCAACCTCGGCGTCGCCGTGCTCCTCATCGAACAGCACGAAGATGTCGTCGTAGGCGCCGGGGACGACGTTGTAGACGAAGCTGGTGCGTGCCGGCGCCGCCGGATTGACGAACGCAGCTTTCTGCCGCACCGGGTAGCCGACGATGTCGGCGGCGAGAATCGGACTCCGCGTCGTCGACTGGTAGGCGACACCGTCGCCCATGGCCATGGCGGCTCGAAGCGGGGCGTACATGAACTCCTCGGTACCGAGCACCAGCGCACGCGGGCCCGTACGGGCTGCCTCCAGCCGGGCAGCCGCCGCCGCCACCTGCGACTCGAATGCCTGCTGGTCGCCCGAGTCCCACCCGTGACGCGCCACGCCACGCCCGAAGGAGATGGCGTGGCGGATGACACGCATCCCGTCGAGCGGCAGCGGGGGCGGGGCGGGCTCCGCCGCCTCAGGTTGCGGGCCCTCGGCCCAACTCGCCTCTCCGGCGACGAGCGAGGTGACGGTGATCGTGGTCCCGAGCCGGACCTCGACCTCGGCGAACGCGTCCCGGGCTGCCACATTGCGCCAGTCGAGGAGGCCGGCCACCCGGTAGTGAGGTCGCGGCGCCAGCGCCTGTATGGCGGCGATGGCGTTGAGCAGCGTCCGGCCCGTGGTCAGCTCGTCGTCGACGAAGAGGACAGGGTGGTCGTCGCGCAGGTACATGGGGTCTGAGTGGACGATGCGGTGGTGCACGGCATGGGAATGCTCCTCGCTGAAGGTGACCACCGGCTCCCACCCCGGTTCCACCCGCCGGGTGGTGTGGACGTAGTCCGCCCAGGGAAGGCCGTCGCGCACCGCGTGACCCAACGCAGTGGCCGTCTCGGCGCAGCCGATGATGTGCATCGGCGGGCCGGCGCGACCGGCTGCGCCCAGGACGCGGGCGACCGTGGCCCGCGCCGCCGCCGGGCTCGCCAGCGCTGCGGCCAGCGATGCAGGCCCGGCGCCGGCGCGGGCGCCGTCGATCTGGCCGGCCAGGTGCAGGCCCACGAACATGCAGATGGCGGGATCGACGGGCACGTGCTTGCCGAGGACTCGGCTGACGAAGAGCGCCGATCGGCGGGGGTTGATCCGGCGGGCCACGCCAAACAGCGCCGACGGGTCGAGGTCGTTGGGCACGCTGGTGTACCGGACACTGACCTCCGGCGCAGGAGGGACCGTCAGCACGCGACGGCCGGCGCCTCACACATCGAGCAACTCCACAAACGACACCCCTTCGCGGTAGACACCGAAGGCCTTGGCCCGGGCCAGGAGGCGCTCAGCCCACGCCCGGTGCGGCTTCGGTTCGTTCATCTTGTTGCCGAACGCGGATGCGCTGGCCCCGTTCCCGTTCAGCCGGACGATCGCCAGCGCGTCCTGGTACTCCTCGAGGCTCACCACGCTCAGGGCATTGACGGCGCGCACGTGGGAGGGATGGATCACCGTCTTGCCGAGCAGGCCGTTGGCCCGGTCGGCCACCACCTCGGCGATGAGCCCGTCGAGGTGACGGCTGATCAGCCGGGCCCGCAACGCCCGGCCAGTCTCTGAGTGCCGCTCGAACAGGGTCTCCCGAAGCTGGGGCTTCCAGATGCGCTCCTGGCGGTCGAAGTACTCCCACACCGGGCCCGTGACCACCAGGTCCGACGACGAGCGCCGGAACATGTTGACGATGTCGGCGATGCAGTCCCGGATCGGTGCCAGGTCGTACACCGTCTCGTCCATGCTCCGGCGCAGGCCGAGGAGGCCGCAGAGGTCGGTGGCCCCGACCCGCACCGCCAGCACCCGGTCCTTGTGCTCCTGGAACAGGTCGGCGAGGCCCAGCAGCTCGGCCAGCCGGCTCTCCCGGTAGAGCACCTCGGGCCCCTCCAGCACGGGCATGACGTACATCGGCAGTGGCGCGTCGGCCGCGACCTCCGCCACCCGTTCCATCCACGCCGGGCCGCTCGCCACCGAGAACTTGGGAAGCACGAAGCCGGCCACCAGACCCATGGCGTCGGCGATGAGGTCGGCGAGGCGGGCGATCTGGCCGGGGTCGCGCACGCGCAGGAAAATGAGCGGAAGCGGTACGGGAGGCTGCTCCTGGAGCCGGCTGAAGTGGGCCGCCAGGTTCGCCTCCGCCTCGGGCACCTCGTGGTTCCCGATGGAGTCCTCAAGGCACACCACCGCGGAGGTGACGCCGTCGGACGCGGCGCGCGTCAGGCGCGCCTCGAGGCGTGGGTGCAGCGACGGCGTGTAGAGGGTGGCCCCGAGGGCGTGGGCCAGGTCGGTCTTAGGACTCAGGCGGTCGAACGCCTCGGGCGCCAGGTGGAACAGGGCCTCGCGCTGGGCGTCGTCGAGAAACGAGAAGTGCCGGATCGGATGCTGTCCGTGGGAGCTCGGCGCCGGCGCGGCGCCACCGTTATCGGTGGAAGGAAGCAACATAGGAATCTGCTCGGAACGGGTGGGGCGGCCGGGACTACTTGCTACCCGCCGACCAGCGGAACCCGAACTGGTAGTAGCCATCGGCGTCCTGGTGGCCCCGGAAGTAGCGCTCTTCCTTGGTGATCGTCACGGCCGAT
>JBBQRO010000073.1:0-15339 GCA_038214685.1 Acidimicrobiales bacterium
AAGCGGCCCAGCTCCCACTTGACGTCGGCGACGTCGAGGCTGCGGGCCTCGTTCACCCGCAGGCCGACCTCGGCCATGAGCCGGGCCGCCGCGTAGTTGCGGGCGGTCGGGGCGAACTTGCGGCACGCCGCCAGCTCCTCCCGCCACCCGGCGAACAGCCGCCCGACCTGGTCGGCGCTGGGCGGGATGCGCCGCGCCGCGTCCTTGCGGCCCCGGGGCCGGTTCATCTCGTCGATCGGGCACTCGACGACCCGGCCGGTCAGGTGGTGGATCTCGACCTTGTGCCGCAGCTCCAGGAACAAGAAGTGCGTCTTCAACGCCTGGGCCCGGGCCAGGCGTGTGCCCTTCGCCGATCCACGCAGCACCTTGCCGAAGTAGGCGTCGGCGTCGGAGGGCTCCATCTCCCACAGCGGCCGTCCCAGCCACGCCCGCACCTGC
The DNA here is from genome assembly GCA_038214685.1 of Acidimicrobiales bacterium. Lineage (GTDB taxonomy): Bacteria > Actinomycetota > Acidimicrobiia > Acidimicrobiales > AC-14 > CADCTB01. The sequence continues at coordinate 439 of JBBQRO010000073.1, forward strand.
TCCACGTGGATGACGTCGGAGCTGATGGTGCCGTCGGAGAGCCCTGCCGCCGCCCGGGCCAGCACGAACCCGGCGAGCACGTCGGTCTCGAAGTCGACGAGCTCCTCCGGGCTCGCCCCAGCCCGCACCTCACGCAGGTCCCGCACCGCGGCCAGACTCAACCCACGCCTCCTTGCCTTCGGACTAACGGCAAGAATAGGCACGAACCTGTCAGAGCTTCAGGGATACTGAAGATTCGTCAAACGTCCCCTGCCGGCTCCCCGGGACTAAGAACGTGCTGGTCCAGGGTAGAGAAGGCGCATCGTCACCGCCCAGACCGGACAGGAACACGAGGGTTATCTCTTAGCCTGGATCCACCGACGAGCGCTCGTCGTGAACCCCTGAGCATCACGTAGAAGTGCCCCCTGACCAGGGAGCATGGCGGTTGCGAGACCGGCCAGAAACCCCGAATCGGAGGGCACCTTCTAGATGCGATCATTTCACAGCCTCGACGCCATTGCGGTGACCTTCGACGACGATCGCCTGGTCGCCGACGCCGGCCTGGTCCTGCCAGCCACCCTGGCCCAGCACCTCGGACTGCGTGAGCTTTTCGACGACCACGTGGACCTCGGCGACGCCCCCGGGCACGCCAACGTCGGCCACAAGGCGATGACCATCGTTCACTCGGCGCTGGCCGGCGGCGACAGCATCGACGACTGCGACGCCCTGCGGGCGGGAGCCACCCAGTCGGTGCTCGGACATGGCGTGCTGGCCCCGTCCACCCTCGGTACCTTCCTGCGCAGCATCACCTACGGGCACGTCCGCCAGCTCGACAAGGTCGCCTCTGAGCTGTTGAAGCGGGCCTTCGCCGCCGGCGCCGGACCCGGTGACGCGGCGGTGACGATCGACGTCGACTCCAGCATCGTCGAGACCTACGGCCTGAAGAAGCAGGGCGGGGCCAAGTTCACCTACAACCACGTCCGGGGCTACCACCCCCTGGTGGCGGTGATGTCGGGCACGGGAGACGTCCTGCATTGCCGCCAGCGGGGCGGCAATGCCAACTCCGGGCGAGGGGCGGGGAGCTTCCTCACCGAGACGTTCAACCGGCTGCGGGCCGCCGGGGCCAGCGGCCCGCTCACGCTGCGCGCCGATTCGGGGTTCTACTCCGGGGCGGTGGCCACCGCCTGTCGCAAGGCCGGCGTGCGCTTCTCCGTCACCGTCAGGCTGAACAAGGCCCTGCACAAGGTGATCGCCACCATCGCCGAGGAGGCATGGGTGCCGATCCCGTACTTCCTCGACGGTGGGGCGGAAGTGGCCGAGACCACCTACCGGCCTTTCGGGAAGAAGGCCCCGGTCGTGCGCCTCATCGTGCGGCGGGTCAAGCCCACGCCGGGCTCCCAGCTCGCCCTACTGGTCGACTGGGCCTACCACGCCTTCGTCACCGACCGTGACGGCGAGACGATCGCCCTGGAGGCCGACCACCGCCGCCACGCCGAGGTGGAGAACACCATCCGCGACCTCAAGTACGGCGTCGGGTGCAACCACATGCCCTCGGGGCGCTTCGGGGCCAACGCTGCGTGGCTGGCCCTCAACGTGATGGCCCACAACCTGGCCCGCTGGACCAGCCGCCTCGGACTGGGTGAGACCCTCATCGCCACCGACACACTGCGCCGGCGCTACCTGCGCGCGCCGGGGCGGCTTACCTCCTCGGCCCGGCGCTTCACCCTGCACCTGCCCCGGTTCTGGCCATGGGCCGATCGTTTCGACGCAGCACTGGCCAACCTGCGCTCCGTCGTGCTCGGCACCTGAAGCAGAGGACAGAACGGCGGCCGCCCAGGCCGGCCCGTCGAGCACCCCCACCGCCAGACCATCCGAAGGGGCTTCGGCCCGCTGCGCCTCCTCAGCGGCCCGAGACCATTTTCAGACCGGGATCTGGGACCCGGCACCACCCGAGATCGACTTCGGCCCTTCTCGTCGGCCGGTCAATGCCGATCGGTGGATTCGGGCTTAGCCGCGTCGCCTTCAACGAGGGTCCAGCAGGCGATCAGCTCCTCCGGCTCCCACTCCCGCCGCACCGGGATCCCCTCATCCGGCGGCGGTCAGCCAGCCTCCGGTCGTGACGATAGCCCCTGGCGGCTCACCGTAGTCGCGAAGCCCACCTTCTCGGCGCCGACCAGCTCGAGGAGCTCCGGTTGTTGACCAACGCCGAGATGCACAGCCACTCACCGTTCGCCTGCCTGCTGGTCGGCCAGCCCACGCTGCGCCGGCGCATCAAGCTCGGCACCTTCGCCGCCATGGACCAGCGCATCTGCGCTTCGCCATTGATCGCCACCGAGACCGGGACCTACATGTGCATCACCTCACGCTCGCCGGGCTCCGGAATACTCAACCCAACGGGCACCACCGGCAAATACCGCCGCCTCCCCGCCTCCCCGCCTTGGGACCGCTCTCACTGATCCGGTAGTCGCTTGCAACACTTATTGACCGCAACGAGCAGACATCCTATCCGGTAGTCGCTTGCAACACCTATTGACCGCAACGAGCAGAAATCCTATCCTCCATCCTGGCCCGACCTTTACAGGCCCCGCCTGTCACAACCCCGAGAGGGTCTGCCCAGCCAACAGGAAAGGAAGCAACGGATGACCAGCAACAAGGCTCTTGCACAGACCACGACCGCTGTCGTACCCCTGGGAAACGCCGTGAACCTGATCAACGGGGACAATACCTTCGGCGCGAGCGACGATAGTACCGCTGCATTCTACAACTACGACCCTCACGATCAGCCCCCTTGTTGTGGAAGGCTGTGGCCAGAGATAATCCACTAGAGAATCGCACCGGTAGCCCAGAACGCAGCATGTCCGCTCCGTCATACACTCGCGCTATAGGCGGGTCCCCTTTTCTACTAGTGGTAGAACTCGGTTCTCCTCGGGCTCCGAGAGCGCACCACGACCTTCACTCCGGAACGGTTGCACCTCCCTTCGGTGTTCGAATCTGGACCGGCGACTCCCACCTGTGGGTTCTATCAGAGCACCTGTTACCAATACGCGACAAGGTCGTCACCGCTCTTCCAGCTGATATGACCACGTCGAGGGACTGCCGACTCGCACTTCTTGGGCACTGTGATGCCTCGACAGGATCCTTTGAACAGACCGCCCACAGAGCCTTACGATCTGGCGACTACTCGTACCTTCCGAGCATGGGAGGCAGTTACAACCTTGTCGTCGAGCGAAATGGAGTAGTCAGCGTCTCGACAGACGTCGCCGGATTGAGGCCTGTCTATTATACTCGTTTCGAGGAAACAATCATTTGTTCTTCGTCGGCTCTCCTGCTAGCACGCTTGGCTGGCCCAACACTGAGCGTCCCGTGGCTTGCTGCTCGCTTAATGCTTCCACAGATGCCGACCACCACGGCTACTCTCTCGCCGTTCAAGAATGTCGCAAGGGTACCTGAGGGACATTGGTTCATGCCAGAGGATCAAAGTTACGAGCGGTACTGGTATCCCCCAACCCAATTCACCCCTGGCGCTTCAGTTCAGTTGCAAGAGGCTCTCACCAAGGCTGTCGGCGGCCATGTCGACGACAGCCTTGGAGACGTGTCATGCGATTCGAGCGGAGGTTTCGATTCAACGACCATTAGCTACTTAGCTAGCCGCAGCGCTACCGGGACGAAGCATTGTACGCTGTGGACGTACTCGGACCCAGAAGACACCACCGCTACGGATCACCGGTATGCTGCAGCTGCTCGCTCTATGCTCGCCACGACGTCCTCCATGGAAGTGAGCCTGCGAGATTTCCCCCCGCTATACCATGATATATTCTCCGCCCCGGTGACGGATGAACCGACACCACTGAGTTTGGCATTCGGGCGACTCGGCGAGCAGACTGATGCTCTAGCGGGGCGCCAGTCCTACGTCCATCTAACCGGCCACGGTGCAGATGCCGTAGTGACATCCGCGCACTCTTCCTATGTGGCCGACCTAATTCACGCGGGCGAATACAGGGCGGCACTCCGTCACGCTCAGGCCGCTACTGCTGCTTCCTCGCAGTGGTCCGCGAGGCGCTTCATGCTGGCAGCGGCGACCGTGGCCAAGACCAGTTACAGCAACTGGCTGTTCTCAATGGCCGAACAGCTTCGCACAAGCACTCCGTCTTCGTCAACGAGTGAGGGGCCTTACGTTGGATGGGCGGGCCCCGTCGATTATCTGCCGTGGTTCACCAGCGACTGTCGGCAGCTTGCTGCAGATTGCCTAACAGAGGACAGCTCAAGAGACAGTGCGTACGCGCCGCTACCGGGACAGAACCACGCGATAAGCGCGATCATTGATTCCGGCAGGACCTGCAGAATGTTTCAGCAGGCTGCTGATAGGTCGACGCCGCAGTACGCCTTTCCTTTCCTCGATGAGCGTGTTATACACGCCGGGCTAACCGCAGACTATGAGGCGCGTTCAAGTCTATTCTCGCTGAAGCCACTTATGCGGGAAGCGTTCAGCGATATGCTGCCGAGCATAATCTTACAGCGCTCGCGAAAGTCTACTTATAACCATTACGCGTATGATTGCGTCACACAGAACGCCGGCACACTTCGTTCCCTCATGGATGACTCAATACTTGTCAAAGAGCACTTGATCGACGCCGCGAGGTTCTCGGCCGGCATAGAAGCTTGTGCACGCCGCGTCGGTGGCGCGTTGAGAGGGCTCAATTGTACGATCGCCGTCGAAGTATGGCTCCGGCAGATAGCCACATCTGCGGCGCTTGAGCAATGGTCACCCGATCGGAGCTAGCGTGATCCACCGTAATGATTCCCACGTGACGACCAAGGCTCGTTCAGCGGATCGTTTCCAAGGGGTGACGATCGACCATTCTCTGATCGTGCTCGACCTACTGAACGGCGAATTCTATCATTTGAGCGGGCCTGATATCGGCCACCACGCCGCGCCACTTGCGCCAGCCATACTCGTGGACCGACTCAGACAGGATATTCCGACTGCGCTAGATAAGCCACCTCTCCTGCGTATCCGCAGCTCCGAATCTCCCCCCCGTCAGACAGGTACGACAGTGGTCCCTCACTTGCAACTCCTCTCTACTTGGGCTCGAGATGCCTACCGGCATCGCTCGAGCCTGAGGGGCTCTATTCTTTCCGACGGCCTAGCATTGCGTCACTGGAAAGCGCGTGTTAACGCTAACCTAGCGATTGCCGTTGCATGGCTCCTAATAAATCATATAAGGTTCAGCGGGACGCTGCGGCTGATGCGCTTTCTCGGCAAGCATACGAGCCGCGAGGCAACAACCAACGATTGTGAGATGTTTAGGTCGTCTGTCGGCGATGTCCTGATGGCGCGGATGCTACCCTGCAATTGCCTTACGGAATCGGTTGCCATCATGATCTACGGTGCCACCCACAGAGTTCGCCTAGATTGGTGTATCGGTGTAAAACTCGCCCCGTTTGCAGCCCATGCATGGGTGCGGCCGCCGAACATAGCCTGCGGCGGAGGCGACTATCACGTTCTCTGGTCGTCCGAAGGTCGTTTGCCCGGAGTAGCGGTTGGGAGCGCTACGTGACGTACTTGTGTTGAGTGGGATTCGGATGAGCGAGGATGCCTCCCGCTTGCGGCGGAAGATGGTTTCTGAACTCGTTCGGGCGGGTTTGATCCGATCAGCTTCGGTCGAAGCCGCGTTTACGCGAGTCCCTCGGCACGTGTTCACCAGCCGAGGGCAGTGGCCGACAACTGAGGAAGCGAAGGCTCAGGAGATCGCCAAGGACCTCCAAGCGGCCTACGAACCGCAGCGCAGTGTAATCATTCGGTGGGGCCCAGAGCGACCGGGCGTCAGCACGTGCGCGTCTGCGCCATGGGTCATGGCCGAGATGATTGAGTCATTACGCGTCTCGCCAGGAGACCGGATTCTCGAAATCGGTAGTGGGACCGGCTACAACGCCGCGCTCCTCGCCGATCTAGTCGGGACCAGTGGGTCGGTGACTACCGTGGAGTTCGTTGGAGAGGTCGCACAACTGCTACGTGGAAATCTCCGCGAGGCGAGCGTCGACCGGATCGAACTTATTGTCGGCGATGGCGGCCAACGTGTCCGGGAGGGAGCACCGTTCTCGAAGTTGATCGCTGCAGCAAGTGTGCGGGCGATTCCGCCCTCATGGATCGCTCAATTGGCGATTGGAGGTACCATGATCGTGCCATGGCGCTTTAGCGCTGCCGGGCAGGCCGAGTTCGTGTGCGAGCGGACAGAGAATGGTCTCGCCGGAACGCTTGCGCATCAGCTCGGGTTCGTTGCTCTCGGTGGACCCTTTGGCTACGACGAGGATCAGGAGTACATCAACGGGCCTCGACATCGGGAGATGAGGGCTTTGCAGAGCGGTGGTCGGGCCCAACTACCCATGGCTATCGGGTCCCTGCGAAATTACGATCGGGGAAGCCTGAACGGAGCAGTAGGATTCGCGATCTGGGCAAGTCTTCAGGAGCCCACTCGAATGGCTCGAGTTGTCGCGATGCCCCGCATCTCGGCGCGTGACATCGACCAAGTCCCGTGGTTCGCTCTGTGGGACCAGCTACAGAAGAGCTTGGCAATCATTTACTGGGATGGCTCGATCGATTCATTCGGGACCAACGACATGATTGAGCGCCTATTGGCGTTGTATGATGAGTGGGCCCGCGCCGGCTCTCCGAAGGTCGAGCGGTTTGGTATCGTGGTTCAACCGGCGGATGGCTCGAAGAGCACCCACGTGCACAAGGACACCGCCGGTGTCTGGCAGTTACAGAGGGGCCAGCACAACTGGACCGTTACTGTTACAACTTGACTGCATCCAAAACGGTCTTCGTACTTCATTGCACTCTTGACGAGCGTTCGCTCGGAAGCACGAATCCATCGGGTCATGGTGAGATGGACGACGTGCCGGAGGGGAACACAATGCGCACTGCATCATTCAGCTGTCCTACCGCTGTCCGGGGTGATCCTGAGTATAACATTTGGCGGCGGGTGTGGAGGAGGGATCTCGACCGATATCCGGCACTTATCGTGCGCTGCAATGGTTCCGCCGATGTCGCGACTGCCCTAACCTTCGCGAAGGAGACTGCTAAACCAGTATGCGTACGCGCTGGCGGCCATAGCTTTGCTGGTCACGGCGTTTCTGACGGTGCGGTGATGATCGATGTGTCTGGGATGGATGGTGCGTCGGTTGACTCAGAAGCGGGAATCGCCACGGTCCAGGCGGGCACAACGTGGGGGCGGCTGAACGACGCAGCCGGAGCTTGTGGCCTCGCTGTCACCGGAGCAGACCATGTCGATGTAGGAGTAGTGGGCGCTACTATCGGGGGCGGTTTCGGCGACCTGATGCGGCTGTTCGGCCTGTCATGCGATAGCGCTGTCGCCTTTGAGGTAGTTGTTCCGGACGGGACCGTTTACACTGCCACATCTTCTTGCAATTCCGAGCTGTTCTGGGCTCTTCGCGGCGGCGGCGGAAACTTCGGCGTAGTTACTCGCTTATCAATGATCCTTCGCCCGCTCCCAAAGGTCGTGGTCGGGTGGTTCCGCTACGATGGACGTGAAGCGGAGAAGATCCTTCTGCAGTGGGTACGTGGGTGCCTCCAATCTGACCACCTGGGTCATGCCCGTGCTACGTTGATGGCACATCAAGATAGGTCCGCTGCTAGCACCAGCCATCGTCACACTTCTTCCGATTTGCTACTAACGCTACAGTACTGTGGCTCGGTCGAGGACGCGAGGAACTGGTTCGAGTGTTTCCGCGTCGCAGGACACGAACCACACTGGGAAAAGACCCAAATAGTGCGATACCCTGACTTGGCGCAGCATCGTCGGATCGACGGTGACGATATCCCGCACCCGCTATCGCTGTCTGTAGGGATGCGAAGTAACCTCCTGTCCTCCCTTGACGCTACTCTAATCACGTTTCTGGTTTCACAGGTGACCGAAGGTCCCTGGTTACCTCCTCGTCGCGTGACAAATTGTGTGTCGTTGAACCAATTGGGAGGCGCCATGGCCGCGGTCGGGCCGGCTGACACTGCGTTCCAGTTCCGTCAGGCCCAATTCGCTCTTGTGATCAGTAGGTCGTGGGCCGCTCCCGAAGACGGACATTTCCATAGGGACTGGCTGGACCATACCCTGGCTGGTAGCGAAGGGTGCTCGACGGGCGGTGCGTATGTCAACCACCTCGATGAGGAGGATGAGTGGCGAACCCGTTCGTGCTATGGCTCAAACTGGAGCAGGCTCCGTGCAGTAAAGACCACTTACGATCCCGAAAATCGTTTGTGTAGCAATTACAATATCCCTCCCTATGGTTAACAAGAGTCTCCGCTCCGGTTGGCGAATTCTCCGAATAGCGCAGCTAGAAGGCTAGCGACAATGGCTATGCGCGGCTTCGCAGGCCCGAAGGGTACGGCCTGGGGAGTGTTTCGAGCTCTGAAGCTTGAGGATGCAGTTCTCGGCGAGAAGTTGCCCCGGGGCCTCTATAAGCGGATTTGGCGCTTCGCGAGGCCATATCGTCGAGGTTCCACCGGCTATCTAGTGCTTGTGGTAGTGGAGGCACTTCTTGGCGCTGTGAACCCACTCCTGCTGCGAGAGGTCATTGATCGCGGAATATTGCAGGGCGACTCAGGAGTCATTATTGCCGTATCGCTGCTTCTCGTTGTTGTAGCACTTGCGGATGCCGTGGTGACGCTCGGCGAGCGGATCTTGGGAGCTCGGATCAGTGAGGGTCTCGCTTATGACATGCGGACGCGCGTCTACGATCACGTAGCACGAATGCCGATGGGGTTTTTCGTTCGCACCCAGACCGGCGGCCTGATATCGCGCCTAAACTCTGACGTGGCGGGGGCACAGCAGGCCTTCACTAATGTCATGTCCTCAGTCGTTGGTAACTGCGTAACTGTCCTGGTTACGTTGGTTGCTATGTTCGTGCTCTCTTGGCAGATCACCCTATTGGGGCTTATGCTCGTGCCCGTCTTCTTATTCCCTGCGCGCTGGGTGAGGGGGCCGCTGGCCCGCCTCACGAGAGAGCGTTATGAGGTCGCTGCGAAGATGAATCACATCATGTCCGAACGCTTTGATGTTTCAGGTGCTCTGCTGATGAAGTTGTACGGCTCGGATGATAATACGTTTCGAGATAGAGCAAACGATATGCGTGATATCATTGTCAAGCAGTCATTGTACGGGGGCGTGTTTGTCGTGGCTTTGGTGCTCGTGGCCTCGCTGGCAAGTGCCATAGTGTACGGCGCTGGGGGTATGTATGTTGCCGACGGGTCGTTGAAGGTAGGTACGTTGGTTGCAGTTGCTGCGTACCTTAATCGCCTTTACGCTCCACTGACGTCGTTGTCGAACGCGCAGGTGGATGTTATGACCGCGCTGGTCAGCTTTGATCGAGTGTTTGAGGTGTTGGACCTCGAGCCACTTGTGGCGCAGAGGGACGGAGCTCAGGAACTAAAGAGGGGCCCAGCCTCGGTACAGTTCGATCAGGTCGATTTCAGTTACCCATCAGCGGATGAGGTATCGTTGGCCTCGCTGGAGTCGGTCGCAGTGCTCGCCCGATCCGAGTCCTGTGAAGTGCTACACGGCGTGTCGTTCCGGGCTGAGCCTGGGCAGCTCGTGGCTTTGGTTGGTCGATCGGGATCAGGGAAGACGACGATTAGCCAGTTGGTTCCTCGGATCTACGATGTTAAGGGGGGAGCAGTCTGCATTAATGGAGTGGATGTCCGGGATGTCACTACTGCTTCACTTCGGGAGGTGGTGGGCGTGGTGACTCAGGACGCTCACATGTTTCATGAGACAATTCGGCACAATTTGCTGTTCGCTAGGCCAGAAGCCACCGAGGCTGATCTCCTTGAGGCTCTGGGGACTGCTCAAGTCCGGTCGCTCGTCGAATCTCTTCCCGACGGGCTTGATACCGTAGTGGGCGACAGGGGATATCGGCTCTCAGGTGGTGAGAAGCAGCGCATTGCCATCGCCCGGCTGCTTCTTAAGGCGCCAGACATCGTGGTGCTCGATGAGGCGACAGCCCACCTGGATACTGAGTCGGAGCGGAAGGTGCAGCAAGCGCTGGCGGCGGTGCTGACTGGGCGAACTTCCATCGTGATCGCCCACCGCCTATCGACTGTTCGCAACGCAGATCTCATCCTCGTTATTGACGAAGGTCGAGTAGTCGAGCGTGGTTGCCACGATACGCTGGTCACGGATGGCGGTCTGTACGCGTATCTGTGTGAAACTCAGTTTGCCTAAGCCTCAGACCTCTGTAAATCGGCCGCACGTCGAAGTGTGATCTTCAGGCGGCGCTGACGGAGTAGGTGACAGGCCGGGGGTCGCCTGGCAGGTGGGCGGGAATGAGGTTGAGCTCCTCGACCAGCAAGGTCAAGGCCCGGGCCACCCTGGCCTGGTCGGGGCGGCTGATGACGACCGAGACGGCCTCGGTGCCGAAGGTGACGGTGCCCGGCTGATGGAGCAGGTGACGGGTCAGGGCCCGGACCTCGTCGGGATCACCGAGGTAGACATTGAGGCGGTCCGACAGCCACAGCTCGGCGTTGTAGGCCAGCAGGCGCAGCACCATCTGAAGGCTGCGACGGCGAAGGTGAGGGATGGCCCGCACCGCGGTGGGGTAAGAGATAACCCCTGTGTTCCTGTCCGGTCTGGGCGGCGACGATCTGCGCTTTCTGCCCTGAATGAACCTGAACCAGCACGTTCTCAGTCCTCGGGAGCCGGCAGGGCGGTTTGATGAATCTTCAGTATCCCTGAAGCTTGGACAGGTTCGTGCCTATTCTTGCCGAAAGTCCGAAGGCAAGGAGGCGTGGGTTGAGTCTGGCCGCGGTGCGGGACCTGCGTGAGGTGCGGGCTGGGGCGGGCCCGGAGGAGCTCGTCGACTTCGAGACCGACGTGCTCGCCGGGTTCGTGCTGGCCCGGGCGGCAGCAGGGCTCTCCGACGGCACCATCAGCTCCGACGTCATCCACGTCGAGCAGGTGCGGGCGTGGTTGGGGCGGCCGCTGTGGGAGATGGAGCCCCCCGACGCCGACGCGTACTTCGGAAAGGTGCTGCGGGGATCGGCGAAGGGCACTCGCCTGGCCCGGGCCCAGGCGTTGAAGACGTACTTCTTGTTCCTGGAGCTGCGCCACAAGGTCGAGATCCACAACCTGACCGGCCGGGTCGTGGAATGCCCGATCGATCATCCTGGTGGCGTGGGCATCGTCGGGAACCTGCCGTCCTCGTTCTTCGATGTTCGCTACGTCGGGGAGATGGTTCCCCGGGCGCTGGCCGGAGATGGGGCTCACCGCCGGCAGCAATTGCCGGCGCTACGCCTGACGTGACCGACAGGCACGAGCCGCCTGAGCGCGTCGTCATCGGACATGGACGTCGTCCCCGGCCAGTTCGTCGAGGCGTTCGGTGCACGGCGGCTACGCGTGTCACCGACGACTTGCTCAAGCTCGGGATGGACATCACCCGCACCCGTGTCGAGCTCCACGGCCGCATTCGGCATGGTGAGCACGATGCCGAAGTCCTCTCGACCGAGATCGACAACCGAGCAGATCGCCGGCGAGAGCGCCGGGTGCACAAGGCCCGCTTCCCACGCATCATGCTCCTGGCCGACTTCGACCGTGTCCGCTGCGCAGAGGGTCAACTGGCGGCCATCGCCGCAATCGCCGCCATCGCCGCCGTTGCCAGGGGCCAATCTCCACGCCGGCAACCCGGTCGTCATCCTGGGCGACAAGCCCTCAGACCCAGTGGAGGACGCCACCGAGCCGTCGGGTGAGTCGCCGCCAGAAGCTTGCGGTTCGTCGCCACTCCAGCTCCTCACTCAACGACTCCTGCGTCACGCCGTTGGTGCCATCACTGGCTCGAAAGCACTGTTGAAGAATGCCCCTCGCGATGAGCAGGCCAACAGCGGGCATCGGGGCGGCGCGCGACTTCAGCAACACCGCGGCCTCGGTCTGGGTGACGAAGTCCTCGTCCGTGACGACGATCGGGGGCCGCGCCCACATTCGCTTCGACCGGGCCTGTTTGAGGATGTCGGACCGGATCGGCTCCTCGGCGAGTTCGATACCCGGTGGCTGCCAATTCAGGTGGAACGCCTTCTCATCGAGGCGAGACGACCAGGCACCAAGGCGAGAGAACGGTCCCGGATGTTCTTTCACCGGGTTGACCTCGCGGAGCGATGCACCCCTCGATGATCGCGTAGTCGAGCTCGGACCGAGACATGGGGCCAGGATCACATGAGCACGGTGGGGCCAGCCCTACTCGACACCACCGTGTTCACCAACACCTGCCGAACGGTCACCGCCCAACGCTGCCGACCGCGATCGCTCGCCCAGCCAGTGGAAACGGCCATGCCGGTCGCTGCTCGACGCAACGCCTCGGAGCGCGGGCCCCTGACGCCACCACGCCCGTGGTTCCAACGAACCCAAGGGCTAACCTTGGCCCTGACGCCGACGGACCCTCGGGTTCCCGCTGAGAATCCTTCAGTTGGGCTGAACTCCGGGGAGTCGAGGCCCTTGAGGAACATCGGAACGAAAAGTCACGCTAAGGCCAACGCGACGACTTTCGTACTCGAAACCCTCCGGTGGCCGGTCCGGGACGCTCAGGTCCCAAACGGCGGATAGAGCCGGAACCCCGATCGGCGCTTATGGACGAGCCGTTCGTAGAAGCCGTCCTCGGCCGAGAGCAGATCGATGCGTTCGCCGCCGGCGGCCTTGAGCCGCAAAGGCTGGAGAGTCCGCAGTTCCCAGCACCCCGAGCCTGCGATCCAAGGACCCCGAGGGACTGTCGTAGGGACCCCACGACGGCCCGGGCATCGAAGGGGGCAGGCTTTGCGGCGTCGATCTCCAGCTTGGCCGTTCGAGCAGCGTCGGCAAGTTCGCCCCAGTAGCTGGCGTTCGCGGCCAGCCCTGCGCTGCTGGTCGAGACAAAGTTGAGGCGCGTCCGGGCCGAGTTGTTGACCGTCACCACCCGGTTGAACGCGGCCTCGGCGTTCGGAGGCTCCCAGGCCCGTAATTGCTCAGCCCCGGTCAAGGGGCGCACCACCACACCGGGTTCGGCGGTGGCCTGCGCAGTCTCGCCGTGACCGAAGTTGTAGAAGGCGAGCGCTCCGACGCTGGCCGTGAACACGACGAGAGCACCAGCGGCGACTGCCGTGTGCGCCTTCCCCAGTTCATTCAGAAGGTTCTGGAGCGCCTGCGGTAGGCAGCCGACGACGGCCGAGCACCGCCCCGGCGGCGATCCCGACCAGGGCGGGAACGAGCCAGATGACGACCGGTGCCTCGCCGGCGACGAGGTAAACGGCGGCCCACGCCACCTCGGCGGCGGTCAGGCCGCCGATGATCGCACCGGCGATGCGAAATCCACACGTCGGATGGCGGCGGACCACCAGGAAGAGGGCGGGCAGCGTCATGGGGGCAGCGACAATGGCGCCTCCCATCGACACCAGCAGCACGGCGGCCATCACGAAGACGGCGAGCCCGACGATCACCGGCGGCGCGCCAGGAAGAGGGCGAAGCCGGTGGCGGCCAGGACGACGCCGATCAGCAGCCACGGTAAAGGATCGAACCCGCCGCAGGAGGAAATGGGTCCGGTGGCGCCCGGCCCGGCGAAGCCCGAGCCGCTCGACGGGCACGGCGTCGAGTTCAGGTTCGCGAGGCCAACGAACAAGGAGAGCGATCCGGCGCCAGGCAGGAAGCCGGCGACGTCGGGCAACACCTGCAGGTGCCGACCGGCCCGAAGGGCGACCACGGCGACGGTGAGCACGAGCACCAACAGCCCGAAGGACGGCATGGCGATGCCCGACAGCCCGAACAGGGCACCCACGCCGGCCCACACCGCAAAGCCGCCCCAGTGCTGGGTTTCGGTGTGCACGGTCGCTATCATACATACGTATGAGTGAGACCCGCCAGCGGCTCCTGGACGCGACCCGCCAGTGCCTCGGCGAGAAGGGGCTGGCGGCCACGACGTCCCGGGACATCGCCGCCGCGGCGGGCGCCAACCTGGCCGCCATCACGTACCACTTCGGGTCGAAGGACGACCTGGTGGCGGCGGCCCTGCTCGACGGGTTGCGGGCCTGGCTGGCACCGACCATCGATGTGCTGGCCGGTGACGGCGACCCGGCCGCCCGCACAGCGACGGCCATTCAGGCGCTCATCGGCACATTCGAACGGCACCGGTCCGAGGCGCCGGTCTACCTGGAGGCGATCCTCCTAGCGTCCCGCATGGAGCCGCTGCACCGCGGGCTTCTCGACCTCTGGCAAGAGCTCGGCCGCCTCCTGGCCGACCAGATGGCGGGCATGCGTGCGGCGGGCATCCTGCCGTCGTGGATCGAGCCCGACGCCATGGCCTCGCTGTTCATTGCTGTGGCCAACGGGCTGGTGCTGCAGGTCACAACCGATCCTGCGGGACCGGGGCTCGATGTCATGGCCGCCCAGTTCGGCGGGCTGCTACTGGCCGCGGGCGAAGGCGTGTGAGGCGCCGGACGACGGCCTCGATGACGGCCCGTTCCTCGTCGTCCCAGGGCCGTACAGGATCACCGCCGTGGGCGGGATGAGGCCTAGGCGTACCACGGCTTCCCCCGCACGCGGCCGCGGTGCTACTGGGCATCGTGCGGGGCCACACCACAGCCGAGAGAAGTCCGTTAGAGCACCGACGCAGCGGATGTCGTCTGTGACCGTCGATCATCGGTGCGTGACGCCGGTGTTGCAACGACGACGGTGGCGGCAGTGTCGGGGCCACCGGTCAGGATCGCCGCGTGCCGTCGATACCGGCCGGGCAGGGACGGGCCACGACGACGAAACACGGCACTTCCCGGTCGGGCTAGCTCCATTGCTCCCAGGCGACTGCCACCTCGGTCTGATAGTCCTCGGAAGAAACGTGCGCGTGCCATTCCTCACCCTCGTGGCGTAGAAGGTCGTCGAGTGAATCACGCAGCTCCAGTGC
>JBBQRO010000074.1:0-15256 GCA_038214685.1 Acidimicrobiales bacterium
GCGTGGACCTCGGGGGTTAGCCTGGATCTGCGATGACCACCATCTTGTCGAACGCCTTCACGGTCGACGACCTCGAGTCCATGCCCGACGACGGGAAGCGGTACGAGCTGATCGGAGGCGCCATCGTGATGACCCCAGCCCGGGAGCCCGTCCACCAGCGGGTGGCGGGCGGGCTCTTTCGTCGGATCGAGGACGCCTGTCCGCCGGGGCACGAGGTGTTCATGAGCCCCATCGACTTCGATCTGCCCGGCGGCCAGCGCGTCGAGCCCGACATCATCGTCGTCCCCCTCGCCAGCGTGGGGGAGAAGCGCTTCTCCGGGCCGGCCCTGCTGGTGGTGGAGGTCGTCTCTCCCGGTTCCGTGGTCAACGACCAGGTCACCAAGCGTCAGGTGTACGCGCAGGCGGGCGTGCCCGCCTACTGGATCGTCGACCCGCGTCGGGGCCACCTCCTGGCCCTTCGGCTCGTCGGCGCGAGCTACGAGGTCTACGTCGACAGCACCGGCCCCGTCACCCTCGAATGGCCCGTGGCTGTCTCCTTCAGCGTTGCCGACCTCGCCCGCCCCCGAGCTCAGTGAGCGGCGGAAACCGCTCCTTCTGGTCGAGCATCCCGGGACTGGTCACCGGCCTGGCCGGCCTGTTGACCGCCATCGTGGGCCTGATCACCCTTCTTGTGCAGCTCGACGTCATCGGCGGCGATTCCTCCGACAGCCCGTCCACCCCAACGACCGCACCTGCCTCGGGCGGCGGGACCGGCGGCGGCGCGCCTGCGGCCGAGGTCGCCACCTTCACCCTCACGCCGGCCACCCTGGAGTTCAAGCCCACCGATCCCCGCCGGAAGGACGTCACTGTCAAGAACACCAGCAAGACGACGGCGCTGACGGTGCCGCAACCGCAGATCACGGGCACCGACAGCCGCCTCTTCTCCGCCAGCTTCGGCACTTGTACCGGCGCACCGCTCGCCGCCGGCCTGAGCTGCACGCTGACCGTCACCTTCGCCCAGAGCGGTCCGCTGGCCAACTACAGCGCCACGCTCCAGGTGGCTCCGTCGGGCGCCCGGGCCGAAGAGGTCCAGATAAAAGCGCCGGCGCTTCTCTGACCCGAGCGTCAGCGTCGGGATGGCAGTAGCTTCCGGCCATGAGCATCGATGGAAAGGCGATCGGGAAGCGGCGCCGGATCGGGCTCCAGATACTGGTGTCCATCGTCACGTTCGGGCTGTACGGGATCTACTGGGCATACGCCAGCCACGAGGAGGTCAAGCAGTACTCCGGTGACGGCGTGGGGGGCGTGGTCGGCGCGGTGATCTACTTCTTCGCCGGGATCATCACCCTGTTCCTCCTGCCGATCGAGATCAAGAAGATGTACGAGGGCGACGGCCAAAGGAGCCCGGTGAGCGCGGTGACTGCGTTCTGGGTGCTGCTGTTCGGCATTCCCTGGTACGTCAAGTGCCAGGCCGCGCTGAACGACTTCTGGGAGTCGAAGGGCGCGCCTGAGCCCACGGGCGTCTGAGCGGGCCGACCCCGCCGGCCGGCGCCCGGTAACCTTCGCCTCAACATGGATCCCGCCGGGCTGCGGCCGCTGGGTGTCGGCGAGATTCTCGATGTCGCCATCAAGATCTACCGGTCCCGATTCCCGGTGCTCGTCAAGTCGGTGGCCATCGTGCTCGGCCCGGTCTTCGTCCTCTCGGCCATCATCCGCATCTCGGTTCCGAGCGGTGACAACCTCTTCGGGGCGAGCGAACCGGGAGGCACGCCCGATTTCGACGGAGATCAGTTCTGGGCCTTCCTGGCCGGCACCCTGGTCATCCTGCTCCTTGCCTTCCTCGCTTCGCAGGTGGCCACCGGGGCGTGCTTCAAGGCGGTCAGCGGCGCCTACCTCGACGAGCAGCCCGACTGGCGGGAGTCCCTGCGCTTCGCCCGCTCGAAGCTGCGGTCGCTCCTCTGGCTCTCCTTCCTCCTGGCCATCTGCCTGGCGCCGGCCTTCCTGGCCTGCCTGGTCCCGGGGATCTACCTGTGGGTCGCCTGGTCGGTGGCCTCGCCCGTGCTGCTCCTCGAGGACGTGCGGGGCTGGGGCGCATTGAAGCGCTCGCGCCAGTTGGTCAAGGGACGGTTCTGGTCCACAGTGGCCGTCCTGCTCCTGGTTGCCATCCTGAGCGGCATCGTCCAGGCCATCTTCCTCGGTGTCCTGGCCGGCGTGGTCAGCGTGAGCGGCAACGAGGTGGCCGCCGCCCTTGCCGACGCCATCGGCCAGACGCTCGCCAGCGCGCTCACCACGCCACTGTCGGCCGCCGTCCTCACCGTGGTCTACTTCGATCTGCGGGTGCGCAAGGAGGGCTTCGACCTGGAGCTCCTGGCCCGCCGGCTCGGCGTGGAGCCCGGTACCGTCGCCGGCGTCGACTTCATGCCGTCGGCGCCGCCTGCTGTGGCGTCCGACGACCAGCCGCCCTTCTGGCCCCCGCCGCCGGGATGGCAGCCTCGGGATGGGTAGCCATCGACGGAGGCGGCCCGCAGCGGTCGTGGTGGTGGCGATCCTCCTGGGGCTCGCCCCGGCCGGCGTCGCCGGCGCCCAGAGCGTCACCGAGGCGGAGGTGCAGGCCCTGGCCCGGCGGGCGGTCGACGATCCGGGCGCGCTGGTCCGGCTACGCGCCGTACGGCAGGTCGACGGCCGCCCTGTCGACATCGGGCGGGGGTTGGACGGCGCCCAAGGCCCCGCCCTCGCGTCGCGTCTGCGGACGTTGGCCGCCGGGGGAGTCACGGCCGGACCGCCCGTCGTGGCGTCGGAGGCGCGCCGGGATGCCCAGTCGGTCCTCGATGGCCGGCGGTTCAAGCCGTCGCCGGTGCCCCGACCGTTCTCGGCGGCTCTGACCGCCATGGGCCGGCTGTTGCGTCCCGTACTCGATCCGTTGGGGAGGCTCTGGGCCCGCATCGCCGACAGCCTCGCCGCCCAGATAGCGCTGGTCGCAGCGGTGTTCGTGGTGGCGGGTGCCATCACGAGCCGGATGGTCGGCCGGCGCAGCCCGCGGTCCCTCGATCGGTCGCGGGCCGTGGGCGTTGACGGCCGGGGCCTCGATCCCGACGAGCTGGAGCGGCAGGCGGCCTCGGCGGAGAAGGCCGGCGAGCTGGACACGGCGGTGCGACTGCGGTTCGTCGCCGGCCTGCTGCGGCTCGATCGGGCCGGCGTCATCGCCTACCGCCCGTCGATGACCACCGGCCAGCTGCGGGCCCGGCTGGGTTCCGGGCCCTTCACCGAGCTGGCTGCTGCGTTCGACGAGATTGCCTACGGTGGCCGTCCGGCCGAGGAGTCCGATGTGCGCGCCGCCACCCTCACCTGGCCCCGTGTTCTCGCCGAGGCGCAGAGATGACCGGACGGAGTGTGATCGGGGAGGCGTGGGAGTCGATGCGGCCCGGGGCCCGGGTGCTGGTGGGCGTCGTCGCCGTGGTGCTCGGGCTCAACCTGCTCACCGCCGGGGTGACAGTGGCCACCGGCGGTTCGGGGCCGGGCGGTCCCACCTCATCGTCCTACGCCACGGGAGGCGACGGGCTGGCCGCGTACGCCGAGCTGCTCGGCCGTTACGGCCACGACGTGCGGCAGGTACGAACGTCGCTGGATCGCGCCGGGCTCGACGCCGGAACCACGCTCGTGCTGGCCGACCCGAAGGGGTTGACCGAGGAGGAAGGGGCTGCGCTTGCCGACTTCGTCGTCACGGGAGGCCGCCTCGTCGTGGCCGGACAGGGCGCCGAGCCGGTGCTGGCCGGGATCCCCGGTGGCGGCCCGGAGTTGGGCGTGGGCGGCGTCGGCAGGGCCCTTGTGCTGGTAGGGGTACCGGAGCTGGCGGGCGTGACGGCGGTCGAAGGGCGAGGCGACGGCTTCTGGGCCCGGGCGGGGGGCACGCTCCCGATACTCGGAGGGCCAGACCGTGTGCTGGCCACGGTGGCCTCGGTGGGCGAGGGACGGGTCGTCGCCCTGGCCGACGCCTCGCCCTTCCAGAACCGCCTGCTGGACCAGGCCGACAACGCCGCCTTCGCACTGGCCGTCGTCGGCGAGGGCCGACCGGTGGCCTTCGCCGAGGCCCAGCACGGGTACGGCCGCAGCACCGGGCTGAAGGCGGTGCCGTCGCGCTGGCGGTGGGCGCTGGCCGGTGGCGCCGCCGCCGCCCTGGTGTGGATGTGGTCCCAGGGTCGCCGCCTCGGCCCTGCCGACGACATCGAGCGGACCGGACCTCCGCCCCGGCGGGCGTACGTCGAGGCCATGGCCGGCGCCCTGGCCAAGACCCGCCAACCCGAGGTCGTCGTCGCCCCCCTCCAGGACCGGGCCCGCCGGCATGTGGCGGCGCGTGCCGGGCTGCCAGCCGATGCGCCCGAGGCAGATCTCCGACAGGCGGCGGCGGGCCTCCAACTGCCGCCGGCCGACGTCGACGCCCTGTTCCGGCCCTGCCGCACCGACGCCGACGTGGTGGCCGTCGGTCGGGCCATGGCCACACTGACCGAGAGGCGCCGATGACCCCACGTGCCCAACAAGAGCTGCCCGGCCTAGCCGCCCTGCGCGACCTGGTGGCGGCCGAGGTGGCCAAGGTGGTGGTCGGTCAGGGCGCCGCCCTCGACGTCCTCCTCGCCGCTTTGTCGGTCGGTGGTCACGTGCTGCTCGAGGGCGTGCCCGGCGTGGGCAAGACGCTTCTGGCCGATGCCACCGCCCGGGCCCTGGGCCTGGAGTTCCGCCGCATGCAGTTCACGCCCGACATGCTGCCGTCCGACATCACCGGCACCATGACCCTGCTGGGCGGCGACCTCACCTTCCGGCCCGGACCGGTGTTCACCAACCTTTTGCTGGCCGACGAGGTCAACCGCACGCCGCCCAAGACCCAGGCCGCTCTCCTCGAAGCCATGCAGGAACGCCAGGTCAGCGTGGAGGGCACCCCCCGCCCGCTGCCCGACCCGTTCCTGGTGGTGGCCACCCAGAACCCGATCGAGTACGAGGGCACCTATCCGCTGCCCGAGGCCCAGCTCGACCGGTTCCTGGTAAAGCTCGACGTCGGCTATCCGAGCGAGGCCGACGAGGTCGCGCTGCTGCGCTTTGCCCATCGAGGCGTCGATCCGGTCACCCTCGCCGACGTCGTCGCCGTGGCCGGACCGGCACAGCTGCGGGCCGCCCGCCGGGAGGTCGACGCCACCACGGTCAGCGAGGAGCTGCTGGGCTATGTTGCCGCCGTCGTACGCCGCACCCGCTCGTTGCCCAGCGTGGCCCTGGGCGCCAGCCCGCGCGCCGCGGTCCACCTGCTCGCCGCGTCCAAAGCTGCGGCCCGTCTTGCCGGCCGCAGCTTCGTGACCCCCGACGACGTGGTGGCCATGGCCCCGCCGGTGCTGCGCCACCGGCTGCTGCTGCGCCCCGAGGCCGAGCTCGAGCGCTACCGCCCCGACGACGCCGTGGCCACCGCGCTGGCCGCCGTCCCCGTCCCCCGGTAGCCGGCGCCCCGTGACGCCCACGCCCCGGGCCGCGGCGCTCCTGGCCGTCGTGGCTGCGCTGGCCCTCGTCGTGCCGGTACCGCTGGCGCTGCTCGGCGTGGTGGTGGTGGCGGCGGCGACGCTGGTCGACGCGGCATCGGTGCGCGGCGATCCCGGGCTGTCCCGCCGGCTGGGCGGGGTGCTGGCCCGTGGGGTGCCCACCGCCCTCGATGTCGTCGTCACCACCGCCGGCGCTCCGCGCCGGGTCCGCGTGCGCCAGCCGGTGCCGCCCGATTTCGACGTGGAGCCGGCCGAGGCCGATGACCGCCTCGACGCCGTGGTGACGGCCCGCCGTCGGGGCCGCCACACCCTCATCGATCCGGCCGCCCGCCTCACCGGGCCCCTCGGGCTCGGGCGGTGGTACCACGGCGGTCGGAACCACTCCGAGGTGGTTGTGTACCCGGATCTGCCGGCCGCCCGCCGTCTGGCCCAGGCCGTTCGCCAGGGCAAGCTCGGCGCCGAGGGCCGGCGCATCCGCGGTCCACTAGGGCTGGGAACCGACTTCGAGTCGGTGCGGGAGTACGCCCCCGACGATGATGTCCGCCGCATCAACTGGCGGGCCACGGCCCGCCTGGGCCGGCCGATGAGCAACCAGTACCGAGTCGACCAGAACCGCGATGTGGTGTGCCTGGTCGACACCGGCCGGCTGATGGCCGCCCCGCTCGGTGACCGCACCCGCCTCGACGCCGCCCTCGACGCAGTGACCGCGGTGGCCGTCGTTGCCGACGAGGTGGGCGACCGCTGCGGGGTGGTGGCCTTCGACACCCGCATCCGGCGGGAGGTGCGCCCCCACCGGGGCGGGAGCCGGGCCGTCCTGGAGGCGGTGTTCGACCTGGAGCCCCAGCCGGTCGACAGCGACTACGAGCTGGCCTTCACCTCCGTCGCCCGGTCGAAGCGGTCGTTCGTGCTCCTCATCACCGACCTGCTCGACGACGCTGCAGCCCGGTCGCTGCTCGACGCCGTCCCCATCCTCGCCCGCCGCCACGTGGTCGCCGTGGCCACGGTGACCGATCCGGGCATCGCCGCCCTGGTGGGCGCCCCGCCGTCGACCGCCTTCGATGTATACGCGTCCGCAGTGGCCCACGATGTGCTCGACGCGAGGTCGGTGGTGTCGGCCCGCCTGGCCCGGGCGGGCGCCGAGGTGGTCGAGGCCGGTCCCGACGCGTTTTCCGCGGCGTGCGTGTCGACCTATCTCAGGGCGAAGCACCGAGCCCGGCTGTGAGCGCCGGCTCACCCTCGGGCCGCGGCCGGCCCAGCCTCCACACCAGCGCCCAGTAGATCGCCGCAAGGCCCACGCCGACAGCGATCGCCCGCTCCGGGCCGATGCCGAGCGGCGTGACCAGCCCTTCGACGAGCCCAGCCACCACCAGCCACACCGCGGTGCCCAGGACCATTTCCACCGCGGCGCGCGCTTCGGTCGTGAGCGCCTGGGCCCGGGGCCGGCGGCCGGGGTCGACCAGGGCCCAGCCCAGGCGCAGGCCGGCGGCGCCGGCCACGACGATGCACGACAGCTCCAGCACGCCATGGGGCACGATCAGTTCCACCAGCACCGAGCCGTTGCCCGCCGCGGTCCCGATGCCCAGCACCACGCCGATCAGCACGCCGTTGAAGATCAGCACGCCGGCGGTGAGAAGGCCGAAGCTGATCCCTCCGGCCACGGCGGCGAGGCTGACCTTGATGTTGTTGGTGAAGATGGCGGCGGAGAACGACGCCCGCTCGCCCGTGGTCAGGTCGAGGCTCGACCCCTCGGGGCGGGGCCGGCCGGCGGCCTCGCTGGTCGACGGCAGGAGTGCCCCAGCGGCCCCGGGGTCGTCCCACGCCCAGAGGCCGGCGGCAAGGATCGGGACGAAGAGCAGCACGGCCGCGACTGCCAACAGGACTGGCCGCTCGCGGACCCGACGCCAGTACCCGTGGGTGAGGAACTCGACGGCGGACTCGCGCCGGACGCTGGCGCCGTAGACCACGCTGTGGGCCCGGCCGACGAGCTGCTCGAGCGCCGGCACGGTCGGCTCGGCCGGGAACTGCCGGCGGGCCAGGGCCAGGTCTGCCGCCGCGCTGCGGTACAGCGCCCCGAGCCGGCGCATCCGGATGGCGCCGATGCGCTCGGGGCGACCCTTGGCTGCGAGGAGCAGCCCGTCGAGCTCGTCCCACGACGGGCGGCGGTCGGCGATGAAGCGGTCTAGGTTCACAGTTGGTGTTCTACGAGGATCGCATCTCGATGGAGACGCCGGAGGGCGTCACCCTCGAGGTGACGCTGGCGGGGGTGGGATCCAGGCTGGCCGCCGGGCTGCTCGACCAGCTCCTGCGGTCGGCGGTGCTGCTGGCGCTCGTCATCCTGGTCGCCTTTGCCGGCGATCGCCGCGACACCTCGTCGGGCGTGCTGGTGGCCGCCCTCCTGGTCGCCCTGTTCCTTGTCCAGTTCGCGTACGACGTCCTGTTCGAGACGTTGGGCTCGGGCCGCACGCCGGGCAAACGCTGGACCGGGCTGCGGGTGGTGAAGGTGGGAGGAGCACCCGTCGGCTTCGTGGCCAGCGCCCTGCGCAATGTGCTGCGCATCGTCGACATCCTTCCTGGGTTCTACCTCGTCGGGATCATCGCGGTGTTGTTCAGCCGGAACAACCAGCGCCTCGGCGACCTCGCCGCCGGCACCATCGTGGTTCGTGAGCGCCGGCAGGCCCCGCCGCTCTCCCGCCCGCCGGCGGCGGTGAGCGCTGCCGTCGGTACCGAAATGCCGCTTTGGGACGTGTCGGCGATCTCCGCTGAGGAGATGGCCACCGTCCGCCTGTTCCTCGACCGCCGGACGTCTCTCGCCCCCGACGCCCGTGACCGGCTGGCGCTGGAGATGGCGGCCCGGCTTGGGCCCAAGGTCGTGGGCCCGCCGCGTCAGTGGCAGGCGGAAGACTTCCTTGAGTACCTGGTTGCGGCCAAGGCGGCTCGGGGATGAGGGCCGGGGCTTTCCTCCGGACCTCGACGACGATCGGCCTGCACGATCTGCGGATCGCCGGGGCGGTCATGATCGTTGCCGCCGCGGTGCTGCCCCTCGTTCCCGGCCCCGACGGCGTGCCCTGCCCCCTGCGCAGCCTGACCGGCGTCCCGTGCCCCCTCTGTGGCATGACCACCAGCGTCACCGCTGCCGTGCATCTCGATCCGTTGGGGGCGCTGGTGGTGAGCCCGGCCGGTCTGCTCGCCGTGCTGATTGCCGTCGGGCTGCTGGTGTTCCGCCACCGGCGGCAGGTCACCGTCCCCATCTGGGCCGGACCGCTCGGCCTGGGGCTGATGTGGGCATGGCAGTTGGCCCGGTTCGGCGTCCTTTGACGGGTGTAGCGTTTGCGTCAGGCGACATGGCGTCGGCGGGAACGGGGGCGAGATGTCCGACTTTGGCTCCGGCAAGAGCGACGTCGTCCGCGGTCCGAGGGCGAGCTTCGGCCTGCGCCTCGTGGCCGCGATCATCGACGGTGTCGTGCTCTTCATCGTCGGGTTCGTGCTGGGCCTGGTCTTGGGCCGCGCCTTCGGGACGGTGCTGCAGATCCTCGTCGGCCTCGGGTACTTCACCTACCTTGAAGGCAGCCCCGCGGGCCAGACGGTCGGCAAGAAGGCCATGAACATACGGGTGATCGACTTCAGCGGCGGCGGCCCCATCGGCTTCAGCCGGGCTCTCGTGCGGTACCTCGGCCACTACGTCTCGTTCCTCGCCTGCCTCCTCGGCTACTTCTGGATGCTCTGGGACTCCGAGAAGCAGACCTGGCACGACAAGTTTGCCGGCGCAGTGGTGGTGCCCACCTCGGCCTACCCGGTTGCCGCCTGGCCCGGCTGAGAGGGCACGGGTGTTCAGCCGGTGGTCCGCCTGACGGAGCGGATGAGCTGGTGGTCGGCGGTGAACAGGCGGGAGATGGTGAGGCGCCCCGCAACCAGAGCGGCGAACGCGCCCCCGCCCACCAGCATGTACATGACCACCAGCTGCAGGCGGATGGCCGACGACGGCGAGGCTCCCGCCAGCAGCATGCCGGTCATGGCCCCGGGGAGGGCCACCAGCCCGACCACCTTGGTCTGGTCGATGATCGGCAGCATGCCGTTGCGCACGGCCGCCCGGTGCCACGACGCAGCGGCGTCGGTCGAGGTCTCGCCCAGGCTGAGGTGGGCCTCCACCTCCCGCCGATGGGCACCCAGGTCGTCGCGGAGGCGGCTCATCACCAGCGAGGTCGTGTTCATGGCGTTGGAGATGACCATCGACCCCAGGGGGATGGCGGCCCGGGGAACGGCGGGCACGATGTCCAGTAGGAGCAGGATGCCGAGCGTGCCACCGGTGGCCACCGAGACCGAGGCGGCGGCCACCCAGTAGGCGCCGGGGATCCGCTTGCCCCGGCCGCCCGAGGTGAGCGTTGCCGTGCCGACCATGACCAGCAGGACCAACGGTGTCAGCGCCGAGTTCCCGTCGAGCACGAACTCCAGCACGAAGCCGACGGCCAGCAGCTGGGCGAACGACCGGAACGTAGCGACGGCGATGTCGCCCTCCAGCCCGGTCCGCCGGGCCCGGGAAACCACCATGGCCACGGCCACCAGCAACAGGGCCAGGCCGACGTCGGCCCACGAGATGCGCCCGCTCAGGTCGTTCACCGGGCCGCTCCTGAGCGGCCCGGTGATTGCTGCCAGAAACGGCCTCCCGGGCCGTTCACCAGGCTGTTCATGCTCCGGTTCCTACGGCAAGGGTACGGTCGGCCAGTTCTGACGCCTGGCGGAGGTCGTGGGTGACCATGACAACGGTCAGGCCCTCGTCGGCGAGGGCCCGGATGAGCGTCTCGACGCCGGCCTTGGAATCG
This sequence comes from Acidimicrobiales bacterium, assembly GCA_038214685.1. Lineage (GTDB taxonomy): Bacteria > Actinomycetota > Acidimicrobiia > Acidimicrobiales > AC-14 > CADCTB01. The sequence continues at coordinate 10,313 of JBBQRO010000074.1, forward strand.
GTGTCGAGCGCCGATGTCGGCTCGTCGAGGAGCAGGCACTCGGGACGGCGGGCGAGGGCCCGGGCCAAGCACATCCGCTGGGCTTCGCCCACCGAGAGCCGATCGGCGTCCCGATCGGCCAGGGCCGGCGCCAGCCCGACCCGGGTCAGCAGGTCGGCAACGTCGGGGCCGACGTTGTCCGCCACCGTGCCGGGGAATGTCACCGGCACCTGGCCGACGTACTGGACCCGCCGGCGGAGCTCCAGCACGTCGAAGGAGCGGACATCGTGACCATCGAGCATCACCTGGCCGGCATCTGGGTCGTCGAGGCGATTCAGGAGGCGTAGCAGGGTGGTCTTGCCCGCTCCGGACGGGCCGACCATGGCCGTCAGGCCGTCGGCCGGGATGCGGGCCGAGAACCCCTCGACGATGGGTGCCGAGTCGCCGTCGACCCGTACGTCGCGGTACTCGAAGCGGTCCCCCATGGCGTCACCAGTATCCTCGCCGACAATGAAGGTCCTTCTTCCCGACGATTCCACCCGCGAGCTGCCCGACGGCTCCACCGCCGCCGACCTGGCCGCGTCCATCGGCCGGGGCCTGGCCAAGGCCGCGGTGGCTGCGGTGGTCAACGGCGCCCAGGCCGATCTCGGCGCCCTGTTGCAGGAGGGCGATCAGGTGGCGATCGTCACCGCCAACACCGACGAGGGCCGGTACGTCCTGCGCCACTCCACCGCCCACGTCCTGGCCCAGGCCGTGTGCGACCTGTTCCCGGGGGCCAAGTACGCCATCGGCCCGCCTATCGACGACGGCTTCTACTACGACTTCGACCTCCCCGGTGGCGCCCGGTTCAGCGAGGACGACCTGGCCCGCATCGAGGCCCGCATGCGGGCCATCGTGGGCGAGAACCAGCCGTTCGTGCGCGAGGAGCTGTCGCTCGACGAGGGTCTCGCCCGTTTCGCCGACCAGCCGTTCAAGGTGGAGATCATCGAGGGTGTCGACCCCGAGGAGGGGGCCGCGGGCAGCGCGGTCAGCGTCTATCGCAACGGTGCGAGCCCAACTTCGGCGTGGGCCGACCTGTGCCGGGGCCCCCACGTGCCGTCCACCTCCCGCCTGGGCTCGTTCAAGCTCATGAAGGTGGCGGGCGCCTACTGGCGGGGCGACGAGCACCGGCCGATGCTGCAACGCATCTACGGCACGGCCTGGGAGTCCGACAAGGCCCTGGCCGAGCACCTCGTCCGCCTGGAGGAGGCCGAGCGCCGCGACCACCGCAAGCTTGGCGTGGAGCTCGACCTGTTCCACTTCCCGCCCGAGATCGGTGGCGGCCTGCCCGTCTTCCATCCCAAGGGCGGGCTCATCCGCAAGCTCATGGAGGACTATTCCCGCGACGAGCATCAGGCCGCGGGCTACGACTTCGTGTGGACGCCGCACCTGGCCAAGTCGACCCTCTTCGAGACCTCGGGCCACCTCCAGTGGTACTCCGACGGGATGTACCCGCCCATGGAGATGGAGGGCGCGACCTACTACCCGAAGCCCATGAACTGCCCCATGCACATGCTGATCTACAAGTCGCAGTCGCGGTCCTACCGCGACCTCCCCATGCGACTGTTCGAGTTCGGCACCGTGTACCGCTTCGAGCGGTCGGGGGTCCTGCACGGCCTTACCCGGGTCCGGGGTATCACCCAGGACGACTCGCACATCTTCTGCGCACCCGACCAGCTGGCCGCCGAGCTGACCTCGCTCCTCACCTTCGTGCTCAAGGTGCTTCGCACGTTCGGGCTGACCGACTTCGAGGCCGAGCTGGCCACCCGGCCGGAGAAGTTCGTGGGCGAGCCCGAGGAGTGGGACGAAGCCACCGAGGCCCTCCGTCAGGCCCTGGACAGTGCCGGCCTGGCCTACAAAATCGCCGAGGGTGAGGGTGCGTTCTACGCGCCCAAGATCGACGTCCACGTCCGGGATGCCATCGGCCGGCGCTGGCAGATGTCGACCCTGCAGGTCGACTTCCAGCTGGCGTCGCGCTTCGACCTGGAGTTCGTGGGCGCCGACAACGCCCGGCACCGCCCCTTCATCATCCATCGGGCCCTCTTCGGATCGGTCGAGCGCTTCTTCGGGATCCTCATCGAGCACTACGCCGGCGCCCTGCCGGCGTGGCTGTCACCGGTGCAGGCCCGGGTGCTGCCCGTACGGGCCGACCACGAGCTTTACGCCGCGGCCGTCCTTGGCCGCCTGAAGGGCGCCGGATTGCGGGCCGACGTGGCCGAGGCCGACGAGAACGTCGGCAGCCGGATCCGCAAGGCCAAGTTGGAGAAGCTACCGTATGTGCTCGTGGTCGGCGACGACGACGTGGCGGCGGGCACCGTCGGAGTGAACCCACGGGGCGGCGAGGTTGAGCGGGGCGTGCCCGCCGGCATTTTCGTCGAGCGCCTGCGCGACGAGGTGGAAGCCAAGTCGTGACGCTCCAGAGGCTGTGAGTCTTGAACGGCTGTGGGCCGGATGGCGCAGCGAGTTCGTCGAGGCAGCCGCCTCCGACGACGGGTGCGTGTTCTGTCGCATCCTGGCCAGCGACGCGGCAGGGGAGAGCACCTACATCGTGCGGCGCGACGAGCACTGCGCAGTTGTGCTCAACGCCTACCCGTACACCAGCGGGCATCTGATGGTGATGCCCGTGCGCCACGTCGGCGAGCTCGAGGAGCTCGACGCGAATGAGGCGACAGTGCTGTGGCGCGAGCTGGCCGATGCCGTCCGAGCCATCAAGACCGGGTACACACCCGATGGCCTCAACGTGGGCGCCAACCTGGGCCGCAGTGCAGGCGCCGGCGTGCCCGGCCACTTCCACATGCATTGCGTGCCCCGCTGGAACGGCGACACCAACTTCATGACCACCCTGGCCGAGACCCGCATGCTGCCCGAGGCTTTACCCGCTACCTACGCCAAGATCAGGAAGGCGTGGCCCGTGAATGGCTGACGAGCCCGAGCCGGCCGACGAGGACGAGGGCGAGGAGCACCGGGACGAGCTCCCGGCCGACCTCGACGTCACCGCCTACGTGGGGATGTACACCTTCCCCGACATCCGCCGGCGCCGGGCCCCGGCGTACGCCTATCTCGTGCTGGCCGCCGGCCTCGGGGTCCTCTCCGCCGCCGCTCCGGGCCGCGGGGTACTGGTCAACGAAGGCTTTCTCGCCGCCGCGGTGGCGCTGACGCTGATCGGCATCTACCACTTGGCGGCGGCCTGGCCCCTGGCCGTCAAGGACACCGACGCCCTGCTGGCCGCCGCCGGCAAGGTCGGCTTCCCCGTGGGCCACGCCTCGGCCCAGCTCGGCTGGCGCGGCCTACGGAGCCGTCCGACGTGGAGGATCCTGCTGTACTCCAGCGAGGATCCCCCCGAGCGGCGCGGCCTGGTCCTCGTCGACGCGGTCGACGGCGAGGTGCTCGACCAGATCATCGAGGACAACCCCGAAGACTGGTCATGATTGGAGGGCAAATCCGTCCCGGTAAGTCTTACGTCTTGTCCGGGGATGTGAGCTGAACCGTTGGGAAGTACGTGCTGTACCGGGTGGCGTCGCGTGTGAGTAGCCGGAGACCGGCCACGGCAGCGTGGGCGCCAATGAAGAAATCGGGGAGCGTCGACGACCGAGTCCCCCTGTTCCGGCGGTAGTGAAGGAAAGCCTTTCCAGCGAGGAACGCTGATTCCCACGGTACGGCGAGCCGCCCGTAGTCCGAAGGTGGGAGCGCCTCCTCAACGTCCTCGATACGGCTGAAGCGCACCGATACCTCGGCATAGATGATCGGGTTGATGAAGAGTGGTCCGTCATTGGCGGCGCTGGCGAGGGCATCCGATGACCACTCGAGCCAGCTCTCGCCCTCGGTGATGACGTCCAGTAGCACGTTGCTGTCGACGAGAGTCCCGAACGCCATGATCAGGGCTGCCGTGTGAGCGCCATGATCTGCTCGGTGGTGAGCCGGACATCGCCCCGCCCGCGCAGGCGGCTCACCAGCTCTCGCCCCCGGTTCGATCCGCCTACGACTTTGCGGACGACGATTGCGTCATCGGCCCTCTCGAACGCAACCTCGGTGCCGGCGCCGATACCCAACGCGTCTCGGAGTTCCTTCGGAATGGTGACCTGGCCCTTTTCGGTGACTCGCATGTAAGAATCCTACCTGTAGGAGTCTTACATGCGGCAGAGCGGATCAGTGAACGCTCCGTCGGGTTTTGTTGCCTGGTGATCCGGGGGAGGCGCCGACGGGCATCGAGAGACAGGTTGCGGGCCTACGTCGAGGACAATCCCGGCGCACAGCGCTCGGCTTCATGTGGGGGATGCACACGGGATGCACAAAAACGTCCGGATCAACCTCGGCATCCAGCGGGAACGCCGACCTCGACGACCTGCGAGTGTGCGAGCTCGCCAACGGGATCATCCAGGCCCAGCGGGAGGAGATTGCCGAGATGAACTGGCTCGTCGACGACATTGCCAACCGCAGCGAAGCCATCACAAGTGCCGGCGCCGATGCACGGTCCTCGGTCACTGGACCTTCTTGGCTGGTTGAAGGACAGCGCTGCTGCGTCGACCGCCAGCGCTGGTGCTCGGTTCAGGCCGTCGCGGGCTGTGGGATGTGGATGTGGCGGACCACGTCGGCGGCCGCCCCGGCCTCGAGGCGGAGGGTGCCGTCCCCACCCGCCCGGACCGGGCGCTGGGCCGTGAGGCGAGCGAGCGCACCGTCTCGCACCCGGTTCAGCCCGGGAGGAGGAGGCTGACGTCGAAGCGGTCGAGGACGGGACCGGCGAGGATGCCGAGCACGACGACGCCGGCGCCGCAGAGCAGGGTGGCAGCCCGCGCCCAGCTGCCGAGGATCGGGACGGGCGCCGCCAGCGGCTCGAAGTAGCTGGGGGCGATGACCCGCAGGTAGTAGGCGAGGGAGACGACGGTGTTGGCGACGGCGAGGATGGCGAGCCAGGTGTAGCCGGCGTCG
>JBBQRO010000075.1:0-15236 GCA_038214685.1 Acidimicrobiales bacterium
CGACGGCGGCATCTTCAGCTTCGGCGACGCCGCCTTCCTCGGCTCAGGCCTCCCGGGCTGACCCGGCGGCCCCCACCGCACCCGGGCGACCCTTTGAGGAGGACGACGGGGTCGCCGGTGTCGAGGTAGGCGCCGGAGGCGAGGGTGACGGCAGTCGAGAACGCCGAGGGCCTCGGCTGCCATCTCACCCAGTGGCTGATCGCTCGAGGAGAACACGGTCAGGACGTATGGGCCCGCTCGCGCCAGGGAGCGAGCCTCAGACCGCCGAGGGCGTGGTGGCTGTTCGGCGGCGACGCGTCAGCGGCAACCTGGTTTGACCCTGCCCAGGTGGTCGAGCGCTTCATCGATCCGAGCAATCGACACCTTGTCCGCCCTTACGGCTGCTTCGAGCTCATTCAGCATCGGCGCCAGGCTCTGGCCGGCCGCCAGGGCGACGATGGCCAAGTCGGCTCCGGCCGAGATCGAAGCGACGACCGCCGCAGGCACGGTGAAGCGGTCGGTGATCGCCTTCATCCCGGACAGGTCGTCGGTGATGACGAGCCCGTTGAAGCCCATCTCCGTGCGCAGCAGGCCGTTGATGGCCGCCTTGCTGACGCTCGTCGGCCGACCCGGCTCGGTGAGGCCGGGCACGTCCAGGTGGCCCACCAGCACCGCCGGGACCTGACCGGCGAGCGCAGCGAAGGGCTTGAGGTCCGACTTGCGCAGCTCGTCCAGCGACGGTGTCCCCACCGCCTGCTTGTGCGAGTCGCCGGTGGAGCGTCCGTGCCCCGGGAAGTGCTTCAGCACCGGTGCTATCCCCGCGTCCCGCAAGCCGGAAGCGAAGGCCTGGCCGGAGACGATCACTTTCTGCGGATCCGCGGCAAAGGCGCGGTCGTTGATCACCGCGTTGTTCCTGTCATACAGGTCGACGACCGGCGCAAAGTCCATGGTGAAGCCGAGGTTCTTCATCTTGACACCCCGGTCCCTGGCGATCTCACGGACCTTTGTCGCCGGCAGCCGACCCAGCTGATTGGCACTGACCATGGAGCCGTGAATGCCGTCGATGCGCTGCACCCTGCCTCCCTCCTCGTCAGCGGCCACGACTGGAGGCACCGCGGCGTTCTCCGCCAAACCCTTGAGCACACCGTTGGCGAACCATGTCGATCTCCGTCCGAGGACCAGCACCCCGCCGGCCGGGTTCGGGCCGCCCAACGCCGCCTTCGCCGTCTCGAGATCGCTCACACCGACGATGAGGAGCTGGGCCAGCTTCGCCCTTGTCGGTAGCGAACGCAGGCTGGCGCACTGGGGCACCGAACCGGCAGAGGTCGGTGAGCTGACCGGGGCGACGCTGGTGGCGGTCGTGGTGGAAGGCGCGACCGCCTCACTCTTGCCAGCGAGGCCCGGGCTGGGCGTCGGCGCCGCCGTGGTGTCGCTGCTGCGAGCGTCGACGGCGACGGTCGGAGTCTCGTCGCCCCGGCCAACCTTCATCAGTACCGTGGCACTGGTGGCTGCGGTCACCACGTTGAGTGCCAGCACGAGCATGGTCAATGCCCGTAAAAGCCTCCGGTCCACCAAGACGGCACGGTACACGGCCTCGGTGAACAGGGTCTCGACCCTCTCGCTGGCCTCGTCGCCCTGGCCCGAGCCGGCTCGTCGACCTCGTCCTCCCACAGCGCGGCGGCCCCTGTCGGAGGTTGCTGCGGGCCCTCTCCTGTCCCCGCCTTCTGACCACGAGAAGCGGACTTATCGTGAGTCAACCAGGACGTATTGCATCTGGTGGAGCATTCGTCCTGAGGCGTGATCGACAGGCGGATCCTGGATTTTGCTCGGCCGCTGGTGTCGGTCACCTGAAACCGGGGCGGCAAGAGGGGCTCGTCCTGTTCCATCCCCGGCAGTGTGCCAACACAGCGGTGCCAGCGACCCTAGTGCTCCGTCTGTGAGATGACTTGTGCTCGACTCCGCCCGGCGCCGCCTTGATCGATGGCCCGCACGGTCCGCAGGAGAGCCTGTTCAAGCGCTCTCGGCCGGCAGCTCCTCGCCAGGATGGGCCTATGCATGTATGTTGCTCGACGTTGGCGAGATATGCGGTCGTGTCCCAGCTAGCCTCGATGCTGGCGGGCCAAGGACGAAGTTCAGAACCGAGCTGCGCGGCCTGCGCGGGACCCAGCGCGCTTCAGGTCGATCAGGGTGCCTTGACGCACCAAGCGCCTTGAGTTGGTGGTCTGCAGGACACCGAGGTCGTCGACAGTCACCGTGGTGTTGTCGCAACCGCCCGCCGCGGAGGCTTCGTAGCTGACCGACAGTCCTTCGGGCCGCACCATGCGGCCGCCGGCGGTCATCGCCTCGAGCCCCGACCATCGCACTGTGACCGAGGGGTGATCGCACCGGGCAAACACCTCAGACCACACGACGGCGGAGCCGAGGCGATCACCCCCCGCTTCCAGGTCCCGGATCACCGTGGGCCGCCCGGAGCGGAGATCGATGATCTCGGCCCGCCAGCGCCCGGATGCACCAGGAACGCCCGACACCCGTAGCCGATAGGGGCGGCCCGGGTGCCAGGGGTAGTCCCTGGTGTTGGGGTCGTTCGGGGCGCTGGGCAGGGCCGAAGGCGAGCCGGCCAGCAGGCCGCCGCCCGCGGTGTACCCACCCCAGTTCACCGCACGGCTGCCGGGATGGTTCCGGTTCCACTGCGGCCCGACGTGCGCGGCGCCCCGGTGGGCGTGCCCGTCGAGAAAGGAAACCTGCAGGGCCCAGAAGTAGAGGCGGTCGACGGCTGGGGGCACGAGGATCTCGAGCACCGCCGCCACCTCGACGAGCGGTTCGGTCTCGTCGAGGACCCAGGTGAGGTGGAACGACGACGCGCCGTTTGCCGAAGCCGGATCGCCCCGGACCCGGGCACGGGACGACCATGGCCACGCCGGCGGCATTGCTGGATGGTAGGGCGGGCGCCCCGGCCGGGTCGCCCGTCGCATGGATCGCTGGTCGCCGGATCGTGCGACGTGAGGCCCGGGTAGCCCGTCGCCATGACTACCACCCGCCGACCACGCGGGTCACCACCTGGGCCCGGCCCTCCACCCGGGTCCTCCGGCCCGCCGGCAGGGCGACTCTGAACCTGGTCGAACGGGCTGCGGCCGGGTGGCGCCCTGCGTCGCTCGCCGCCGGTCCATCATGGAGCCCCATGACCGAGGAAGCAGTGGCGCCCGTCGAGCCCGGCCGGGACGTGACCGACGCCACGAGCGCCGCCGGCGCCGCGGGCGGGTACGTGCTCGAGCAGGCCGTGCCGCTCTCCCGCTCTCGCCTGTGGGAGCTGCAGCGCGCCTTTTACGTGCGGCAGGGCCTCGACGCCTGGGGCGCCGGCCCGGTGCCCCACCACATCACGTCCAACCCGAGGATCGCCGCCGCCTACGCCGAGGTCATCGTCGCCTTCCTGCGGGACTGCGACGCTGCCGGTCGGCTCGATCGCACGCAGCGGTTCTTCGTACTCGAGCTCGGATCCGGCTCGGGCCGCTTCGGCTACCTCCTGCTGCGGCGCCTGCGGCGGCTGCTGGCCGCGACCTCACTGCGGGATCTGCCGCTCACGGTGGTGCTGACCGACTTCGACGTGGCCAAGCTCGGGCAGCTCGCCGCCCACCCCACGTTGCAGGCCGACCTGGCCGAGGGCTGGCTCGACCTGGCCACCGTCGACGCCGCCGCCCCCGGCGAGCTCCGCACCTGGCGGACGGGGGAGGTGCTCGCGGGGCATCCGCTCGTCGTGATCGCCAACTACGTCTTCGACAGCGTTCCCGCCGACGCCTTCTTCCTCCAGGGCGGCGTCGCCCACGAGGCCCGGCTGAGCCTCCACGCCGCCGCCCCGGACGTCGACCTCGGCGACCCCGGCGCCCTGGAGCTTCTCAGCTTCGTGTGGGACGCGGCGACCGAGGCTGCGCCGTCGACCGGCAACCTCGACATCGACGCGGTGATCGCCCGCTACGCCGATGTGCTGGGCAGCACGGTGGTTCTGCTGCCGACCGCCGCCATCGCCTGCCTCGAGCAGCTGGCCGACGCCGCAGCGGCACCGGTCCTGGCCCTGGTCGCCGACAAGGGCTGGGCCCAGGGCAGAGAGCTGTTCGGGCAGGGCTGGCCCGGCATCGTCCCCCATGGCGGGTGCTTCTCGCTGATGGTCGACTTCAACGCCATCGCCCAGGTCGTCCGGGCCCGCGGCGGGACGGCCATGGTCCCGGCCCACGGGGCCCAGCACCTGGTCGTCGGGGCGTTCGTGCTGGGCGACGTCCACCCCGCCGAGACCTCCGTCCGCTACGCCGACCAGCTGGCCGAGGGCGGCCCCAACGACATCTACATGGCGCGCACCGGCACGGGCCCGGTCGGCGAGAGGCTCACCCTCGAGCAGGCGCTGAGCATGCTGCGCATCGCCCGCTTCGACACCCAGGTGTTCTTCGAGCTGTTCGGCCTGCTGCGAGAGCTCGCCCCGGAGGCGGCCGGGCCGGTCAAGGCCGACCTGGCCCTGGCCGTCCAGCGCGTGTACGAGGACTGGTTCCCCATTGGCGAGGCCGTCGACGTGGCCCTGTGCCTCGGGCAGGTCCTGGCCGACATCCACCACCACCCGAAGGCCCTCGAGCTCTTCGCCGCTTCGCTGCAGGGTCGGGGGCCGCACCCTGACGTCCACCTCGCCGCGGCCAGGTCCCACCATGCGCTCGGAGACCTGGACGCAGCGATGCAGGAGGTGCACGACGCGCTGGCCCTGGCCCCCGGACTCGAGGGGGCCCGGGCCCTGGCCGCCGAGATCGAGACCGCCCGTCAGTACTTGTCGTGGTCGGCCTTGTAGGGCCGTCGACCGGGATGGCGAGGTAGGCGGCCAGGTCGTCGGTGAGCGTGGCCTTTGGCTTCCCTTCGTCGCCGGCTCACCCGTCGGCGCAGAAGACCTTCACTGCGGCCGTGCCCACAACCCGCCCGTAAAGCGCCGCGAAGCGATCGGCCTCGGCCCGGGTCCGGAACTCGACGACCATCGAGAACTCCTTCAGCTGCGGCAGCGCCTCCCGGGCACCCTGGCTGCAGCCCGTCTCGCCGCTGCCGGACGCTCGGTCTGGCCGCCGCAGCTTCCGCGCCTGAGGTGTGGTCGCTCGCCACTTCTGGACCGGGTCACCGAAGCCCTCGCCGGCAGGCCCCCCTCCCGGTCCGCTCAGCCCGTAGGGGGTGCGGTCACCGGGCCCAGGAGCGACCCGACGGTCATGGCTCGCGCTGTCTCCTTCCCACCGTCGCCACGAGACGCCGAGATAGCGACCAGGAGGACCAAACGCGAAGCTCGCCAGGCGGCGTTCGACGACCGATAACGGGCCTCACAAAGAGGCCTGCCACCTCACGACGTGAGCCGCCGCTCCGCCCCGATGGTCGCAACGGCTGCTCCGATGCCAAGCACTCCCAGAGTCAGGTGAATTGCGTTGTCGAGCCCGCTGTACTCGTGGGGAATGAGCCCGAACAGATCAGGCACGAAGAAGGCGATGATTCCGACGCCTAGGTACACGACTCCAAGGCCTCCGACGGCGGTCCGGACGATACGGTCGTCGACCCGAGCGAACCCGAGGACGGTGAGGAGCCCACCGGACGACAGATGGATGGCGTCTTCTACCAGGTCGATGTTCAGGGCCCCGCCGATCGGCCGGTTTCCGAGGACGAGCCCTACGATGCCGATGAGGATCACCGTGGGTCCGACGAGTCTTGCGTAGAGGCGAGCCACCTGTTCCGCCTTCCCGTACGTCAGGCGCCGAACGCCCGAGTGAGCCCTCGCTGTCGAAGGCCCCACGAACCTAGCGGACAGGGCCGCCCTTCGTCGGCGACCTGCGCGCAGTCCCAAGGGCGAAGATGCCGCCGCCGGAGGCGACGAGTGGACAGCCACGTTCCGCTGTCCGTTGTGGTCTTGGACCCGCCCGGCCCACCACCGTCGCCGAGCCCCGGCTCGCCGGGCCCACCCCGGTCTCCGAGCCGGCCGGTGCCCGACTCACCCTGGCGTCGGCCTGCGACGAAGGAACCGTGCAGGATCCTGAACGGATAGGCGCAGAGCCAGCCCGACGGGGCCCGGGCGTGGGACGGGAGCCGTCGGTTGAGCGCCGGCGTCGGATGCTTCGGAGACCCGGTTGAGCGGGCAGCCTGGTTTGAGCAGTCCACCCCTTGGTGGCCGGAGTCGCTCGACGCCGCCCGCCGTCCAGCTCACAAACGTTGGGATCGGCGGCCTCCTGAGACGATGATTCCGGACACGACCTCGACCTCAACATCCTCGCTGAGTCTTCCCCGCAATCGCCTACCGCCAGGTCGCCGCCCAAGGCCGGCTCATCGCTGAAGACGACGTCCTACGAGGTTGTCGACGCTGTCCTGCTGCCCGCACTCGCTGTAGACGGTCGGGCATAGTCACCGAGAAGAACTCCCGGCGTCGCTACGGCTCATCGGTGCCGTCCTGCCGACCAGCACCACGAGTGGGTCGTTGCCCGTCGCTACCTCTTCGACCCCTCGATGGCGCAACTCACAACCAGGGCGGCGGCCACGGCGCAGACCCGCTCGGCAAGCTGCGCCAGCTCCTCGGGCGAGAGGAGGCCCTCGACGCCGAGGAGAGCGCCGAGGTCGTTGGCGTCCTGCGGCAGGCTTGCGGCGCGGGCCGCGATCCACGGCACCGCCGCGACCGCATCGATCGAGATCGGGTCACTGGTCGGGAGAGGCCCGAGGCATTCGATGGTCGGAGCCGGGATGCAGTGGGGGCTCGCTCGGCCGAGGCTGAGAACGAGAAGGAGCGACGGGTCCCGGGCGATGGTGCCGAGGACGTGATCGAGCACGCCGACGGCGGCCCGATCCTCCCGCCACCCGGGCGAAGCCTCGATGGCATCGGCACGCCCCGGGTCGGCCGCCCGCAGCTCGGACAGCGGCACGCCGCCCTCGACGGACTCCCGGAGCGTGCCGACCTCGCCACCAACGACCGCGGCCTCGATGCCGGGGACCACGACACCGAGGCTGGCGGCGATCCGCTCGGCGGCGATGAGCCGGCGGGCACCACCACCGCTCCGGATACCGAGTCGGCGAGGGTCGTCGGACGGCGCCTCCTCGATGGCGGCGACGAACACGGCCGGCCGGCCGCGGCTGTCGACGTGGATCATGGCAACCGCCACCCGGCCAGGACGGCCCATACCGTCGGCGCCACATCCTGTGGGAAGGCGCCCGCATCCATGGCGGCGGACGCTGACGCCGCCGCCTGCTCGGTGACGTCCAAGCCGGTGGCTGCTCCGAGCTCTAGGGCCAGGGCGGCCGGAACCCCGCACGATCGAGCGGCTTCCTCGATGGCCACCGGCTCCGCCAGCTCGGGGCGCAGACGCAGGGCCCGGAGGGCACCGCCTCGCAGCGTCCTGGCTGCGGCACGAGTGATCGGGCGGAGGCCAGCGGATCGGGGATCGGCCAAGTCGATCGGGTCAACAGGCTCGGCCGACGCGTCGACCCCGCGCCGCTCGGCCGCCAGGCGGACCGCCTCGGCGTCCACGGCCGGGCCAGCGCCTTCGAGCGGAGGCGGTCGTCCGGCCGCGCCCAGGTGGCGGAGGGCTGCCGCCCACGCCCGGTCGACGACCTGGTTCCCAGCGGCAGGCGGTGGCCACCGGCGGGCCACGGCGACCAGCATCGACCGGTCGCTTGCGGCGAGCGCCTCGACGGCGTTGGCGACCGACCCCGTGTCCCACGAGGCGCCGCCACCACCGATGGCGGCAAGCGATCCGACGAGCCCGGCCAGTCCGACGACCGACCCGGCCGGTGCCGAAAGCACGACCCAGTCGTCGTACACCCGCCGCCGGCACCGCGCTCGTAGCTCGCCGACCGCACCCGGGGGCGCAGGCGTCACGGAAGGCTGCTAGCCGTGGGCGGGAAGCGAGCTCGCACCCAGTGCACCCACGTGCCGTCGGTCAGGCCTGGCCGCTGGGCGAGCAGACTCTCCCGGCGCTCGATCGCCGCCTCGTACCGGTCCCAGCCGACCAAGGCGACGGGGTGGGCCACGGCGCCGATCTCCTCGACAGGTGGGACCGATGCCAGGTGGATGCCGTCGGCCTCCAAGCGATCGACGACTGGCCCGGTTGCCTCGGCATGGTCGGCCCACGGTTCCTTCAGCACCTCGACGACGCCGTCGTCGAGGCCGCGGCCGGCGAGGATCACCTTCTCGCGCAGCTCCTCCAACCCGAAGACAAGACGGATGCGCGCCGTCGCGCCCCACGCCTGCATGAAGGTCGGCCCCTCGTCGCGGACGGGCCCAGTCAGCCCGGCGGCGACCTCCGCCTCCAGCCGCTGCCACTCCTGGCGGCGGGCCGGCGGGAGCAGGTAGGCGACGAGGCCGGCGCGGACGTCGGTCCACAGCATCGGTCCCTCGGACACGTCGACGTGATCGCACTCGGCACACCGGAAACGATTCAGTGATCGAGCGGCGAGGTGTTCGGCGAAGGGCGGGTGGCGGAGAGGGTTGGCGCTGTCGACGTCGCGCACCACCCGCTGCGCTCCGCACCGCCCGCACGGCAGGACCCGATCGACGTAGATCGACACGGGGCCTCAGCCGCCGGGGACCGTGACCTCGACGTCGCCGATCCCGAGGAGCGGCACGATGCACGTCCCCGGCGCCCGGCCCCGCCGCACCGGTGCGGCGGGCACGGCCAGCGGGCTGCTGCGGGCTCGGCGGGCGGCGGCGATGGTCGCTTCGACGACCAAAGGGTCGTTGGGCGGGTCGTCCTCCGCGGTCGGCGAGTCGTCCGGGTCGCCCTCGACCTCCCCGAGAGGGATCTCGCCGGCGGCGTGATAGGTCCACCGGAGTCGGTAGCCGGCGTCCACCGTGCTGCGGGCGAGCCCCTGGGGCTTGGGCGGCGCCAGTCCTCCGCCGGGGGCGGCCGTGGTGGTCGGAGGCGGGGGACCGCTCGCCCCCGACGCCGCGAACCGCACCCATTCCTCAGGCCCTGTGAGGGCGAGCTCGAGCCCGCCGCCGTCGGGCAGCTCCGTGGCATGCTCGGTTTCGAAGCCGCCATATCCCGGGGTGAGCCCACCCACCGCGTCCAGGAGCGGCCGCAGGTTCTCGATGGCCCACTGACCGCGGCCGAGGACGCCGAGCGCTCGCAGCCGGCGGGCGGCCTCGTCGAGACCACGATGGGGCGCGACGTCATCGCCCTCGACCAGCAGGACGACGACCCGGCCCGTGTCACCTCCACCGAAGGCGGCCACAGAGAACATCCCCTCGATCTGCTCGGGGTAGAAGGGCCGCACGACATCGACCGGCGCCTCCGGAGGGTGACCGATGCGCAAGTTGGCGATGGCGGCCAGCCGCTCCTCGAAAGAGGTCACCGTCAGTGCCCCGACGCCCCGAACATGGGGTCCTCCTGGGCCTCGAGCTGGGTGAAGAACGTGGCCCAGTTCTTGCTGTTCTTCTCGGCCGGCACCGTGTTGTTGGTGTACTTGCGGGTGTAGATCTCGGCGAACATCTCGACGTGTGACGACATGCTGTACCAGCCGGTCGAGCTCTTCAGCTCGTCATGGGCCCCCTTGTCGTAGGTCACGAACGAGTTGCCTTCGCGAGTCGAGTAGATGTGCACGGGGCTGATGGGGGTGTACCCGGGGAACTCGTAGGCGGCGCCCGGGATCCTCCCGGGGACGTCACTGCCGCCGACGACTGCCTTCACGTACTTGAACAGCTCCGTAGCGCTCCAGAGGGACCCGTTGAGGACGGCGATCTTCTGCGTCAGCGCCAGGGTGCCGTTGCGGATCTTCCCGGCAGGTTCGGCTCCTGCCGAGATCAGGCCCAGCAGCCACGTCTTCACATCCGTGTCGTTGATCGTCTGCGCACCCCCGCCGAACTCGAGGCTGGGCCAACCTCCGGACGGCATGGTGACCGGTGACCACATCGCCCCCTCGAAGGTGGAGGGATTGCTTGGGGTCCAGTTGCCGTAGGCCCTGGCGAACTCGTTCCCCGACTGGGTCATGGTCCCGATGTTCCGCTCGCCGACGGCGTGGCCGATCTCGTGACGGACATGGTTCTGGAACCAGGTGAGCGCGCTGCCCGTCCCCGCCCCCCCGACTCCGCGCGCCACGCCGTTGGCGTCGACGTCGACGATGTTGGTGTCCATCTGGCCGCTTGCGTCGACCTTGAGGACGATGTTGCCTCCCATGGCGTAGCTGGTGCTGAGGGTGACCAGCGGCCCGGTCCAGGTCCCGGCGGCCACGTTCTGGTTCTCGTTGTAGTACTGCAGGGCGAAGCCGATCTGCCCCGTTGCCACCTGACCGCGGGGTATCGGCTTCACCATGGCCAGGAAGGCACGCGCCGTGGCGTCGTTGGGGTTGACGGTGACGAACCGCCAGCGGGCCGGCGTCAGGGGGGTGCCGGTGCTCCAACCGGTGAAGATGAGGTTGTTGGTGCCAGGGGCCGAGATGGTCTTCCCGTAGAGGGCGCGGAACACCAGCAGGCTCGTCGCCGCGTTGATGCCCGAGCCGTCGCCGTATGCCGCCCACACCATGGCGACTGCCGGGGCCCCGACGACGGTGACGTTGCCCGCTGCGAAGATCTGCGCCAAGGAGGTCTTGATGAACGGCGCCCACGCCAGGTTGGTTCCGGCCGCGGCGAGCAGGTCGTTGGGGTTCGTGCGGGCGGTGCGGATGGCGTCGACCCAGTCCTGGGACGGGGTCGCCCAGGTGAGAGCGGTCATGTTGCGCGTGGGCCCGAACAGCGTCATCTGCTGCGTCGGCGTCCCGCCGAGGATGCTCCCGATGGCGGTGTAGTCGGGGTCGGTGCGGGCTTGGACCCAGGTGACGAAGCGGGTGTCGGCGTAGAGCAGCAGCCGGTCGGCGGCGGCGATGCTGGTGATGCCGCGCACCATCATCGGCGCGGTCATGCCAGGGTGGTCGAGTAGAAGGCCGACCTTCTGCGCCGACGTCCCCCCCATGGCCACGACGGCGTTCACCAGCTCCTCGGGCGAGAGGTTCGCAGCGAGGAACCCCTTGGCCGGCGTCGAGGCATAGAGGGCGACCCGCTCCGCAGGGGGCAGGGCGTTGATCCACAGGAGGATCGTGGCCCGGCCCTTGGCGTGGAGCCACTGCAGCTGCTTGACCAGATCACCGGCGAGGAGGCGGACGAGCTCGACCACCTCGGCCGGCTGGAGGAGGGTGAGCAGCGGGGTCTTCAGGGTGCCGTCGTCGTAGACGCGGGGGCGCTGATCCGCCGGGGTGCCCTGGACCTTGGCCCGCACCAGCGCCCAGCTGGTGCCCTCCGCCACCATCCACTGCAGCTTTCGCACGATGTTGTTGGGGAACAGCAGGTCGACGATCTCGGCCATCGTCTCGTTGTTGCACACCGCCTCCCAGAACGGGCGCCACCAGTCGCCGCCGACGATGTCTCGTTCGGGCTGGGAGGCCGCCGTGATCATCGGCCGGAGGTCGTTCAGCGTGAGCCGGATGTCCAGGGTTTCGGCGCGCACCCAGGTGATCTTGTCGGACAGCTTGAACCCGAGGGCGTCGACCGCCTGGATGATCTCGGCGGTGCCGGATGTCATCCAGGTGAACCAGCTCTTCCACTCGTCGTTCAGCAGGGCGGCCCGGTCGGTGTCGGTGACGTTCACGATGATCGGGCGGATCTCGGACCACCGGGCGTTGATGCCGCTCGTCTCCTCCTTGATCCAGCGCAGCTTCTCGATCGTCGGGAGGCGGAGATCGTTGACGGCGGTGACGATCGTGCGGTTGTCGCACACGTCGATGAAGAATCTTTTCCAGGTGCTGGTGTGCAGCGCCGTGACCTGTCCGGGTGCAGCGGTGATGAGGCTCCGTATCTCGCCGTAGGAGATCGCCCGCGTCATGATCGACGCCGCCTTCAGCCAGGTCAACTTCGTCTCGAGCGGCGGGTTCAGGTGCACGAGCGCCCGCCTCATCTCGGAGAAGTTCAAGCAATTGGCCAGCTTGTCGCGATACCGGGCGATGACCTGGGCCTTCTCGGCCGGCTGCATGATCCGGAACAGGTCGATGACCGCGTCCTCGTCGGTGTTGAAGTCGTCGAGGTGGTCGTCGAGCGCATCCATGTTCGGCGTCCGCTGGACGACAACGGGGCCGCCACGAGGTGTCCCTGCGAATGCGGCGGCTGCCCGGTTGCCCGCCGATCGCTGGACGCTGTTGACCATGCCGGGCGCCCGAGCCTCAGGCCGGGGCGGCGTCCCGGCCGTGCTGAGCGGGGCGCCGCGGGCGAGCTCGGCCGTCCCGGAGGCCGCGACGTCGGCGACATCGGCCGCGTCCTTGGCCGGATCTGCCTGCTCCCGGGCGGACTCTGACACCAGCCGCAGGGTACCGCGGGGCGGGCGGCGGCGCCCCTAATGTTCAGGATGTCGTCGGACCGACCGCAGCCGAGTGGGACGACACGCTGTCGAGGTCCTGAACCGATCCGCCGGGGGTGCTGCTGGTGACCGAGGCTGGCCCGCCATCGGAGCGCTGGAGGGCCGGCGACGCCGGGCTGCTCGACGCCGGGCTGCTCGACGCCGATGCCCCCGGCGGCCGTTGGTCCGTGGTGCTCGGCGTCGCCCCGCCCGCCCGGCCGTCCCTTGCCCTCCGGCTCTCCTTCGTGACCGCCTGCCGCCACGAGGCTGCGGTCGCCGGACGCCGGGTCGCCGAGGACGTGGCGGCCTTCCTCGTGCTCGTCGACGGCGACGTCGGGCGGTTCGCGTCATGGCTTCAGACCCGGGACTGCGAGCTGGTGCTGCTCGTCCTCGAGGTGGGCGCGTCGGTGGCGGACACCGTCGATGCGCTGCTCGGGGTGGCGAGCGGAGCCCCGCCGGGCGAGGTGGCGGCCTGGAGGCGCCAGGTCGACCTCGACTGGGTCGTCCACCGCGACCGGCTCCGGGTGCTCGTCCCGGGCGGACCAGTCGTGGCCGAGGGCCGCTGGGAGGTCCTCAGCCGTCAGCTGGGCCTGGCCCTGCGCCGGCTGCCGGTCAGGACGGCCGGCCACCGGGTGGTCGGCCGCTTCGGGACGACAAGCACCCAGCTGCTAGTCGATCGCCACCCGCCCGACGCCGACGTCCTCGCCCGCTGGGTGTCGGGCACCGTGGTGTTCCAGGCCACCGTCCCGGTCACCGAGCTCGACACCCTCGCCCAGTGGCTGGTGGGGTGAGTCGCGCCAGGTGTCGACGCTTCCTGCAAGGTGACGTCTTGTCGGTCGCGGAGGTGCTGACGCTGCCAGAAGGGGCCGGTGCGCACCGAACGGCGCCGGTGCTGGTGGACGTCGCCTACCCGCGCCTCGTCATCCGGGATGGCGGCCGGCGCCGTACCTAGAGCGGCACAATGCCTGAGGACCCAACCAGGAGGAACACGTGGCATACCAGTTCAGGTGAAGGGACGCTGATCACGCCTGCAGGTGGCAGGGGAAAGCCAATTCAGAGGATGAGTTGAAGCAGAAGGTTGCGGA
The DNA here is from genome assembly GCA_038214685.1 of Acidimicrobiales bacterium. Taxonomy (GTDB): domain Bacteria; phylum Actinomycetota; class Acidimicrobiia; order Acidimicrobiales; family AC-14; genus CADCTB01. The sequence continues at coordinate 13,409 of JBBQRO010000075.1, forward strand.
GCACGTGAAGAAGAAGCACGCCGTCGGCAGCACGACCGACACCATCTGGAACCAGGTGAAGAAGGACATTCGCCAGGTCTAGAGCCGGTCCGGGGGGACAGCGCATCGCTTCTCCCCCTGGGCCGCGGAGGCGTTCGGTCCGCCCTCGGGCCGCAGAGGTTATCGCCGTCGCGCCTGGCCGGTGGATGAACGTTTGAGGGTTTCGATGGTCAGGCGCCGGAGCCTCGCCGGCGCTGCCGTCCGACGTAGAGCGCAGCGTCTGCCCGTGCGATGAGGCTTTCGGTCGAATCGGCCGGTTCATACTCCGCCAGTCCGTACGACACCGAGCCGTGTTCGTGGGAGTCGACGAGGAGTGCGTTCACCAGCGTGAGCCGCGTCGCCACCTCCTCCGGCGCCATACCGGAGATCGCGCAGACGAACTCGTCGCCCCCGTAGCGGATGATCAGATCGTGGGGTCGGAGGTTGGCCCGGAAGGCAGCGGCAACCTCGACGAGGAGCCGATCGCCGGCGGCGTGACCGAGCGAGTCGTTCACGTCCTTGAGGTGATCTACGTCGATGAACGCCAGCACAAGCGGCTCTGCCATGCGTTGAGCTCGTGATATCTCACGCTCGAGCTCGACGAACCCTGGACCGCGTCGGTACACACCCGTGAGGCCATCGAACGATAGGAGTTCGCGATCCGTTGCGGACGCCCCGCGGTCGGCGAGCGAGGTGTCCCGGTCCTCTCTGGCGAACGAGCGCTCACTGGCCCCAGCCGTGCGATCGGCGCGGGCGGTGTCGCGGTCGTCGAAGGCGTGCGAGCGTTCGCTGGCCCCTGCCTGACGATCGGCAAGCGACGTGTCTCGATCCAGCTCGGCATGACTGCGTTCGCCCGCTCCTGCCCTGCGGTCGGACCGTGAGGTGTCGCGATCGGACTCGGAGTGTGTGCGCTCCCCAGCACCGGCCTGGCGATCCTGCTGGGATCCCCTCCGATCGGACGCTGCCTGTTGGCGCGCCAGGGCGGCGCGGCGCCTCTCATCTGGCGTCGTCTCCGACCTCCCTTCAGCCTCTGACCGCTCGGCCTCCTGATCCCGCACATCCCCCGCCCGGTCGCGCTCCTTCGCCGCCCCATCGCGCCGCTGTGCCACGCGATCGCGACGCCCAGCGACATCGTCTCGCTCATCACCGGCCTGGTCCCGGGCATCGCCCACCTGGTCCTGCTCGTCGCTCACCGCGTCCCGCAGGTCGCCAGCGTGATCCCGGGCCACGCCAGCCCGACCGCGCCCGTTGCTCACCAGGTCCCGCTCGTACCCCGCCTGGTCCCGCTCATCCCCAATGCTGTCCCGCTCGTCACCCGCCCGGTCCCGCTCATCGCCGGCCAGGTCGCGCTCATCCGCAACGGAAGAGCGACCCTCTCCCCCACGCTCGCTACCGGACAAGAACCCCGACCCCTCTTTCGACATCCCTCACCGCTAGCTCTTCCTCTTGGGCTTGGAGGTGCTGCGATCGGACCGCACGATCGACACCATGAGCACGAAACCTGCACTGGCGGCGGCCAGGAAGCAGAGGATGGCCACGGCAGGGTAGCCGAGGAGCTTGGATGAGGTCTCGACCTGCATGAGCATGGCGGCCCCGACGATGAGGGCTGCCAGCACCAGGCCCATGGTCAGGCGGTTGGCCAGCTTCTGCAGCCCCCGGAACAGCTCGGCCTCGTCGAAGGCGTGCACCTTGAGCTCGAAGGTTCCTTCGGTCACGGCGTCCATGACCTTGTTGACCCGGCCAGGGAGCTGCTCGACGAAGTCGCGGGTCTCGAGGAGCGCCGAGAACGCGCTCCCCGACGACGTCTTCA